>JADZAQ010000171.1 GCA_020852555.1 Burkholderiales bacterium
CGCGGTGGTGATCGCCGGCGCCCACAGCGTCGCCGACTCGATCGCGCGACCGTAGCCGCGTTGCCCGGCGAGCGGGCCCTCGCCGATCGCCCCGGAGGCCGTCCACAACTGCACGAGCGGGGTGAGGAAGATGCTCCCGGCGCTGTGCCCCACCACGTGCAATTCGAACGGATAGCGGGCGCGGGCGAGCGCGTCCAGCACGAGCCGGGCGCCGCCACCGGCGTTCACGGTGGCGCCCACCGCGTTCTCCTTCATCTCGTCCCACAGGCGCTTGCCGCCGAGCACTCGTGCCAAGGGCTCCAGCGCATCGTCGAGCCGATCGAGCATGAAGTCCTTGGATGCGTCGAGGGCGCCTTCCGAGCGGCGGCGCCCCGCGGCGTCGGCGAGGACGTCGGCCAGCGTCGACCACGCGTCCGAGTGCCACACGAACGCCAGCGGGTAGCACTGCGCGGCGAGCATCGCCTTGCGATACTCGGCGACCCGGGCGAGGGCGCTCGCCTCGTCGACGAGCCCGCCGTGCGCGTACAGCACGATCCGCACGCGCTCCCAGCCGGCGGTGATGCGCGGGATGTCGCGGTGGACGATCTCCTCCACGAGCGCCGCCGTGGTCCCGACGTTGCCGTGGGGATCGAGCAGGCCGTCGTGACCGGTGCTGATCACGTGCGGACGGATCTCGTTGTACACGTAGGCCTTCGCCTGCAGCGTGCCGCCGTACACGCGCGCCGACGTGGAGACCCGGTTGGGCAGTTCGATCGGCACCGCGAGGCGGGCGACCCAGGCATCGGTCCCGTTGGCGAGCCAGTCCTCGTACGCGACGTGGCCAAAGCCACCGCGACCCCACCCCGGACCCCACGAGTTGTGCACCCAGAATCCCTTCCGGTCGTACCCCACCAGCGCGAAGGCGTGGCCGCCGGTGCTGCCGTCGCGCCACGGGATGCGCCCATCCGCGGCCACGGCATCCCAGCCGGCATGCACGCTCGCGCTGACGAAGAGCGTGCCGACCTCGGCGAGTGCCGCGTGCATCGCCACGAGGTCACGATGATTGACGCGGAAGTAGGCGCCGAGTGGGCGGCGCGCCGCATCGTTGATCCGCTCCTCGGACAGCGTGGCGTCGGCAGTCTTGTCCCAGAGCTCGCTCGCGCAGACCCCGTGCTTGTGCCACCCCTTCATCGCGCCGCGACAGCTCGATCCTTCGTAGCGCTCACCGGCCCATTCATCGTAGCGGCGCGCCATCGCATAGAGCATCTGCGGGCTCACCGCCTGCGCATCGGGCTCGACCGCGCGCGTGCGCAGGAGGTAGTGCACGACCGCGGCGAGACCGAACCCCGTGCAGGCGCCGTCGCGGCCCTGATCGAGGATCGGCACGCGTGCCGCCTGGTAGCGCGCCAGCGGATGCTCGGGCGGGACCTCGACCAGCGTCGGCACGTACATCCGATCGCGAAAGTCGAGCGTATCCGGGCGTGCATCGAGCACGCGTGGTACCGGCGTGCCGCGCTTGCCGGTACTGGTCTGGCGAGCTTTCCTTCTGGGGGTCGGCTGCATCTCGTTGCTCCTTGGTCCACCGGCGGTTACCGCGCGTGGCGCCGCTGCCGCCGTTACGTTTCGAGGAACAGTGCCGGATCGACCATGGCACGGTTGAGCGCCACGCCCCAGTGCAGATGCGGCCCGGTGACGCGGCCGGTCGCGCCGACGCGACCGAGGGTATCGCCGGTGGCCAGCCGATCGTCGATGCGCACGTCGATCGCCGACAAGTGACAGTACATCGTGACGAGCCCCTGGCCGTGGTCGACGATGACGGTGCCCCCATTGAAGAAATAATCGCCGGTGGCGACGACCTTGCCCGCGAGCGGAGTGGCGATCGCGACTCCGGTGGCTGCCGCGATGTCCATCCCCGTATGCGGGGCGCGCGGTTGGCCGTTGAAGACGCGGCGCATGCCGAAGGAGCTCGAGCGCGGTCCGGGAACCGGCGGCTGCAGGCGCAGCGTCGGTGGCGCTGCTTCGCTGAACGTGGCCAGTGCCGCCTGCAGGAGCGGGCGCTCGCGCTCGACGCGCGCGAGATCGGCGCGCGACAACTCCACCATCCCAGGCGTGACGCGCAGCTTCTGCTCGACGTAGCGCTTCGCCGCGACGGTGAGTCCAACCGTCGATGGTTCCGCGTCGGCATGCTCGATGACGACCTCGACTCGCCCGGGCCGCGTGGCGAGCGGGATGCCCACGACCGCGAGCGGCCCGGCGCCGTGCCGCACGACCATCACCGGCGCGCCGCCGAACGACACCGCAGCCGGTGCCGAATTGCCGAGCGGGACGAGCGCGATGCCCCCGGGGACGAGGCTTTGCCGCGGCAGTTGCGATGCCGCCGCGGTCGCTGCGGCGAGCACCGGTCGCGCGACGTGGCCGACCACGAGCCCCCCGAGCGCGCGGGCCCATTGGCGGCGGGCATGATTCATGGCGAGGATGTGGACGCGGTGGCGCTCTGCGATCTTACGCCACCGGTGTCGCCGCGAAAGCGCACGACGCCGCGGGGCATGCTCTAATTGGCGGATGACACCCTCGCAGAAAGCCGGCATCCTCGCCGAAGCGCTCCCGTACCTGCGCGCGTTCCACGGCAAGACGCTCGTCATCCGCTTCGGCGGCGCGGCGATGGCCGATCCCGCACTCAAGACCGGCTTCGCCCGCGACGTCGCACTGCTGCGCCTGGTCGGCATGAAGCCCGTCGTCGTCCATGGCGGCGGCTGGGGGATCGACGCGCTCCTCGCCCGCATGGGGATGGATGCCCAACGCTACCGCGGGCACCGGATCACCGACGAGCGCACGCTCAACGTGGTGGAGATGGCGCTCTCCGAACTGAACCAGGAGCTCACCTCGCTCATCAATCGCGCCGGTGGGCGCGCGGTCGGCGTCGATGGCCACGACGGCGCGTGCATCGTGGCGCAACCGCTCCGGCTCACGGGCGACGATGCGGCTGCGCCGGACCTCGGCTTCGTCGGCGAGGTCGAACGCATCGATCCCGCGTACCTCGAGCTCCTGCTCGCGCGCGGCTTCGTCCCCGTGGTGATCCCGATCGGCGTGGGCCCGGACGGCGCCACCTACCACCTCAACTCCGACCGGCTCGCCGGAGCGCTCGCCCGGGCGCTGGCGGCGGAGAAGCTCGTGCTGATGACCAACACCAACGGCGTCAAGGATCGTGACGGTCGCGTGGTGCCGATCCTCAAGGCAGCCGAGGCCGAAGCGCTGCTGCGGGAGGGCGTCGTCCACGGCGGTATGGTGCCGCGCGTGCACGCCGCGCTGCAGGCGATTCGTGAAGGCGTGCGCTCGGTCCACGTCATCGACGGCTCGGTGCCGAGCGCGCTGCTCCTCGAGGTGCTGACCGCCGAGGGCGTGGGCACCGCCTTGCGCAGCGAGGCCGAGGCCCCTTTCTTCACGGCGAGCCGCGCCTACCTCCTCGCCACCTGACCGCATCGCGCGCCGTCGCGCCCTCGCGCGTCGGCGCGTCACCACCGCCCCCGTCATGTCCAATTCCGAGCGCCGCTTCCGCGGCGACACCCGCCTGTCGCGCATAGCCCATCAGGCGATGCGCGACAGGGGCCTACTCCCCACTTTTTCCGCCGACGTGATGACCGAGGTGACGGCGCTCAACGCCCCGGCCACCACCTCGTCCCTCGATCTCCACGACCTGCGCGGCCTCCTCTGGGCGTCGATCGACAACGACGACTCGCGCGATCTCGACCAGCTCTCCGTGGCCGGAATGCGCGACGGCGACACAGACACGATCTACGTGGCGGTCGCCGACGTCGATGCGCTGGTCAGGAAGGCCTCGGCGGTCGATGCCCACGCGCAAACGAACACCACGTCGGTATACACCGCCGCCGAGATCTTCCCCATGCTGCCGGAGAAGCTCTCGACCAACCTCACCTCGCTCAATCCGGACGAGGATCGCCTGGCCATCGTGGTCGAGATGGCCGTCGACCGCGGCGGCGCGATCCGCCGCTCGGCGATCTATGCCGCGCGGGTGCGCAACCGGGCAAAGCTCGCCTACAACGGGGTCGCCGCGTGGCTCGCGGGCGGGCCCGCGCCCGCCGCGCTCGCCAGCGTACCCGGGCTCGATGACCAGTTGCGGCGCCAGGATCGCGTCGCGCATGCGCTGAAGCGCCGCCGCGCCGAGCGCGGCGCGCTCGAGCTCGATACCCTCGAGTCGCGGCCCGTCATCTTCGACGGCGTGCTCGCCGATCTGGCCCCCGACGAGTCGAACCGAGCGAAGGAGATCATCGAGGACTTCATGGTCGCCGCCAACGGCGTTGTCGCGGCGTATCTCGCCGGCAAGGGGATCGCCTCCTTGCGCCGCGTCCTGCGCACCCCCCAGCGCTGGGATCGCATCGTGGCGCTCGCCGGACAGTACGGGGCGACGCTTCCCGCGGTACCCGATGCGCTACCGCTCCTCGCCTTCCTGCGCGAGAGACGCCGCGCCGATCCCGATCGCTTCGGCGATCTCTCGCTCGCCATCGTGAAGCTCCTCGGCGCCGGCGAATACGTCCTCGACGTCCCCGGCACGCCGGGTCCGGGCCACTTCGCGTTGGCGGTGTCCGAGTACACGCATTCGACAGCGCCCAACCGGCGCTTTCCCGATCTCGTGACGCAGCGCATCCTGAAGGCCGCCTTGCGCCACGGACCGATGCCGTATTCGCGCGCCGAGCTCGATCGCCTCGCAGCGCACTGCACGATCCAACAGCACAACGCCGAGAAGATCGAACGGCGGGTGGCGAAGTCGGCGGCGGCGTACATCCTCTCCTCGCGCATCGGCGCGACGTTCGCAGGGATCGTCACCGGCGCCGCCGACAAGGGGACGTGGGTACGCATCACGAAGCCGACCACCGAAGGCCGCGTGGTGCGCGGTGCGCATGGTCTCGACGTCGGCGATCGAGTGCTGGTGAAGCTCCTCTCGACCGATGTCGAGCGGGGCTTCATTGACTTCGCCGCGCTGAGGTAGAGCCATGGATTCCGACGACGCGCCGCACATCCCGCTCGCCTACCGGAACGTGCCGTTCCTCGACAGCGACGACGCACGCCCGCTGCGCATCCTCGCCGAGTACCTGCAGCCGCTGCAGGCGTTCCGTCGCGAGCGCGTGTGCGGAACGGTGGTCTTCTTCGGCTCCGCACGGATCGCGCGCGACGGCCCGCTCGGGCGCTACTACGCCGAGGCGCGCGAACTCGCGCGCCTGGTCACGCAGTGGTCGGCACGGCTGTCGTCGGAGTTGTGCCACTGCGTCGTCTGTACCGGCGGCGGCGGCGGCATCATGGAGGCCGCCAACCGTGGCGCCGCCGACGCGGGCGGCAAGTCGATCGGGCTCAACATCGGCCTGCCGCACGAACAGCGGCCCAATCCGTACGTCACGCCGTCGCTCACCTTCGAATTCCACTACTTCTTCATGCGCAAGCTGTGGTTCGCGCATCTCGCGCGCGCACTGGTCGTCTTTCCCGGCGGCTTCGGGACACTCGACGAGATGACCGAGGTCTTGACGCTCATGCAGACCGGGAAGCTTGCGCGGCGCATTCCCATCGTCATGTACGGTACCTCCTACTGGAACGAGATCATCGACTTCGCGGCACTCGCGCGGCACCGCATGATCGATCCCGCCGACCTCGAACTCTTCGCGTTCGCCGACGATCCCGCCACCGCCCTCGCGGCGATGCAAAGGGGCATCGACTCCGCCGCCGTGGATCGCGTGCCCGATCTCGCCGCCTCCCGCGTCCTCGTCTGAGCCCACTGCGGCGACGGCGGTCGGCGGCGCGATTCCCGCACACCCCCGATCACCTGCCCCTGCCCCGGATGGCGCCGGCGGGGCACGGCGGTGGCGAACGGCCGCGCCGGCTGTCGCAACCCGGTTCGGGCGTCGCCGGGACGCGAGCGTAGTCCGGCCGCGAGTAGCTGCTTGCAAATTTATTGCATACGGTATACAGTCTTGGCCAGACGGCTCGCATCCCCTCGCGACGTCACCCCAGCCGGCACCCGCCGCACGGGAAGTTCATAGGAGGCAACATGCAAAGCAACGGCGATCGCATCCGTGTGATCATTGCCAAGGTCGGCCTCGACGGCCACGACCGCGGCGTCAAGATCGTCGCGCGCACCCTGCGCGACGCCGGCATGGACGTCATCTACACGGGCCTGCACCGCACGCCCGAAGAGGTGGTGGACGCCGCCGTCCAGGAAGACGTCGACGTGATCGGTGTGTCGATCCTGTCCGGCGCGCACATGACCGTTTTCCCGCGCATCCTCGACGCGCTGAAGGCCAAGAAGGCCGACGACATCCTGGTGGTGGGCGGTGGCGTGATCCCCGACGACGAGTGCGACGCGCTCAGGAAGCTCGGCGTCAAAGAGGTCCTCCTCCAGGACACCCCGCCCGCCGAGATCGTCGCCATGATCAAGCGGGTGGTCGCCGAGCGCGGCGCACGTTAAGGGGAGCGCCATGGAGCAGTGGTCCTTTCCCCCGAAGTTCGACCCCGACTACCGGCCACCCGCGGGTTCGCGCTACTGGTTCCCGAAGCGCGAGACGATGCCGGCGGCGGACCGCGACCACGCGATCCTCGAGCGGCTGAAGAGCGTCACGCGTTACGCCTGGGACCATTCGCCGATGTACCGGCGCAAGTGGGAGGAAGCCGGCTTCCACCCCGACCAGCTGAAATCGCTCGAGGACTTCGAGTCGCGCGTGCCGGTGCTCACCAAGAAGGACCTGCGCGAGTCGCAAGCGAAGACACCGCCGTTCGGCGAGTACCTGTGCGTCCCCGAGAGCGAGATCCATCACATCCACGGCACCTCGGGCACGACCGGTCGCCCGACCGCCTTCGCCATCGGCCGCGAGGACTGGGATTCGATCGCCAATGCGCACGCCCGAATCATGTGGGGCATGGGGCTGCGCCCGGGCGACACCATATTCATCTCCGCGATCTTCAGCCTGTACATGGGCTCGTGGGGTGCGTTGTCGGGCGCCGAGCGGCTGCGCGCCAAGGCCTTCCCGTTCGGTGCCGGCGCCTCGGGCATGACCGCCCGCGCGGCGATGTGGCTCGACCTCACCCGCCCGCAGGGGCTCTACGCCACGCCGTCGTTCGCGCTGCGCCTGGGCGAGGTCGCGCGCACCGAGGGCTACGACCCACGCCAGTTCGGTCTCAAGGTCATGTTCTTCTCCGGTGAGCCCGGCGCCTCGGTGCCGGCGGTGCGCGATCGCATCGCCGACATGTACGGCGCGCGCGTGATCGACTGCGGCTCGATGGCCGAGGTGACGCCGTTCATGAACATCTCGGGCACCGCCGAAACCGACGGCATGCTCCTCTGGCAGGACATCGTCTACACCGAGGTCTGCGATCCCAACACGTTCCACCGCGTCCCGTACGGGCAGCGCGGCACGCCCGTGTACACCCATCTCGAGCGCACCTCGCAGCCGATGATCCGCCTGATGTCGGGCGACCTCACGCTGTGGGAGAACGGCCCGAATCCGTGCGGGCGCACGTACCCGCGTTTGCCGCAGGGTGTCTTCGGCCGCATCGACGACATGTTCACGATCCGCGGCGAGAACGTCTACCCGAGCGAGGTCGAGGCGGTGATCGCCAAGCTGGCCGACTACGGTGGCGAGCACCGCATCGTCATCTCGCGCGACGGCACGATGGACGAGCTCCTGGTGCGCGTCGAGGCGAGCGCCGAGTGCGTCGCCCGCGGCGAAGCTGCGCAATCGACGCTGCGCACGACGACCGGCAAGGCGCTGCAGACGCTCCTCGGACTGCGCGCCAAGGTCGAGATCGTGCCACCCAACACCTTCCCGCGCACCGACTTCAAGGCGCGCCGCGTGATCGACGATCGCGAGGTGTTCCGCGAGATGAATGCGCGCTTGCAGGATTAGCAGGAGGATCGAGCGGTCATGGCCTACCTACCTTCCGTTGAGCTCGTGCCCAAGGCGCTCGCCGGCGACGAGCGCGCCATCGCGCGGCTTCTGACCCGCGCCGAGAACGGCACGCCCGAGGCGCGCGCCGCCTTCGATACGCTCTTCGCCCGGGCGGGACGCGCGCACATCGTCGGCATCACCGGTGTCCCCGGCTCGGGCAAGTCGACGCTGGTCTCGAAGCTCGCCAAGGCGATCCGCGCTTCCGGGCGTACCGTGGGCATCGTTGCCATCGACCCCTCCTCGCCGTTCTCGGGCGGGGCGATCCTCGGCGATCGGATCCGCATGGGCGATCTGGGCGGTGACCCGGGAGTCTTCATGCGCAGCATGGCGACCCGCGGCGCCCTGGGCGGGCTTGCCCGGGGCACGCTGGAGTCGGTCGACATCCTCGACGCCGCCGGCTACGACATGGTGCTGATCGAGACCGTCGGCGTGGGTCAGGACGAGGTCGACATCGCCCGCGCCGCGCACACCACGGTCGTCGTCTCCGCGCCGGGCCTCGGTGACGAGATCCAGGCGATCAAGGCCGGCGTGCTCGAGATCGCCGACATCCACGTCGTCAGCAAGAGCGACAAGCCCGACGCCAACAAGACGATCGCCGACCTGAAGAACATGCTGATGCTCGGCCTCGCCGCCGGCAAGCCCTGGTGGCGGCCGGTCGTGATCCCCACCAGCGCACCGCAGGATCAGGGCGTCGTCGAGTTGCTCGCCGAGATCGACCGGCATCGCGCCGCGCTCGACGCCTCCGGCGAGATCAATGCGCGCCGCGCGATGATCGACGAGCGCCGCCTCATCAAGGCGAGCGAGGAGATCCTGCGCGACCGCTTCGAACAGCATCGTCACGGGCGGCTCGCGGCGCTGCTCGAGAACGTTTCCCGCCGCGAGATGAGTCCCCATTCCGCCGCTACGCGGCTCATTGCCGAACTTGGAGAATACGCGTGAACGATACGACCCTTGGCAAGAATCAACCGTCGGCGAGCGTTGGCGCCACGGCGGCCCAGCAGCTCGAGCGCGACGTCGCGTCCTGGGAAGGCAACGAGGTCGCGAAGTTCATCGCGAAGGCTCCCGAGCGTCAGCCGGCCTTCACGACGCAGGGCGGCTTTCCGGTGAAGCGCACCTACACCGCGCTCGACCTCGCCGACACGCCGCTCGAGGACATCGGGCTGCCCGGCCGCTTCCCGTACACCCGCGGCCCGTACCCGACGATGTATCGCGGCCGGACCTGGACGATGCGCCAGATCGCCGGCTTCGGCACCGCCCAGGACACCAACGAGCGTTTCAAGTACCTCATCGCCAACGGAATGACCGGGCTGTCCACCGACTTCGACATGCCGACCCTCATGGGTTACGACAGCGACCATCCGATGAGCGAGGGCGAGGTCGGACGCGAAGGCGTGGCGATCGACACGCTCGCCGACATGGAACGCCTCTTCGAGGGCATCGACCTCACCAAGATCTCGGTGTCGCTCACCATCAACCCCAGCGCGTGGATCATGCTCGCCATGTACGTGGCGCTGGCCAAACGCCGCGGCTACGACTTGAACGCCCTGTCGGGGACGATCCAGGCCGACATCCTGAAGGAATTCCAGGCGCAGAAGGAATGGATCTACCCGATCGCGCCGTCGGTGCGCATCGTGCGCGACTGCATCACGTATTGCGCGCAGAACATGAAGCGCTACAACCCGATCAACATCTCGGGCTACCACATCTCGGAAGCCGGCGGCTCGCCGCTCGACGAGGTGGCGTTCACCATGTGCAACCTCATCACCTACGTCGAGGAGGTGCAGAAGACCGGCATGCACGTCGACGAGTTCGCACCGCGGCTCGCCTTCTTCTACGTCTGTCAGGCCGATTTCTTCGAGGAGATCGCCAAGTTCCGCGCGGTCCGCCGCGTCTACGCGAAGATCATGCGCGACCGCTTCGGCGCCAAGAATCCCGAGTCGATGCGCCTGCGCTTCCACTGCCAGACCGCGGCAGCCTCGCTCACCAAGCCGCAGTACGAGATCAACATCGTGCGCACCGGGTTGCAGGCGCTCTCCGCCGTCCTGGGGGGCGCGCAGAGCCTGCACACCAACGGCCGCGACGAGGCGTTCGCGATCCCCACCGAGGAGGCGATGCGCATCGCGCTGCGCACGCAGCAGATCATCGCCGACGAATCGGGCGCCGCCGACGTGGTCGATCCGCTCGGCGGCTCGTATTTCCTCGAGAGCCTGACCACGCAGTACGAGAAGGCGATCTTCAAGATCATCGACGAGGTCGACGCGCACGGCGGCACGATCAAGCTGACCGACGAGAACTGGTTCCAGCGGCGGATCGCCGACTTCGCCTACGAAACCGCCGTCAAGAAGGCGAACGGCGAGAAGCCGGTGATCGGCGTCAACAAGTACGTGATGCCCGACGAGAAATTCGACATCGAGCTGCACCCGTACGACGAGACCACCGCCAAGCGGCAGATCGCGGCGCTCGACAAGGTGCGCAAGGAGCGCGACAGCGCGAAGGTCGCGAAGCTCCTGGACAAGCTCGTCGCGGTCGCCAAGGATCCGGCGCAGAACATCATGCCGGTGACCATCGAACTGGTCGACGCCGGCGCTTCGATGGGCGACATCGTCGAGAAGCTGAAGACGCTGTGGGGCACCTACCGCGAGAAGCCGGTGTTCTAGGCCACCCTCGCAGGCTTCACGAACCCCCCGCCGGCAGCCCCGACAATCCGGGCTCGCCGGCGAGCGCAACCCACCCGAACCGGAGGCCCATGAGCCTTTCGTCGAATTCCGCTGCTGCCGTCATCGCCCGCTCGCTCAAGGCGCGCGGCGTGGATCGCGTGTTCGCCCTGTGCGGCGGTCACATCATGCCGCTGTGGATGGCGATCGACGCCGAAGGCATCGCGATCGTCGACGTGCGCGACGAGCGCGCTGCCGTCTACATGGCGCATGCCTACGGCGAACTGCGCGGCACCACCGGTGTCGCGCTCGTCACCGCCGGGCCCGGGGTCACCAATGCGATGACCGGCATCGCCAACGCGCACGTCGCGCGGGCCAGCGTGGTCGTGCTTTCCGGCACGCCGCCGCGCGCGCAGGACAATCGCGGCGCACTGCAGGACCTCGACCACGTCGGGATGGTGCGCGGCATCACGCGCTACGCGCGCACGGTGCGGGACGCCTCGCTCGTCCCGCAGGAGCTCGACGAGGCCTTCGCCCGGGCCTGCGGGGACGGTGGTGAGCCGGGCCCCGTCTACCTCGACTTCCCCACCGACGTGCTGCGCGCCGACGTGCCGGTCCCGCTGCAGCGCGCCGAGCACCTCGCCGGCAAGGCGCGCGTCGCGCTGCCGCCGGCCCCGCAAGCCGTGCAGGCAGCGATCGACGTCCTCTGGACGGCAAAACGCCCGCTCGTGATCGCCGGTCGCGGCATCAAGGGCCGCGGCGCGGCGCTACGGCGCTTCCTCGATGCGTTGGGCGCGGTGTACCTCGACACCGGCGAGTGCAAGGGCCTCCTGCCCGCGTCGCACCCGTCGTTCGTCGGCGCGATGCGCGGCCAGGTGATGGGGGCGGCGGACGTCGTCGTCACCGTCGGGCGCCGACTCGACTTTCAGTTGGCCTACGGCTCGCCCGCGGTCTTCGGCGACGCGCGCTTCGTGCGCATCGCCGACGTCACCGCCGAGTTGCGCGACAACCGCCGCGGCGACGTCGAGGTGCTCGCCGACTGCGGCCTCGCGCTCGCCGCCATCGTCGCCGCGGCACAGGGGCGTGAGCCGGCGGTCGATCGCGAGTGGGTGTCGTCGTTGCGCCAGCAGCACGAGGCGCGCGCCGGGAAACTGCGCGCGTCGATGCGCACTGCGGAATCGGCGCCGGACGGCAAGATCCACCCCAACCGCGTGCTCGCCTGCCTGCA
This sequence comes from Burkholderiales bacterium, assembly GCA_020852555.1. Lineage (GTDB taxonomy): Bacteria > Pseudomonadota > Gammaproteobacteria > Burkholderiales > Casimicrobiaceae > VBCG01. Next base: position 11,811 of record JADZAQ010000171.1, read on the forward strand.
GGATGCGCTGGACGCGCGCGGCGGCGATCCGGTCGTCGTCGCCGACGGTGGCGATTTCCTCTCCTTCGCGCGCGTGGGGCTCGACACACCCACCTATCTCGATCCGGGCCCGCTCGGTTGCATCGGCATCGGCACCCCGTTCGGCATCGGGGCCGCCCTCGCCTGCCCCGAGCGCACCGTCGTGGTCGCCACCGGCGACGGCTCGTTCGGCTTCAATGCGATGGAGATCGACACCGCGGTACGCCATCGCGCGCCGCTGCTCATCGTCGTCGCCAACAACGGCGCCTGGCAGATCGAGGTCAACGACCAGCAGCAGAGCTGGGGTCGCGTCGTCGGCACGACGCTGCAGTTCGCCGATCACGCGGCGATGGCGCGCGCCTTCGGCATGCACGCCGAGCGCGTGACCGACGTGGCCGAACTGCCGGCGGCGATCGAGCGGGCGCTCGCGCAGCGACCGGCGCTGCTCGACGTCGTGGTGCGCACCGACGTGGTCTCCGCCGACGGCAAGTCCGGGCTCGCCGTGGTGCCGGACCTGCAGCCGCTCGGCGCCTGGGACGAGGCGGAGCGGCGCTTCCGCGCGGGCGCGTAGCCCATCCGCCTGCCACCGCGTCGCGCTGACTTCGCCCGCATGCTGATTCCCTACCTCGCGTACCACCCCACCGTCCCCACCGACGTCCGCTTCGGCGCGCACGCGCTGATCACCGGACGCGCCACCGCCGGACCGGGCCTCGTGCTCGGCGACTACGCGACGGTGCGCGCCGACGGCGAATCGGTGACCATCGGCACCGGCGTCTTCCTCGGCGAGCGGGCGACGGTGCACATCGCCCACGACGTCTATTCCACGCACATCGGCGATGGCGTGAGCGTCGGCCGCTACGGGCTCGTCCACGCCTGCACGCTCGGCGACGGGGTCGTGGTCGGCGCTGCCGCAACGGTCATGGACGGTGCGGTGGTGGGCGCTCGCGCGCTCGTGATGCCAGGCGCGATGGTGCCGCCGCGCAAGACGCTGGCCGGGGGCCTCGTCTACGCCGGCAGCCCCGCGCAGCCGGTGCGCGCGCTCGAACCCGGCGAGATCGAGCGCTGGCACGCGACCTTGCGTGAACAACGCTCACCCGCGGACAACCCGGCGACCGATCTGCCCGCCGACGCCCCGCACCTGCCGGCGGGACCAGCGCGCTTCGCGCGCAGCGCGACCGCCTACGTCGCCGCCACCGCGCGCTGCGGCGGCGCGATCGAACTCGCCGACGACGCCTCGATCTACTTCGCCTGCGTCGTCGACGCACACGATGCGCGCATCGCGCTCGGCCGCCGCAGCAACGTGCAAGACGGTTCGCTGCTCGCCGCGTCGCGCGCCGCGGGCGACCTCGTCATCGGCGACGACGTGACGGTCGGCCACAACGTGCGCATCGGCGCGGGTCGCATCGGCCACCGGGCGCTGATCGGCATGAGCGCGATCGTCGCCGACGGGGTGATCGTCGACGACGACGCCTGCATCGGCGCTGGCGCCTTCGTCGAATCCGGGACGCACGTGCCCTCCGGCTGGATCTACGCCGGGCGACCGGCCCGCCCGTTCCGCGAATTGCGCCCCGCCGAGCGCGAAGGCTTCGCCGACATCATCACCGTGTACGCGCAGTACAGCGCCGCGTACCGGACCGGCGGCTGATCGGGCCGCTCGATCGCCCGCTACCGGTAGCCCGCGGCCTGCAATTCGAAGAGTTCGGCGTAGCGCCCGCCTTGCGCGAGGAGCGCCTCGTGGGTATCGATCGCCTCGACGCTGCCGTCGACGAGGACCGCGATCCGGTCGGCCATGCGCACCGACGAGAAGCGGTGCGAGATGAGGAGCGTCGTCTTCGCGGCCGATAGCTCCTGGAAGCGCTTGAACACCTCGTATTCGGCTCGGGCATCGAGTGCGGCAGTGGGTTCGTCGAGGACGAGGACCGGCGCATCGCGCATGTAGGCGCGGGCGATGGCGATCTTCTGCCATTCGCCGCCGGAGAGGTCGACCCCGCTGCGAAAGCGCCGACCGAGGACCTGTCCGTAGCCGCCCGGCAGTCCCCCGATCACCTCGTCGGCGAGGCTGCGGCGGGCGGCTTCGGCGATCCGCGCGGGGTCGTCGCGCGCGTCGATGCGGCCGACGGCAATGTTGTCCGCCGCGCTCAGGTGATAGCGCACGAAGTCCTGGAAGATCACGCCGACGTTCGCGCGCACCGCGGCGAGGTCGTAGTCGCGCAGATCGTGGCCATCGAGGAGGATGCGCCCCTCGTCCGGGTCGTAGAGCCGGGCGAGGAGCTTGACGAGCGTCGTCTTGCCGGCGCCGTTCTCGCCGACCAGCGCCAGGGTCTCGCCGGCGCGCACGGCGAGCGAGAGACCGCGCACCGCCCAGTGCTCGGTGCCGGGATAGCGGAAGCCGACGTTGTCGAACCGGTAGCCTTCGCGCAGCGGCACCGGGAACGGGCGCGGCACGCGCGGCGAGACGAGCCGCGGCCGGACGGCGAAGAACGAGAAGAGATCGTCGAGGTAGAGCGCCTGCCCGGCCACCTGCGAGAAGCCGGTGAGCAGGCTCTCGAGGAGCGCATTGAGGCGTCGAAACGATCCCGCGAGAAACGTGAGATCGCCGATCGAGAAGTCACCGTGGAGCGTGCGCCACACGATATAGACGTAGGCCGCGTAGTAGGCCGCCGTGCCCAGTGCCGACAGTGCGCTCCCCCACCCCGCGCGCCGCCAGGCAATGCGCGCATTGGCGGCGTAGAAGTTCTCGGCGAGACGGCGGTAGCGCTCGATCAGGAAGCCGCTCAAGCCGAAGATCTTGACCTCCTTCGCGGTCTCGGCCGACGCCGCCGTCTGGCGCAGGTAGTCGAGTTCGCGGCGCTCCGGCGTGCGCCGGTAGTTGAGCGAATAGACCTGCGCGTTGAAGTACGCCTCGCCGATGAAGGCGGGAACGAGCGCCACCGCGAGGAGCGCGATCAACCACGGCGCGTAGATCACGAGACCCGCGCCGAAGGTGATCACGGTCAGCGCGTCCTGCGCCTGACCGAAGATCTGGCCGATGAGGCTCGTACGCCCCGATGCCTGGCGGCGCGCGCGCTCCAGGCGATCCTGGAAGTCGCTGTCCTCGAAGTCCTCGAGATCGACGGTCGCCGCGTGCGCCATGAGCGCGAGGCTCGTCTCGTTGCTGAACTTCTCCGCCAGCATGCCCTCGGCGAACGCGATGCCGCGCCCGAGCACGTCGGAGAGCACCGCCAGCGCGAATTCGATCCCGACGAAGGCGGCCAGCCGGTCGAGGTCCCCGGAAGCAACGCGCTCGCTCAGGGCGTCGGCAATCCCCGGCACCTGCACGAGGCGCACGACCTCGTCGATGATGAGCTTGCCGACGAAGAGGGTGGCGACCGGCAGGAACGCCCGCACGATGCGCAGCGCGCCCTGCGCGAGCGTGAGCGCCGGACTCGTCCGCCACAGCAGGGCGAGAAACGGCGGCAGATTGCGCAGCGCCCCGAGCCGCTCGCGCCACGAGCGCGCCGCACCCAGGGCGGCAGCGGCGCTGTCGAGCGCCGATGCGGGCGACGAGGATCCGGAATCAGCGGGCGGCAGCATGATGGGGGCGGCCCGCGGGGCCGTGACCCCGCTTCCGCCACGACGTCAGCGGCGCCGGGCCGCCCCAAGCCGCTGACTGCGCCCCCCCGTGGCGGCAGCGAGCGAAGCGAGCGTGGGGGCCGTTCAACACCATACCGTAAGCCGCCTGCCCGAGGCGGTGCCGGGCGACGCCGGCTACCTACTTCAACGCCACCGCCGCCGCATCGGCGTGCCCGCGGCACTTGCCGTCGACCGCCGATACCTGACGCAGCGCGGCATAGGCATCGCGGGTCGGTGCGATCTGCGCGAGCCCTTGACGCAGGCAGACCGTGACGGCATCACCCGGGTGCACGGCGAGCGCACGTTCGAGCGCGGCCTTGGCTTCCTGCGGCTCACTCAGACGCGTCGCGAGGAGCGCGATGGCCTGCAGGCTCGCGACATCGCTGCCGTCGCGGGCAACGACCTCGCGGAACGCGGCCAGTGCCGCCGGCGGATCATCGAGCGCGACGTTCACTTCCCCGACATGCCGCCAGAGCGCCGGATCGCCGGGTGCGAGCTGGACCGCCTTCCGGGCGGCAGCGAGCGCGTCGTCGTACTGCCGGAGGTGGACGTATCCGTCGCGCAACTCGTCCCACGCGGCCGGATTGTTCGGCTCGCGCCGAGTCCACTCGACCGCGTGGAGAACCAGGACGTTCCAATTGCCGGCCAGGCGCAGCGCCTCGATCTTGGCGCGCAGTGCGGCAAGCGAGTTCGCGGCATCGGCGTTGGCTTGCGGCAAAGCGCCGGCGGCACCGGCTGCCGCGGCGCGGGGATTCGCTGCGTTGCCATCGGCGCGTGCGGGCGCTGCGGAGGATGCGAGCGAGGCTGGCGCGGTGGGCCGCGTGGCGTCGAGGCCCGGCGCAGCGGGCGCGCCACCCCACACGAGGTAGTAGACGCTCGCCGCCGCCACCGTCAACAGGGCGAGCCCCCCCAGTGCCGGGCCCCGGTAGCGGGCGAACGCGGCGCGGCGCGCGACGCGGCGCCGATCGGCGGCCGCGATCTCGGGGACCGGCGCCGGCGCGGGATGCGCGGGATGCGCGGGATGCGCCGGGTGCGATCGCCGGTCACGGTCGAGCAAGCGCAGCGCCGTACCGCGCGCCCGCACATAGATGGCAGCCGCCGCCGTCTTGTCGCCGCCCGCCTGCGTCAGCGCGCGCTCCCACAGCGGCTGGTCGACGTGACCGCGCGCGTACTCGCGCGCCGCCTGCTGGGCGTAGCCGTCGACCTTCACCGGTGCGCTCCGGGTGATCGGCACCGGGCGCTCGATGGGCTTGATGTCGATGGTGAAATCGCCGCCGCCCGCCATCGCCGGGGCGAGGGTGACGTCGTCGTCGCGCGCCGCATCCAGTCCCTCCGGAACCGCGGGATCCTCGATTTCGACGAGTTCGAGGTGCATCGACTTGCTCTCCATGGCGAGGTCGAAGCAACTTGAATGCCAGCTGACGATTGGTGCGTGGGAATTATCCGGCGCCTGTCGGCCAAGCACGGTCGACGAGCGCCGCGATGGTGTGCGCGGTACCTGGCGCGTCGGTCAGCCCGAGATGGCCGTGACCGACCGCGGCGTACAGATTCGGGCAGCCCGGCACCGGGCCCACGAACGGTACCGAATCGGGCATGCAGGGGCGATGACCCATCCAGCGCCGTGCCGGCTCACCGAGCGAGGGCAAGGCCTCCTTGGCCGCCGCGGCCAGTACCGCCGCCCGCCGCCAATCGGGCGCGGCCTCCAGGCCGCCGATCTCCACCGTGCCGCCGACGCGCACCCCGCTCTCCATCGGTGCCAGGAAAGCCTTGCGATCGGTGAGCACCACCGTGCGCGCGATCGGCGCGTCGCCGGTGAACTCCACGTGATATCCACGCTGCGTTTCGAGCGGCAAGCGCAAACCCAGCGGATCGAGCAGCCGGCGCGACCAGGCGCCGCCGGCGACCACCACGGCATCGCAGGCGATCGATCCGACCCCGGTGACGAGCGACCATGCGGAGCCCGTCGCGACGACCCGCGTCACGGTCGCGCGCCGGACCTCGCCGCCGCGTCGGACGAAATTCGCCACGATCGCCTGCACGTAACGCAATGGATTGCGAACCGTCGCGTGGTCCGGCAGATACATGGCCGCGGTGTAGCCGGAACCGACCGCCGGTTCGAGGGCGAGAATCCGTTCGCGATCCAGTTCCTCCGCGACGAAGCCATACTGCGCGCGAACCTTCCACGCCCACGCATCCGCGGCGAGCGCACGGTGGTCGCGATACAGATGGAGATGGCCGCGCTCGAGGATGAGTTCGGGTACCTGCGCATCGTCGGCCAGCGCGCGGTGCAAGGCGACGGCGTCGGCGTGCAGGCGAAAGAGCGTGGCCGCGGTCCGCGCCATCGTCGCCGGATTCGCGGCGGCCGCGAAGCGTGCCAGCCAGGGCAGCGCTCGCGGCAGATAGGGCAAGCGGACCCGCAGCGGGCTCGTGGGATCGGCGAGCATGCGCGGCACGCTCGCGAGCACTCCAGGCGCAGCCAGCGGCACGACCGATCCGGGACTGATCGCTCCCGAGTTGCCGAAGCTGCAACCCTGCCCGGGCTCGTCGCGGTCGACGAGCACCACGCGACGCCCCCGCTTGCCGAGTTCGTGCGCGAGCGCGGCGCCGACGATGCCGGCCCCGACGACGCCGATGATCCGAGCGGCCGTCACGGGCGCTCCAGACGCATGCCGACGCCCGCTCCCCTATTCCGGCTTGATGCCGACCTTGGCGGCGAGGTCGCGCCATTTCGCCACCTCGCGCTGAATGAAGGCGCCGAACTCGTCGGAGGTGTTGCCGCCGGGAATGATGTTCTTGTCCTCGAACGACTTGCGCACGTCGGGTGCCGTCAGTGCGGCGACGAGGTCGGCGTGGATCCGGTCGATGATCGGCTTCGGTGTCTTCGCGGGCGCGAGGAGACCGAACCAGGTCCCGCCGACGAATCCCGGCAACCCTTGCTCGCTCATCGTCGCCACCTCGGGCGCCGAGGCGACTCGCTCCGGGGTCGCGACCGCGATCGCCTTGAGCTTGCCCGCCTTGAGGTGCCCGCCGGTGGCGGCGTACGTGTCGAACGTGTACTGCACCTGTCCACCCATGAGATCCGTGATCGACGGGCCGCTGCCCTTGTAGGGGATGTGCGTGGTGTCGATGCCCGCCGTCGCCTTGAAGAGCTCGCCGACCAGGTGGTTCGACGTGTTGTTGCCGTAGGAAGAGTAGTTCACCTTGCCGGGATTGGCCTTGGCATAGGCGATGAGCTCGGGCAGCGCATTGGGGGCGAAACCCGGGTAGGCGACGAGGAAGAACGGGACCGTGCCCACCAGCGTGATCGGGGTGAGATCCTTTACCGGATCGTAGGCGAGCCCCTTCATCGTCGTCGGTGCGATGGAGACTTCGGGTGATGCCGCGAACAGCAGCGTATATCCGTCGGGCTCGGCGCGCACCACCGACAGCGCGCCGATGGTGCCGCCTGCGCCACCGCGATTCTCCACGACGAACTGTTGTCCGGTCGTCTTGCCGAGTTTCTCGGCGACGATGCGCGCGGCGATGTCGGTGCTGCCGCCGGGGGGATAGGCCACCACGATCTTGACCGGCTTGGTCGGCCATGCCGGAGACTGGGCGTACGAACCCGATGCGGTGAGGACGCATGCGCCGAGCACGACCAGGATGGCGCGGCGCGAGCGGGCGGAGCAGGATTGGGCTGGTGTCGACATGCGAGGCTCCCGGGCAGTGTGGCACGGCGGCGATGGGTAGGTGATACACGGTACGGGGCGCTGCGCGCCGCCGCTGGCCGCGCATCACCGGCGCGCTCGCCGGCGCGCTCGCCGGCTCTTGGCGAGCGGCGACTGTAAGCCGTATCATATCGAGTTGCAATATGCCATATCGCATTGCAATACTCAGACGAAGTATCCAGCGTGCCGCAAGAGGAGTCGCATGAGCGTCAGTCCCGCGTCGCCCCCGCCCGTCATCGACGGCCTCGTATACCTCAGCGATGGTGATCCCGCGCCGTTGCGCGACGGTGGCGTCACCGCGGCCAACATCACGGTCACCGACATGTTCTGGGACATGGAGCGCACCTTCGAGGCGCTGGGCGAATGGCAGCGCCGCGTGGCCGCGCCGGGATCGGGCTGGCGCCTCGTGCGCAGCGCGACCGACATCGTGACCGCGCAAGCCGAGGGGACCACCGGCCTCATCATGGGCTGGCAGAGCATCGAACCCTTCGGATCGCGTCTCGAGCGGGTGGCGGCATTCCACGCGATGGGCCTGCGCATGGCGCAACTCACGTACAACGAGGCGAGTCTCGCCGGTGACGGCTGCCTCGAAGAGCGCGGCGCCGGGCTGACCCGCTTCGGACGCCGGCTCGTGGCCGAGATGAACCGCGTCGGCATCGGCATCGATTTGTCGCATTGCGGCGACCGTACCGCGTTGGAAGCCGCCCGCGCCTCGACCCGGCCGGTGTTCCTCACGCACGCGAATGCGAAGGCGGTCGATGCTCGCGTGCGCAACAAGCTCGACGAGACGATTCTCGCCGTCGCCGCGACCGGTGGCGTCATCGGGGTATCGATCCACGGCTTCATGAACTGGGACGGTACACCGGAGCACCCGCCATCGCTCGCCAACTTCGTGCGTCACGCCCGGCACGTCGCCGATCTCGTCGGAGTCGATCACCTCGGAATCGGCACCGACTTCTCGGCGCTGCGTGATGACGCCACCGCGCAGCGCGTGCTCGACATGTCGAAGAACTCGTATCCCGAAACCGGCGGCATCTTCGCCGCCGCCTTCGGCAACGCGTCGGCGGGACGCTATCCACCCGAGACGCCCACCCCGCGCCAGTTCCCGCGAATCCTGCAGGCGTTGCGCGATGGTGGTTTCAGTGCCGACGAAGTCGGCGCGATCGGTGGCGGCAATTTCCTGCGCGCCTTTCGCGAGGTGTGGGGATGATGCGCCACGCGAGGAGGTCATCGTGACGACGCGTCGGCTGGTGGTCGCCGCGGCGCAGACCGGCCCGGTCGCGCAGCCCGGCGATCCCGCCATCGCCGAAGCGGCGCACGCGATGCTCGACGAGGCCGCACGCCGCGGCGTCCAGCTCCTGACCTTCAGCGAACTCTTCCTCGCACCGTTCTTCCCGAACCGCCTCGAGGAGAATTTCCGACGATTCTTCATGCGCGAGGACGACCCTGTCCTGGAGGCGCTCCGGGCGCGGGCGCGAGCGGCGGGAATCGCCCTCGTGCTGCCGTTCGCGGAGTTCACGGGTGCCGGCCACTTCAACAGCGCGCTCGTGCAGGACGCCGATGGCCGCATCGCCGGGCGCTACCGCAAGACGCATATTCCGGCCTACTTTCCCGACGACCGGGCCGGCGGGACGGGGAGCTACGAAAAGTTCTATTTCACGCCCGGCGACGCGCTGCCGGTTTTCACGGTCGCCGGCGTCCGCGTCGGTGTGCAGATCTGCAACGATCGCCTGTACCCTGAAGGATCACGCGCGCTCGCCCTCGCCGGCGCCGAGATCATCGTCATGCCGATCTGTTATTCCACGTACAGCGACCCCGCGCACCGGGCGTCGATCTGGGAGGTGCCGCTGCGCGCGCGCGCTTTCGAGAACGGCGTGTTCGCGCTCGCCTGCAATCGGGTGGGTGTCGAAGGGCCACGCCACCATCTCGGCCGCAGCATGATCGTGGATCCGCGCGGAAGCATCGTCGCGGAGGCGGGAACGCAGGCGCCCGAACTCCTGGTGGCGACGATCGACGTCGCCGACGTCAGCGTGGCGCGCGCGAAATTTCCGTGGTGGCGCGACCGGCGTCCCGATTTGTATGGCCCGCTCGTCCACGCGGGTTGAGCCGATGGTGCCCGGGCGACGCCGGGCGAGTGTGCTGCGCCCGGACGCCGGCCACCCGCTTTTCGTGGGCTCGATCGCCAAGTGCTTTACCGTTCTCGAGGCGCTCAACGCCGCCGCCCGGCCGGTCGCGCTCACCGAACTCGCCGCGCTCGCGCGGCTCGAGCGCAGTGCGGTGCAGCGCATCACGCACACGCTGTCGACGCTCGGCTACCTGCGCCAGCACGCGCACACGCGCGCGTTCTCGATCGCCGGCCGCATGCTCGACTTCGGCCATACCGTGCTCGCCACCGATCCCGTGCGCGCGGCCGCGTACGCGCACCTCGCGCAGCTCAATGCGGTGACCGGCGAAACGGTGAACCTCATGGAACTCGAGGGACACGACATCGTCTACGTCGCCCGCTTTCCGAGCGTCCACGCGGTCAGCGTCGACCTGCACGTGGGATCGCGGTTGCCGGCCTTCTGCACGGCAGCGGGTCGCGCGATCCTCGCCCGTCTGCCCGAGGCCGACGCGCGCGCACGCCTGGCTGCCGCGCCACGCAAGGCGATGACCGCACGGACGGTGACCAACCTCGCCGGCCTCGCCGGAGTGCTGGCCGAGGTACGCAACTGCGGTTACGCGCTCAACGATCAGGAAGCATTCGTGGGCGACATCTCGATCGCGGCGGCGCTCGTCGACCGCAGCGGTGCCGTGATGGGCGCGATCAACATCGCGGTTCCTTCGCCCCGCTGGTCGGTCGACGAGGTGCGGCGCCAGCTCGCACCGCAGGTCGTCGCCACGGCGCGAGCGATCGGCGCGGAGCTGGGCGCGCTGTAGTCCGTTGCCGCACCGCCCATAGCGAAGCGTGCCGCTCGGGCTTCAGCGGCAATTCACCGGCAGCACGGCGGGCGCCACGTTGGTGCGATCGTCGCCGCGCACGGTCATCCCACTCGGGGATGCGGCACCCGCGCATACCCAGGCCACCGGCACCATCGGTGTGTCCTCGACGACAGCGGGCCGGAAACTCAGGATCTTGCCGGCGAGCGCGCCGCTCGCCTTGTTGCCGAACTCGACGTCGATCACACCGTCGCGCACGACGATCGAGCGCACGTAGTTGCCGACGAGCTTGTCGGGTGCGGGCAGACCCGCATCGTGATTGGTGGCGGGCATGGTGCCGCTGCCGGCCCAGTAGGCGGCGACCTTCTTGCGCGCCGTGTCGATGAGCGGACCCGATTCGACCACCTGATCGCGGACGAGGCCGTTGTACAGACCCGGCATGGCCAGCGTCGCGAGGATCCCGACGATCGCCAGCGCAATCAGGATCTCCATGAGCGAGAAGCCGCCGTCCCGGGGTCGCCAGGATGCGGGTCCGGGCGCCCCGGAGTCCGCCGCCAGGTCGCTCATCCGTCGCCGGGCACGCGGCCGATTCCCGGCAGCTTGAGCGCCGGGTGGCGAACGTCGAAGCCGGTCACGAGACCGAGCAGGTTGATCTCGAGCCCCTCGTCCCACGCCACGGTGATGCCGACCAGGCCGTAGAGCGAGACCGCGATCCCGGTGTGACTCGGCGAAGGCCCGACCAGGTGGGCGAGCGAGACGTAATCCTTGCCGATGGCGATCGATGGCATCACGAGCCGCAATTCGGGAATGGAGCGACCGAGGTAGGCGACGAAGGTATTGCTGTTGGGACCGGGCCATACGCGGTACGTTGCGGGATACGGATACGCCGCCACCACGGCATCGAGCCGCGCGATCACCGCCTGCGCCGCTTCGCCGCGCACGTCGCGCAGGAGGCGCGGCGGCGCCCCGAACCACTCGGCGTCGGGCGCACGCTGACTCGATACCGATACCACCGAGCGCCCATCCCCACCACGCCAGCCGATGACCTCGTAGCGCGTGTAACGATCCGCGCCGGCGGGCTTGACCGCGACCCAGGTGTGATCGGCAAACGCGCCGCGCCAGGCGAAGGCGCGACTCGCGTAGACCTGGACGATGGCCTCGGGATGCGCAGCCGGATCGGGGGCGAGCCCTGCCGAGCGGTGCGTCGCCGTGCGCCAGTCCCCGTGCAGCGACGCCTTGCCGACGGCAAGTGCCAGGAGCGGCCCGGCGAGGAGCAAGACGAGCCCGGCGACAAGCCAAAGCGTCATGCGGCCGATCCGCTGCGCTGGCGACGAGAGTACCGACATAGGGAGCACCGACCGCGAAGTCCAAGGAGAGTTCTGATCTGCTGGCGACTATCATAGACGGTCATGGTCCATTCACCGCTTTCGCCCGGGCCCGCGGCGCCAGTCGTCGCGGCACGGCCGGTCGTCTGGCTCGTCGCCGGCGTACGCACGCCGTTCGCACGCGCCGGCGGTCCGCTGGCGCGGCTCGATGCGATCGACCTCGCGGTGCCGGTGGTGCGGCATATGCTCGCCACGCTGACCGGCGGGGCTCCGGACTTCTTCGTCTGGGGTGCCGTCATGCCCAATCTCACGTGGAACAACCTCGCGCGCGAGGTCCTGCTCGATGCCGGCGCACCGGCGACGATCCCAGCGTTCTCGACGACGATGGCCTGCTCGACCAGCATGATCGGCGCGCTCGAGGCCGCCGGCATGCTCGACGAGCACACGCGTACGCTGGCGCTCGTCGGCGGGAGCGAGAGTCTGTCGCAGGTTCCGATCGGACTGGTGCAACCGCTCGCGGACTGGCTGCGCGCCCTGCGTGCGGCCCGCGGTGTCCGCGCCAAGTTGGCCCAACTCGCGCGGCTGTCACCCCGCGACGTCCGGCTCTTCATCCCGGTGGTCGCCAACCGCACGACCGGCAAGAGCATGGGCGAGCACATGGAGATCACCGCGAAGGAGTGGCGAATCGACCGCGCGGCGCAGGATGCCGTCGCCCTTGCGAGTCACGAGCGTGCCGTGGCGGCGTGGGAGCGCGGCTTCTTCGCCGGTCTGGTGATCCCCGTCGGCGACATTGGCCGTGACACGCTGCCCCGGCGCGACACTTCGCTCGCCCGGCTCGCGGCCCTCGCGCCAGTGTTCGATCGGACGAGCGGCGCGGGGACGCTCACCGCCGGCAACTCGTCGCCGCTCACCGATGGCGCCGCCGGCATCTGGATCGCAACGACGCCGGGGCTTGCCCGCCTGCCCGAGAGCCTGCCACGAGTGCGGCTCGTCGATTGGGAGATCGCGGCAGTCGACTTCCGCACCGAGGGACTGCTCATGGCGCCGGCGTACGCGATCCCGCGTCTGCTCGCACGCCATGGGCTCACCTATGCGGACATCGACCTGTGGGAGATCCACGAGGCGTTCGCGGCGCAGGTCGCCGCCCACGTCGCCGCGCTCACCAGCGAGGCGTTCCTGCGCGAGCGGGTGGGGGTGACGACGACATTCGGCGCCTTTCCGACCGAGCGCGTGAACCCGAACGGCGGCAGCGTCGCGCTCGGCCATCCCTTCGGCGCGACCGGCGCACGGATTCTGTCGCAGGCGGTCCAGGAACTCGCCACGCGCCCGGCGGGCACGCGCGCGATCGTCAGCATCTGCGCCGACGGTGGCTTGGGGACGGTGGCGCTGTTGGAAGCCGGGGGCACGTGACGCCAACCGACCGCGCAGCGGCAGCGGTGGGTTGGCACGCATAGCGAGAACCAACCGCCCGGCGGCGCGCGGCGAAAACCAACCGCGCTGGGGCAGCGGGCCGTGACGCTCTCCGCGGGCCCATGCCCGCTTCGTGCGCCCCGCCCCGCTGGTCGACGCAGCAACGCGGATCGAAACGAAGAGCGTCCACCACGACAATTGCGATTTGCGTTCTTCTCCACGCACCACATCACTGCATCAAGGCGACGGTGGGGGCGCACGAAGCGCGCTCAGCGCGGCTGCATCGAATCGGTGAAGAACTCCTTCATCATGAACGCCTCCAGTTCGCCCGTGTCCGCGGGCCGCGCCGACAGCGTCAGGTCGCGCCCCAGCCGCTTCGAGTGCCAGCGAAACTCGCCCGGCTCATAGTCGCGGATGATCGCGATGATCTTGCGCACGATCGCGATGTTGATCGTCGGATTCGCGCCGCGATCCACGTCGATCACCTGAAACATGCGGCGGTTGATCGCCCGATTCCAGCCGTAGAAGGTGAACTGGGCGTCGGCGAAGTCCATGCGCCGGATCTGGAATGTCCCGCCTCCGTTCTGCGGCGCGTTCGCGACCGCCGACGTATTCAGCGTCGCCAGGTTCTCCGCCACGATCCGATCGCGCCGCGCCGCTTCGCTCTCCACGGCGCTCGGCAGGTCGTCCGCCTCCCCGCGCGCCGCCCGTTGCTGCCGGATGTACGACGACAGGTCGCCCGTCAGCGGTGGCGGCGCGACTGCCCGCGGCAGCGACACGACTGGCGGCGGTGAAATCGGTTCGGGCGACGGCGCCATCGCCACGGGCGGAGGCTCCGGAGCGCGCTCCGGCGCCGGTTGCGGGGTCGTGATGATCGGTGGCGGCGCGGTGCGCTTCGGTGGCGGCCGCCGCGCTGGGCGCGAGCGTGGAGCAGGCGGGGGCGTCGCACGCGGCGCCGCCTGCGGCGGCTCGCTCGGCGCGGCGGACGGTGCCGGGGGCTGCGCAGCGCGCGGCGTGGGCTGCGCGAGCCGCGCGACCAGCGCCGGCTCCGGCTTCGCCGCACCGTCGCCCGGCAGCAGCAACGGCTCCCGTGGAAACCACTCGTAGATCGCGATGGCGTGCAGCAGCAGCGAGACGACGACCGCGATCTCGATGCGGCGCCGAACGTGATCCTTTTCGCGCGCCCGGACCAGCTCGAGCACGATCGTGGCGGTGGACATACGACTCACGGACCGGCGCGGCCCGGCGGCAGTTCCCGCGTCAGCGCCGGACCGGCAGCAGGCGAGCGAGTTCGGCGCCGTCGACGAGCCGGATCGAATGCCTTGCGACGAAGCTGCGCGCCTGCTCCGTCACCTCGCCCAGCGCAACGTAGACGGCATCCTGCGCATCCGCCGCATCGCGTGCCGCGACTACCTCCCGCAACGGCTCGACTCCGGTACGCGCCACCTTGAAGCGCCGACAAGCGACGACTGCCCGCCGATACCCCTTGCGTGCGGTGAAGTCGTAGCCGCTGCCCGCCGTCGCGTCGACCTCGTAGCCGTCGCTGCGAAAGCCATCGATCAGCGCACGCTTGAATTCGGCAACCGACATCGCCTGCGCGGCCATGATGCTGCGCTCGATACGAGCGGACGAAGGCCGGTTCCGTTGCCGCCACGCCGCAATGCCACCGATCACCGCAAACGGAATCCCCATCAGCCATCCGGCAGCGGTATACGGGGCCGGCAGCAGGGCAACCGCCACCGCGGTGATCGCGGCTGCGATCGCGAAGCTCAGCCACCAGCGCGACCGGAGCAGAATCGCGAAGAGCGAGTTCTCGTTCATCGTCCACTGCATCTGCCGCCGCCTTCCGTCACTCGAACCTGCCGAACCTGAAAGTATAGGGGATCGCGGTGTCGTGGCCGGGGCAGCGGCGCGCGAGGAGAACCCTCCTCGCAGGTGCGGCGGCACCTCACGCGAGGCGACCGCGCCGGCACCCCCGGCCCCCGTCGTTCCCGACGGGTCGACCGGCGATGCTATCGTCGGTCTTCCGCTGGTCCTGCCCCGACGCGCATGCTCGAACTCGCCGCGATCGCACTCGTCGCCGCCATTGCCTGGTTCGTCTGGGACAGCCTCAAGGCGCGCGAGGCCGCCAACGCGGCCATTCGTCCCGCCTGCCGCGCCGCCGGCCTCCTCTTCCTCGACGACACCGTCGCGCTCGAACGCGCCCGTTTCGAGCGCGACGACGACGGCCAGCTGCGCGTGGCGCGCGTCTACCGGTTCGACTACAGCGACACCGGCGACAATCGCCGGCGCGGGCGGGTGGCGCTGCTCGGCGCGCGCGTGCTGCGCGTCGATCTCGGCACCGGGGTGCCGGCCACTCCGCCGAGCTGAGGCGTCCGGTAGCCGGGGCGCGTTTGCGCGATCAGGCGCGGTTGCGGTTGCCCGGCAGCGCTCGCTCGATGCGCTTCTGCTCGTCGAGCACGCGATTGGCGTAAGCGCGCGTGCCGTCGTCGACCGCGCCGTTGTAGAGCTGCAAGCCGGCGGCGACGTCGGTCCCGCCGCGGCGGAGCGCGTCCTTCAGGATACGGACCCCGACGGCGATGTTCGATTCGGGCCGCAAGAGCGCCGCCACGCCCAGCGAGGCGAGCTTGTCCATGTGGAAGCGCGGCACGACCTGCATGAGGCCCAACGCACCCTGCTCGCTGGCTGCCACCGGGTTGAAGTGCGACTCCACCGCAATGACCGCCAGCACCAGGACGGGATCGACATCGTGCGCGCGCGTTTCCTTCAACACCGCGCCGACCATCTCTCCCGCGGCGCCATCGGCCACCCGATAGCGACGAGCGACGAGCCGCGCGAGGTCGCGTGCGTGCACCGACCCGTCGATGGTGCCGGCCTGCGTCGTTTCGATGCGAATCGGCGGCGGCGCGGTGGCCGTACCGGATTCTGCGGTAAGGGCTTCGGTCGATACCTTGGCCCGCTGCATCCAGGGGTGGGATGCGACCGTGACAGCGAGGGTCACGGCGAAAAAACCCGCCAGGGATAGGTGATAGGCGGGGCCAGACTCGGATCGCCGACGGCATCGATGGCGCGACGCCGGCGGGCTGTTAGGTCGAATCAACATCATGGGGAGTGCTCCTTCGAGGCGGCCTCCCGGGCACGGTCACGCCGTGACGCGGAAAGTGCTCGTTTTCTGGCGGGCCGGCATCGACTGCCACCGGCCGGTGACGACTCCTTGCGTACGCCTCCTTGGCCCGCGGGCCATGTTACGCGGTGATAATCCCGACCCCGCGCAAACGCCGAGGCCGTCTTGACAAGCCTGCTAGTCTAGCACAGCCGGGACGCTCCCCCCGGCAAGCCACCCGCCGCGGCGTCCCACCCGCCGGCGGCTGCACCGACGGCCCCCCTACCGACCCCAGCGCTGGGCCAGCGGCGCGCTCGGCACCGTCGCGAGGCCGCGGCGACCTGGGCGAGGGTCAAATCGAGGAGCGTACCGCGCCTCCGGTGGCCGCACCCTCTCCCGGACCGGCATCGAGTCGCTTCACGTCCCCCGTCAGTTCTCCCCCTTCTTCAACGATCAGCTTCCCGTACCGGATGGTGCCCGAGACCCGCCCGGTACCGTGAACGACGAGTCGGCTGCGCGCAGTCAACTCGCCGACGAATTCACCATGAACCTCGGCGACGTCGATCTCCGCATGACCTTTGAGCGTTCCGGGCCCGGCGATCTCCATCGCCTTGCTGTGCACGGTCGCCTCCACTTCGCCTTCGATCACCAGCGCGTCGCAGTCGGTGATTTCGACACCTTTGAGCTTGATGTTGACGCCGACGAAGAGCTTGCTCTCGGGGGCATCCGCAGACGCCTTCGTCGAAGTCGCGGAGGTCGTCGCCGACAGCGCACCCGGGACCGGTGCGGTCGCACGCGAGTTACCGACGTCGATGGGCGCTCCCGGGCGCGCCGTCGTCCCCAGGGCGGGCGACGCGGCGAGCGGAGATTCGTAGACGGCGGGCTTCAACCCCGGCTTCACGGTATCGGCGGGATCCGCGACGCGGTCGCGGCGATTGAGATTGAGCATGGGAGTCTCCTTCGCGCCTGCTGCGCTTCTATGACATCGTCATTATTGCGGCAACCGCCGGCACGCGCAACAATGCGTGCCCTACAATCGAAACGCGTACGACGCCGTCGCGCGGTGATCGGTTCCCCACGGCGACCGATCGGTCGGCTCGACGCGCGCAACGCATCACCTCGAAGGTCACCATGCAAATCGCCTGTCCCCACTGTCTTGCCCGCAACCGCGTTCCCGACGACCGGCTGGGCGATGCGCCCAACTGCGGGCAGTGCCACCGGCCGCTCCTCCCCGGCGCGCCGGTCGCGGTATCGGGCAACGACGTCCACCGGCTCGTCGCCGGCACGGCGCTGCCGGTGGTCGCCGATTTCTGGGCCGAGTGGTGCGGGCCGTGCAAGATGATGGCGCCGCAGTTCGCGACGGCGGCGACGCTGCGACCGCGCATCCAGTTCATCAAGGTCGATACCGAGGAGGCCGCGCACGCATCGGCGCAGTTCGGCATCCGGAGCATCCCGACGGTGGTGCTCTTCCGCGACGGCGCCGAGATCGCACGCCTCTCCGGCGCGATGTCCGCAGCGCAGCTCACCGCGTGGCTCGACGCCGAACTCGCGCGCGGTCGGCCATCCTGAGCCGCTGGCGCAACGTTCCGCTCGCGCCAGGGCATCGCGCCTCGGGCAGACGACAGGTCAGTAATCCTGGACGACGACGACCGCGAGTGCTCCCACGGCGCCGATGAGGTACACGGAGAGCGTTTGGAACGCCGTGAGCACCACGTTCGCCTGGGTGGCGAGCACCGCGCCCGTTACCGCATCGGTGAACACGATGGTGCCCGTCGTCGCCCCGAACGAGGCGTAGCCCGACGCCGTTCCGTAGGCGACGTTGGCGGCGAGTTGCGTGCCGTTGATCGCGGCATTCACCGGATTCGAATTCCACGACGCATTGACGAAGCGAATGCGATCGGCACCGGCCGCCGGTGCGACGTTGAGATCGTGGAGAACGAACGCCTGCTGGTTGCCGGCGGGGCCGGCGATGAACGCCGACCGGTCGGTGGCCGGCGTCATGGTTGCCGGTAGCCCCGCCAGTGGCGCGCCGGGTACCGCGCTCGACTCGAAGCTCACCGTGGTCACGCCCTGCGGAATCTGCGTATACGCCGAGGCGCTCGCGAAGTTCACGTTGCCGTTGACCAGCAACTGCCCGATGAACTGGTTCACCTGCGCGACGTCGGGGGTTGCATTGAATGCCTTGACGCGTGCGAAGATCGTATCGAGCGGCGTCACCGGTCCGTTCGCCTGCAGCACCTGCGCATTGACGAGCGTACCGCTGCCTCGCGAATAAGCCATGAACGACAGCGCCACATTGGGCGTGAGCGCGCTCCCGCCCGAGTCGTAGATGACCGTCTTGTTGCCCTGGTTCGTCACGCGTACCTGGTAGGCGCCGGGACTCAACTGCAGGGCGGTCGTCGTGCCGCCGTAGGCCACGCCCGCGAAGCTCGGCGCGATGTTGCTGATGTCGGTGCCGGGCGGATTCGCGTAAACGTCGATGCCACCGGCATTGATCGCCGCGTGGAACACGGTGACCTGGATGTTCCCGTTGTTCGGCGCCGTGCCGATCTCGGCGACCATCGTCAATTGCGGCGCCGACAGCGCACCGTAGACGACGACCGTATAGGGCTGGTCGCCGGCCAACGGGAAGCTGAAGCTGGTGAGCGTCGTGGTGCTCCCCGAAAGCATCACGGCGAACGACGTGGTTCGATTCTCGTATTCCTGGTAGGCGCTGACGTTCTCGAACGCGATGTTCGTGAAGGCGGCGGTGCCGTTGATCGCCAGATCAATCGCCGGCGCGTCGGGCATCAGGTTCATCACGCGCACCTTGGCCGGGTGCGACGGGAACGAGTTGATCGTGTTGATCTTGCAGCCGCTGGCGATGGCCGCGGTGCCGAGCGCGGCAGTCGCGAGCAGTCGGCGGCGGGTACGAAGACGAGAAGTCACGGGTCAGGAGGCCGGTACGCGGCGCGACGGACCGCGCCTGGAGCGCCGCATTATGCCATGCGAGGCACGCGGGCCGACGGCCCGGCGCGCCGACCGAACCATGGTTCCGCTACCGCTTGCGCCGTCGCCCGCCCGCAGCGCACCCGCGGGTGCGCTGCGCAGCGCCGATCAGAACGGAGCGTCTTCCTGTTGCTCGAGGGCCATCCGCAGATCGGCGAGATCGTCGTCGAGCGCATCGCGCACCGAGACGAGACCCAGAGGACGATCGAATTCGACCACCGGCAGGTGCCGGAAGCGTCCGCGGTGCATCGTACGCAGTGCCTCGATGAACGGTGCATCGGGGTGGATCGTCGAGGGTTGCGTGGTCATCACCTCACCCAGCGGCGTCGCGCGCGGATCGCGACCCTCGGCGAGGACCCGGAACAGCGCATCGCGCTCGGTGAAGATGCCGACGAGACGCGTCCCGTCGACGACCATGAGCGCGCCGATGTTGTGCGCCTTCATCATGCGCGCCGCGTCGAGGACGGTCAGCGACTTGCGAGCGGTGATCGGTGCCTGATCGGCGACGATGCTGCGCAGGGAACGAATGGGCATGGGCAGTCTCCCGTCAAGCGAACATGGTATTGGGCACCGGCCGCCACGGCGCGTCAAGCGTGCCGACCGCGCGGCGCAACCGAGACGGACTACAGCCGGAACCGGTCACCCCGACCGGCGACCTCGCGGGCGATGGGCAAGAGGTCGAGGCCCAGCGCCCGCTTGCAGCTACGCGCGCGCGCCAGGAGTTCGCGCGCACCGACGTCGACCGGCGCTCCGGCCGCCGCCAGCAAGACCACGTTGCCGCTCGCGCACGCCGGCAAGGCGACGGCGCGCCCGGCGAACGCCGCAGCCAGCCGCTCGAGCGAGCCGCGATAGCCGTGGTGACGCGTCAGCAGGTTTGCCGCCAGGATGCCGCCGTCGGCGAGCCGCGCCCGGGCCGCACAGTAGAACGGCAGCGTGTCGAGGGATCCCGTCCGCCCTTTACTGTCGTAGCCGTCGACCAGGATCCAATCGAACTCCCGATCGCTGGCAATGACGTGCTCGTACCCATCGGCGATGAAGATGCGCAGGCGTCGCCCCTCGGCGGGAAGGCGAAAATGATGCTGGGCCGCGGCGATCACCGCCGGTTCGATCTCGACGACCGTCTGCATCGCGCGCGGCCGGTGTCGATGCAGGAAGCGGGTGAACGACGCGGCGCCCAACCCGATCACCAGCACGCGGCGCGGCCAGGTATCACGGTGCAGAAGCAGCGGAAACATCATGTGCCGGGTGTACTCGAGCTCGAGCGCGTCCGGGTGCGCGAGGCGCATGGCGCCTTGGATCCAGTGGGAGCCGAAATGGAGGTAGCGCACGCCTCCCTCCTCCGACACCTCGACGGACGTGATCACGGCTCCGTCGTGCGCGGGCGATCGTGCCCGCGGGCCACGCGATTCCGGCGAGCCGGCGTCACGGGGCGCGACCGGTGCTGGTCGTGGAAGTCGCATCGATGCGACGGTTGGCGGCTGCTCGCATCCCGCCATCGTAGCCGGTTCACGGTTGGCAATGTTATGCTGATGTCATAGTTCGCGCCGCTTTCGGTGCGGTACGGGTGGTGGGCGCTTCCGCCTACCGCCTCACTGTCGAGGCCTTTTCGTGAACCAGCGCACGCTCGTCGCCGACCGCCTGTACTACGGACTCCAACCCGTGCACCTGCGGGCCGCGATGGCTCGCGCACTCACCCGCGTCGTGGGCCTGCCACCCGAGCGGGCGCGAGTGAGTGGCAACCACCTGTGCCAGGATTTCGCGATGGATACGGCGCAAGGTACCGCGCTGGTCGACAAACTCGTCGCCCACGGCGTGCTGACGCCGCCGGGCGCCGGACAGGCCGGCTACGCGCTGACCGCCGAGTTCGTGGCGATCGCGCAGGCGCGCATCGTGGAACCGCTGCCGCGCACGCGCGCGCGCCAACTCGTCGACGCCGCGCGGGCGCTCGCCGCGCGGATCAACGAGGACGATGCGCACAACCCGCTCGCCATCACGGCACTCGCGGTGTACGGCGACTTCATGAGCCGGCAGCTGCGTCTTGCCGAGCTCTCCTTCGGCATCGTCGTCGACCGGCGCGCGCCGACCTGGCGAACGCGCTTGGGCCGCATGCAGCACAAGGCCGAGGGGGCACAGTCGTTGCGCACGGCATTTCGTGCGCTCTCGTCGTTCGTGCGGGTCCGCGTGGTGACCGAGTTGCCGGCGCTGCCCCGACCGTTCAGCGTCGTCTACGAAACGGACCGCGCGCGGTAGTCGAGCGCCGCACAAGCGCCGGCCGCGGCGTCGCGGCCGGGCGGCATCGGCGCCGCATCGCGGTTGCCGGTGCGCCGCGTCGTACCGGCGCCCGGTGCGCTTTGTATGATGACGCCGTCCGCCGGCCACCCCTGCCACGTGCCATCGCATGCGCATCGCCTCGCTCGCGCCTCGTCATCTCCTCACCCGCGTGGCGGTCGCCACCCTTGCCCTGGGGGTTCACGTCGCATGGGCACAATCGTTCGCGGTCGCCAGCTGGAACGTCGGCTGGCTCATGGATGCCGCGACGCATGCACGCTGGGCGGATGCCTGCCGTCGTCACGACTGGCCGACCAACCCGGCGACGCTGTCCGCATCGGCGCGCACCGATCTCGCCGGCCTGCCCTACTGCGACGTGCATAACGGAATGACCTTCCCGCGCGAGCGATGCGCGAGCGAGACCGAAGGGTGGCCGCGTGCCGCGCGCTACTCCGCTTCGCATCCGTGCCGCGACTCCGCCGATCTCGCCGATCCGACCGCCTACGCGCGCAAGATCGATACGCTGCGCGCGATGTTCGCGCGGCTGGATGCCGCAGGGGTGCGCGTCGTTGCCTTGCAGGAGGTGTTCGACGCGGCGGCCGCGCGCGCCATCCTGCCACCGCACTGGTCGGTGGCCACCACGCGCGAGCTCGCCGGCACGCCGGCGATCGCGCAGCACGTCGGCATCGCGTGGCGCGAACCGGCCGTCGTGCGCGACCTGCGCGCCGTCACCACGCTCGCCGCGAGCGGCTTCCCCGACCGACCGCTGCGCCCCGGCCTCGCCTTCACGGTGAAGGTGGGCGGGAAGCCGGTTCGCGTGCTGGTCGTGCACCTGAAGGCCGGCTGCCGCAGCCGCGATCTCGATACGCCGCTCGGCGCGCGCGATGCGGGACTGACCGCGGTGCGACGCGACGCCGTGGTGACCGACTGCGCGATCCTGCGCTACCAGCTCCCCGCCCTCGAGGCTTGGGTCGACGCCAACGCGAGCCGCGATTTCGCGCTCCTCGGCGACTTCAATCGTGCGCTGCTGCGCGAGCCGGTCGCCGATTCCGCGACGCAGCGCATCCGGGCTGACGGCAGCGCCACATCGACGCCGCTTGGCACCTGCTCGATCGCCCGCGAGGGCGGTCGCGCGACCGTCCACTGTACGACGCGTACCCGCGCGATGTTTCCCGAACTCAACGACGGCGAGCCGCAAGGCGCCATCCTGTGGCGGGCGCGGCCGATGCGAGTGAACGGAAAAGCGGTTCGCTGCACGCTCGCCGGGACGCGCGGCAATCTCGCCCAGAACGACATCGATCACATCCTCATCGGCGCCTCGCTCAAGGCGCGGTTGACCCCGGCGGCACTCGCTCTCGACATCGTCAATTACGGCGACGCGGGCACCCCGTTGTCGATCGACCCGGCGACCGCGCTGCCTTCCGACCATTGTCCGCACGTCGTCACCTGGACCCCACGCCAAGAGCCAAGACCATGAATGCAGCGACTCCAGCCCAACGACAGGCCGCTCTCCTGAGCACCGCCGGCGAGGTGCTCGCCGGTGGCGGGCTCGGCCTCTTCGTATTGCCGCCCGACCTGAACCTCGTCGTCGCCCGCGGTGAGGGCAGCCACGTGTGGGATGTCGCCGGTCGCGAGTACATCGACTATCACCTGGGGTCCGGGCCGGCGCTCCTGGGGCACGGGCACCCGGCGATCACCCGCGCGATCGCCGAGCAGCTGCCCAAGGGTACGACGTACTACTTCCTCAACGAAGCCGAGATCGAGCTCGCACGCCGCCTCGTCGATGCGGTGCCCTGCGCCGACGCCGTTCACTACACGGGTTCGGGCACCGAGGCGACGTTCTACGCGCTGCGCATGGCGCGCGCCTTCACCGGTCGCGAGAAGATCCTGAAGTTCGAGGGCGCCTGGCACGGCATGCACGACTACGGCCTGTGGGGTACGGTGCCGGCGACGGCGTCACCGTATCCGCGCGCGGCGCCCGACTCGATCGGCGTGCCGGCCGCAACCGGCGAGACCGTCCTGGTGGCGCCGTTCAACGACGCCGAGCGCGCCGTCGACCTGATCGAGCGGCACGCGCCCGAACTCGCCGCGGTGATCGTCGAGCCGCTGCAGCGCGTCCTGCTGCCCGAGCCCGGCTTCCTCGAGGCGCTGCGGGCGGTCACCGCGCGTCACGGAATCGTGCTGGTGTTCGACGAGATCGTCACCGGTTTTCGCATCGCCTGGGGCGGTGCGCAGGAGAAGTATGGCGTGGTGCCCGACGTCGCCACCTACGGCAAGGCGGTCAGCGGCGGCCTGCCGCTCGCCGCGATCGCCGGGCGTGCCGAGCTGATGGCCACGCTCGACGCTCGCCGCCAGCCGCGCGAGCGCGTGGTGTGGGCCACGCACACGCTGAACGGCAATCCGATCTGCGCCGCCGCCGGCTGCGCCGCGCTCGACGTGCTCGGTGCGCCGGGGGTCTACGCGCGGCTGGCCGCCACCGGCCGCCGGCTGCGCGCGGGGATCGTTAGCGCGGGGACGCGCCACGGCTTCACTGTCCAGGCACCGGGCGAAGATGCGGTATTCGGCGTGCGCTTCACGGCGCGGCAACCGCTGCGCAACTGGGTCGATCTCACGACGGCGGACAAGGATCTCGGCCTGCGTTGGTCGCTCGAGCTCCTGCGCCGCGGCCTCCTCGTCAATCCGAACGAGAAATTCTACGTCTCGATCGCGCACAGCGATGCCGATATCGACCGCACGCTCGGCATCGTCGACGAGGCGTTTGCGGTGCTGCGCCGGGAAGTCGGCCGGTGAACCGGCGCCGCGCGCTGCGCATGCTGGCCGGCGGCGGCGTCCTGCTCGTGCGGGCGGCCGGCAGCCAGGATTTCCCCACGTACGGCGACGAGATCTACGCGCCGCGCTTGCGGCAGGCCGGCAAGGACGTGATGTGGCTGCCCACCCCCGAGGCCATGGTCACGCGGATGCTCGAGATGGCGAAGGCGGGCCACGACGACGTCGTCTACGACCTCGGCGCCGGCGAGGGCCGCATTCCGATTGCCGCCGCGCAGCGCTTCGGTGCGACAGCGGTCGGCATCGAATACGATCCGCAGCTCGCTGCCCTCGCCCGCCGCAATGCGCAGCGGGCCGGCGTGGCCGACCGGGTGACCATCGTCACCGGCGATATCTTCAAGGAGGACTTCACGCGCGCCTCGGTGGTGACGCTCTACCTCCTGCCCGAACTCAACCAGCAGTTGCGCCCGCAACTCCTCGGCCTGCGCCCCGGCACGCGCGTCGTATCGTACCGGTGGGACATGGGCGAATGGGAGCCCGACCAAGTGGCGAGCGTGCAAGGCGACGAGGCGTTCCTGTGGATCGTCCCCGCGCGCGCGGCGGGACGCTGGCAGCTCGCCGACGATCGTTTCTTCAGCGGCGAGGTCGAGTTCGTGCAGCTCTTCCAGCGCCTCGGGGGGACGATCACGATTCGCGGCAAGGCGCGCGCCATTGTCGGCGCGTACGTGAATGGTGCGGTGCTCGGCTTCACTTTCGAGGACGTCGACGGCGCGGTCCGTACCGTGCGGGCCCGCGTCGACGGCGATCGCCTGGCCGGTGAGCTTCGCTTTCCCGGCAACGTGCGGCCACTGACCGGCCGCCGCCGCTGAACGACGGCGCGGCGTCGCGATGGTCGAGGTTTCGCGTCTTGCGCCGATCGGTCGCGCCGGAGCGCCCCTCGCGCGCCCGGCGGGCAGGGTTGGCACCCGGTGCCGACCTGGCATACGATGCGACCCATTGCGTACACCGCTCGCGTGCCGCCCGGAGTCCCGATCATGCGCCTCGCTCTGCCCACCGCCCTCCTCCTCGCGGCCAGTGCCGCCCCCGTGCTCGCCGCGCCGTGCTACGTCATCTACGACCGCAACGACGCGGTGATCTACCGGGACTACCAGCCGCCCTTCGACCAGAGCGAGGTGAATTCGCCCGAGCGGGCGCAACTGCGCAGCCGTGGGCAGCAGCTCGTCGTCGCCGAATTCGACAACTGCAATCCGGTGGGTTACATCTCGGCGACGACGGGTGGCACCGCCGCCACCGTCGACGAGATCGTCATGCAGTTGAAGCCCGCGATCGGCACCGCGGTCACCGCGACGACGATGGCGCCGCTGCAAACGAGCCCGGGCCGCCGGCCAGCCGAGGCACCGCGCGTCAATCCGGCGGCGATCACGGTGACCACCGGCGGCGGCGGGGTCAGCGCGCGCTGACGGCGCCCTCGGTGGGGGCACCGAGCTTGGGGGGCCATCCTGGACGCCAAGCGCCGATCACAGGAGGTGCAGCGGGACCGGGAAAGAGTGTCTTTTCTCCGCGCCTCGGCGTCTCTTTGTGAAGCGTTTCGTCAGCGGCGCCGAGCTGCGTCGGGATCGTCTTCCGCCCAGTCGAGCCGCGGTACCGTCGTCGCGAGGAGTGCGCCGGTCGCGGCGATGCACGCGAGCACCACGAACGCGATGCGATAGGCGGCGTTCACGCCATCGACGAGCGTCGCCCGGTCGGCGGCGCTCAAGCTGGCGACGAACGCCGTGCCACCGGCGAGCGCCTGGTGCAGCAAGGTTGCGGCGGCATCCTGCGTGCGGTCGACGAGCGCGAAGAGCACCGCACCGACGAGGGCCACGCCGAGCGCGCCACCCATCGCGCGGGCCAGCGAGATCGATCCGGTGGCGACCCCGAGAGCGCCACGACCGGCCACCGTCTGCACCTGCACCTGGGTGGGTGGCATCACCATCCCGAGCCCCACGCCGACCAGCATCGTCAGGCCCAGGATCACCGGCGTGGGCGCCCGCGCCACGGCGATCGCGAGTGCCACGAACGTCGCCGTGACGAGCGAGAGGCCGGCGATCGGAAAGCGCCGCACCTCGCCGGTCACCGTCACCAGGCGCCCGGTCACCGCGGCCGACGTCGCCTGCGACAAGGTGATCGGCAGCAGCAGCAGACCCGAAGCGCCGATCCCCAGGCCGCGTCCGAGTTGCAGGAAGATGGGCAGGTAGACGATGGTGGAGAACAGCGCCGCACCGAAGCACAGCACCACGGCATCCGAGCGCACGATCGCCGGCACGCGCAGGAAGTGGATCGGGATGACCGGGTCGTGGTGGTTGCGCTCCCACCAGGCGAGGACGACGCCAGCGAGCGCGGCACCGCCGATGAGCCCCGCCATCGGCCACGAGAACCACGGAAAGCGGTGCCCGCCCGAAGAAATCGCGAAAAGGAACGATGCCGTCGCGACACAGAAGAGAACGGCGCCGACGACATCGGGCCGAAAGCGCCCACCGTGACGCCGCGGCGCCACGTGCGGCAAGCGTAGCGCGAGCAGCGCCGCCACGATCCCCAGCGGCAGGTTGATCACGAAGATCGCGCGCCACGAGACGAACTCGGTGAGGTACGCGCCGAGCACCGGCCCCAACGTGCTCGCGGTGGCGAACATGGTCGCGAAGTACCCCGCGTAACGGCCGCGCTCGCGCGGCTCGACGTGCTCGCCGATCAGCGCCTGCGACAGCGTCATGAGGCCGCCGCCGCCCAGCCCCTGCAACGCGCGCATCACCACCAGCGCGCCGAAGCCGGGCGCCAGCGCACAGGCGACCGACGCCCCCGTGAATACCGCGAGCGCGAAGAGCAGCGCCCGGCGGCGGCCGATGCGGTCGCCGATGTAGCCGTACAACGGCGCCGCGACGGTCGCCGCGAGCAGGTAGGCCACGACGACCCAGGACAGGTCGGTGACCGCGCCCAGCGCATTGGCGATGCTGGGCAGCGCGCTCGCCAGGATCGTCTGGTCGATCGCCGCCAGGAACATGGCGACGACCACGCCCGGAAAGACACGGCGGAAGCCGTGCGCGCTGGCGGCGCGGTCGCGAACGCCGCGGGGACTTGGGCTCAAGGGATGAGGGCGGAGCGCGCGCGGCCCGGTGGCGCCGGCCGCGCGACGGCGCCCGCCGCGGGCAATTCTCCATTCTACGCGACGCGGCCCGATCGGGTCGCTACAATCTCCGGCAAAGGATCGACAGCGGCCCGCCACGCAGCGCACGGCGAGCGCGTCGTCGGGCACCCGTCCGCCTGGCGCACCGACCGTCGCATCCCCAGCGAGGAGGAAGGAACGAGATGAAGACCGCCATCGTCACCGGCGCCGGCAGCGGCATCGGTCGAGCCGCCGCCACCGCGCTGCTGCGCAACGGCTACCGGGTCGCGCTCGCGGGCCGTCGCCGCGAACCCCTCGCCCAGGCGATCGCCGCCGCCGGGGTCGGCGCCGACCTCGCCATCGCGGTACCCACCGACGTCACGAGCCCCGAGTCGGTCGCGGCGCTCTTCGCCGAAGTCGCGGCGCGCTTCGGGCGCCTCGACGTCCTCTTCAACAACGCCGGGGTCAGCGCTCCCGCCGTCGACCTGGAGGACGTGAGCTTCGAGCAATGGAAGGCGGTCGTCGATGTCAACTTGACCGGGGTCTTTCTCTGCACGCAGCAGGCGATCAAGCTCATGAAAGCGCAGTCGCCGCGCGGCGGGCGCATCATCAACAACGGCTCGATCTCGGCGCACGCGCCGCGCCCCTTCTCGGCACCGTACACGGCGACCAAGCACGCGATCAGCGGACTCACCAAGTCGACCTCGCTCGACGGTCGCAAGCACGACATCGCGTGCAGCCAGATCGACATCGGCAATGCAGCGACCGAGATGGCCGCGAAAATGGCCAAGGGCGTGCCGCAGGCCAACGGCGAGATCGCCATCGAACCGCTGATGGACGTCGCGCACGTGGCGAGCGCGATCGTCTACATGGCGGGGCTGCCGCTCGACGCCAACGTGCAGTTCATGACGATCATGGCGACCAAGATGCCGTTCGTGGGGCGCGGCTGACGATCACCCCCGCTGCGGATCGCGCGAACGGGCGGCGCGCCGGCGCACGCGCAGGTTGAGCATCTCCACCGCCACCGAGAACGCCATCGCGAAATAGATGTACCCCTTGGGCACCGCGGTGTCGAAGCCCTCGGCGATGAGCGCGACGCCCACCACGACGAGGAACGAGAGCGCGAGCATCTTGATCGTCGGGTGCCCCGATACGAAGCGGCCGATCGCGCCGGCGAATGCCATCATGAGCGCCACCGAGGCGATGACCGCGGCCACCATCACCGGGAGCTCGTTGACCATCCCCACCGCGGTGATGATCGAATCGAGCGAAAAGACGAGGTCGATGACGATCACCTGCAGGATCACCGTCATGAACGTCGCCTTGACCTTGCTCGACGCATGCCCTGCGTCGCCTTCCATGAGGTGATGGATCTCCATCGTGCTCTTCCACAACAGGAAGACGCCGCCGGCGATGAGGATCAGGTCGCGCCCCGAGATCTCCTGTCCAAGCGCGGTGAACAGCGGTGCGGTGAGCCCGATCAGCCACGACAGCAGGAACAGCAGCCCGACCCGCATGAACATCGCGAGGAAGAGCCCGAGCCGTCGCGCGACGTCCCGCCGCTCCGGTGGCAGCTTGTCGACCAGGATCGCGATGAAGATGACGTTGTCGATGCCGAGGACGAGCTCGAGCGCGGTCAGCATGCCGAAGGCGATCCACGCCTCCGGGCTGGTCAGGAGTTCGATCATGACGCGGCCCTCGTCGCTCGTGGGTCAGCGGACGAAGAAGACGAAGACCACGAAGGCGATCAACAGCGCGAACTTGGCCGCGTAGTAGACGTACTTGTTCCAGCGCTTCACCGCCTTGGCCGGCAGGCGCACGTAGTAGATCCAGGAGAAGATGCGGTTCAGCACGCCGACCTTGTCGCCGGGCACGTTCTCGGCCTGCGTCGCGCGCACCACGGTGCGCTCGATCCAGTGATTGAAGCGCGCGAGCAGGCGGCTGCGCAGCGGCCGCTCGACGTCGCAGAAGAGGATGAGGCGGTCGGTGTCGGTGCGGTTCTCCGCCCAGTGGATGAAGGTCTCGTCGAAGAGCACGCCCTCGCCGTCACGGTACCAGTACGGCAGCCCATCGACGATGATGCGGCAGCGCTCGCTGTTGGGGGTGGCGAGTCCCAGGTGGTAGCGCAGCGATCCGGCGAAGGGATCGCGGTGCCGGCCGAGATCGCCCCCGGCCGGCAGCATGGCGAACATCGCACCGTTGACGTTGGGAATCGACTGCACGAGGGCGACGGTCTTGGGGCACAGCGCGCGCGCCGATTCGAGCGGCGTGTCGTACCACTTCAAGTAGAAGCGCTTCCAGCCGCGGCGGAAGAACGAATTGAAGCCAAGGTCGGTGTAGCCCGTGGCGGCGCGGATGTGGCCCTCGTCGAAGAGCCTCAGCGCCTCGTCGCGAATCGTCTGCCAGTTCTGCTGCAGCGGCGCGATTTCCGGGAATTGGGCGAGGTCCAGGAAGGGCTTGTTGGGAACCGCGGAGAATCCGTACATGAGCGCGTTGTACGGCGCCACGATCGTCGAGTGATCGGTGAGCTGCTTGACGAAGCGGTGCCGCTCGCGGCCTCGCCAATGGATGAAGAGCGCCCACAGGACGTAACCGTAGACGATGCTCGCCTTCCACGACAGGAGCGAAGCGGCGACGGTGGTGGTGATCGACGGGTCCATGCGGTCTCGGGTCAGGCGGTCGTGGTGGGCGAGGCGCGCCCGCGCGTCCGTGGCGCGACGTGCTTCCAGCGGCGATGTACCCAGTACCATTGCTCGGGTCGGCGCAGCACGAAACGCTCGAGGGCGGCGTTGTAGGCGCGCGTGGTGAGCCGGATCGCCTCGCCCGTCTTCGCGTGCTCCACGACCGGGATCGGCGGCTCGAAGCGCAGCACGTGCGTGCCGTCGGGCTCGCGCCAGCTCGTCGCCGGCACCACCGGCGCCCCGGTGGCGAGCGCGATGATGGCGAGGCTCTTGAAGGTCCACGCCGGAGCGCCGAAGAACTCGACGGCGATGCCGTCGGGGGGACTCGCGTGCTGGTCGAAGGCGAAGACGATGGCGTCGCCGTTGGCGAGCGCGGCGAGCATGGCGTCGAGCGAGCCGCGCTTCTTGAACACGCCGAAGCCCGCCCGCCGGAAGCGGCGGGTGACGAGGCGATCGAACCAGTCGGGCTTCACCGCCCGGCGCACGAAGTGGAAGCGCCCGCGCATGTGCGGAAAGCTGCCGATGCCGGCCACGGTGGCCACCTCCCAGTTGCCGAAGTGCCCGGTGAGGAGGAGCACGCCCTTCCCCTGGTGATAGGCGGCGGCGAAGGCATCGACGTTCTCGACGCGCACGAGGGCGAGTTTCTGCGCCGCGCTGAGCCAGCGAAAGCGCAGGAACTCGCTGGCGAGCCGCCACAGGTGTCCGTAGTGCGCCTGGGCGAGGCGCTCGATCGCTGCCGCGTCGAGCGTCGCGCCGTAGACGCGGCGCAGGTTGTCGAGGATCACTCGCCGGCGCAACGGAACGAGACGATAGAGCAGGCGCCCGGCGAGCGGGACGTCGAGCACCGCGGGTTGCGCCACCGCCACCGCCTGCGCACCCTCGCGGTCGTGCGTCATCGACAATGCGATGGGCCCCAGCCGATACCGGCCGACGAGCGCCTCGGCGCGTGGACCCGGCACCACCAGCGGCGCGCCGAAGTTGTCCCGCCGCACCGAGAAATCGGCGGGCTCGATCTGCGCGAGCGCCGCCTCGCGGGGAAAGAGCTTGACGCAGGCCTCCTTGGCCGCGAAGCGGGCGGCGAGGCTCGCGGCACGCCCGGGACCGTCGCCGGCGTCGGCGAGCTCCTGATCGGTGAAGAAGCGCAGCAAACCGGCGTGATCGTTCTCGCGCAGCAGGCGCTCGATGCGCGCGATCCGTACCGAGTCGATCCCGCAGCGGCGCGCAGGATCGGGGAGGTGCGCCGCCGCGCCGGCGACGGAATCGAGGGCGGCAACCGGCTCGCCCATCGTGAACTCACCTGCCTCGCACGAGGAGCGCCGCGTTGGTGCTCGCAAAGCCGCGGCAGAGCACGAGCGCCACGTTGCTGCGCGGTACCTGCGGCGACGCCGATACCGCGAGGCCGGCACACGCGGGATCGAGCGTGCGCAGCGTCGCGATCCCCGGCACCACCTGCGCGCGCAGCGCGGCGAGCGCGACCACCGTCTCGACGATGCCGGCGGCGGCGATCAGATGCCCAAAGGCCCATTTGAACCCGGTGACGGGGGGCATGTCGGCACCGAAGATGCGGCGCAGTGCGGCGGCTTCCGAGGCGTCGGAGGCCGGGGTGCCGTTGCCGTGCGCGACGATCATCCCGACGTCGCGGGGCGCGAGACCGGCATCGGCGAGCGCCTCGTCGATGGCGCGCGCCGAACCGTCGCCGTCCTCGCGAATCGCGAGCAGTCCCTGCGCCTCGGTCGCATGGCCGCCGCCCAGCACCTCACCCAGCACCGCCGCGCCGCGCTCCCGCGCCGATGCCTCGGTTTCAAGCACGAGCGCGCCGGCACCTTCCCCGAATACGCTGCCGTCGCGATCGGCGTCGAACGGCCGCAGCGCGTCGGATGCGAGTAGGCCCACGTCGTGGTAGTAGAGCACCATCTGCGGCTCGATCGGCGTCTCGTGCCCCACCGCCACCATGCGCAGGGCCTCGCCATCGCGCAGGGCGGCGAGCGACTCGATGACGGCGAGCAGTCCACCCACGCTGTGGCTCGTGATGCACGCATTGGTGCCCTTGAGGCCGTACTTGATCCCGATGTGCCCGAGCACGTTGTTGGGCAGCGTGCGCAGGAGCCACATCGGATTGACGACATCGGCGAGGTCGCGCCCGAAGGCCCGCAAGTCGCCGCCAGCCTGCGTCATCAGCGGAAAATAGTCGTACTGGTTCTCGAAGTTGCCGCCGCCGGAGCCGACGATCACCCCGCTTCGATCGCTGTAGTCGGCCGCCGCTGCCGGCGGCAACGCGTCGCGATGGGCGACGAGCCCCGACTGCGCGAGCGCGCGCCCCGCGGCGTACAGACCGACGAGATCGGTGCGGCGGATGAGCTTGTGGAGCTTGCGGTCGTCGACCATCGTCCGCGCATTGAATTCGGGGATCTCGCCGGCGATTTGCGTCGGCCAGTGCGTGGGATCCCATTGCGTGATCCGCCGCAGCGACGAGGCGCCCGAGCGCACCGCCGCGAGAATGTCCGCGGGCTCGAGCCCCGCCGCACAGACGGCACCGCTGCCGGTGATCACCACGCGCGTCATGGCGTCGTGTCCCCGCCGCGGCCGCCCGGGCGGCCGTCGACTTCCTCGGGGTGGCGCAGCACGAGGCAACTGTTGGAGCCCCCGAAACCAAACGAATTCGACAGCGCCGCGCGAATCCGGGCGCGGCGTGGCGCGGTGACGAGCGCGAGGTCGCAGTCGGCGTCGCGCTCGGCCAGGTTCGCGTTGACCGGCAGTTCACCGCGCGCGATGGCGAGCGCACATACCGCAGCTTCGACCGCGCCGGCCGCGGCGATGAGGTGGCCCATCGTGCTCTTCGTCGAGCTCACCGGGACGCTGCGTCCGCGTGCGCCGAAGACGGCGTGCAGCGCCGCCGTCTCGCTGCGATCGTTCATGAGCGTCGACGTGCCGTGCGCATTGACGTAATCGATGTCGTCGGTCGTCGCGCCGGCATCGGCGAGCGCCGCACGCATCGCCTGGATCGGGCCGTCGCCGTCGGGCGGCGAGTCGGTGATGCGATACGACGACAGCGAATTGCCGTCACCGGCGAGCTCGGCGTAGATGCGCGCGCCCCGAGCGCGCGCCGCTTCCCACTCCTCGAGCACGACGAAGCCCGCCCCTTCGCCGAGGAGGAAGCCGTTGCGCGTCGCATCGAACGGACGGCTCGCGCGCTCCGGCGTGTCGTTGTCGGTGGACAGCGCCGAGAGCAGGCAAAAACCGCTGATGCCGACGGGGCTGATCATCGAATCGAAGCCGCCGGCGAGCACCCGGTCGGCGCGGCCGCGGCGGATCAGCTTGAGCGCGGTGCCCAGCGCCTGGCCGCCGGAGGCGCAGGCAGTGTGCACCGAGGTGGCGTAGCCCTCGATGCCGTGGCGGCGGGTGAGGAGCGCGAGACCCTGCGCGGCCTGGCCGCGGCAGAAGACGAGCGGATCGTTGGCGGCAGCGTCGGTGAGGAGGCGGTCGGCATCGAGCGCGCCGGCCGCCGCCGCGTGCGCATGCGTGCTCTCGAGATCGACGAAATCGGCGGTCATCATGCCGGCGCCGACCGCGCAGCCCCAGCGCGGCGCGTCGCCCGGCGTGGGCCGGATGCCCGCATCGATGAACGCCTGCTCGGCGGCCTCCAGCGCGAAGCGATGTGAACGGTTGGTGAGCTTCAGCAGCCGGCGCTCGGTGATGAGCGTGTTGCGAAAATCCTTGACCTCGGCGGCGATGCGCGTGGCAAACCCCGACGCGTCGAAGAGCGTGATCGGCGCGCCGCCGCTCGCCCCGGCGAGGAGCGCGCGCCAGGTCGTGGCGGCGTCGTTGCCGACCGGCGTGACGAGGCCGATGCCGGTGATCGCGGCCCGGCGGCGTGCCAGCCGCGTCACGGCGCGCGCCCCTGCCCCGGCAGCGCCGGACCGACGACGACGCGGGCGGTGGCCACGGCGCGTCCCAAGGCTTCGGCCGTCAGCATGAACGTGGCCTCGTCGCCCGCCACGTCACGCAACTGCGCCGACAGCTGCAGCGTGCTGCCGGGCGGCGTGAAGGCGCGTACCTTGACGTGCGTCATCCGTCGTGGCGCGAGCGCGACCGCGGCGCCCCACGGTCCGGACGCCCGCGCGAGACGCAACGCGACTGCGAGCAGCGCGTCGAGCAGCAGCGTTGCCGGGAACACCGGCCGGCGCGGAAAGTGATCCTCGAAGAACGCTGCCGCCCGCGGGACCGCGAGCAGCGCGCAGGCGACGCCGGGAGCGGTTGCCGGGACCGCGACCGGCGCCGCGACGTCGATGCCCCGGAAGCGCCCCGAAGGGGCACCGCTGCCGGTGAGCGTCGCCAACCAGGCGCGCAGCGCCACCGGGTCGTCGAACTCGGCAAGCGGCAGCATCGGCCCCAGGCAATCGATGAGCTCGATCGCCCGCTCGCCGGCGATGTCGGCGTGCCCGTGATAGGCGACCGCCTCGTCGTCGCAGCTCTCGATCTCGACCGCGAGCGTCAGCGTATCGCCGGGGGCTGCGCCGCGCCGGAAGCGCGTCTGACTGGCGAGTGCGGCCACCGGGCGGCCCCGAAAGTCGATCGCGGCCATCGCCACCCACGCCGCGAGCTGGCCGACCGCCTCGGCGATGAGGCACGACGGGAAGGCGGCGACCTGCGCCGGAATCGCGAACGTCGCCCGGGCCCGCGTGGCGGGCTCGAAAACGTCGATGCGGTCGACGAACGAGAAGGCGGCGAAGTGGTGTGACATCCGGAACGCAGCCCGTGACGATGCCGCGGAACGAGGATGGTCCGATCAGCTCGCCGCGGCTGCTTCGCGCTGCGCCTGCACGACGAGCTTGCAGAACGTCTCGGGGGTAAAGAGCCGCGGAATGTCGGCGACCTTGAGCGGCATCTTGAAACGCTCGGCGGGCACTTCCGCGAGATACGCCTTCAATTGCGTCATGCCGACGTCGGTGACGATGCCCTTCTGCTCGAACTCCGCCTCGGAGAGCGCGCCGCGCGCATTCTCGACGATCTTGCCGCGCGGGATCTTCACCTTGAAGGCACGCTCGAGACGAAACACCATGTCGAGGAAGTCGATCGACTCGGCGTTGAGGTCGGCGATCAGCGAAGCGCTGGGTTTCACCTCCTCGATGTCGACGCCGAGCGCGTCGGCGATGGTCTCCGCCACGGTGGGGTACACCGCGTCGATGTCAGCCTGCGTGATGGGTGTAGCCATGCTTCCCTCTCATTCCATTTTGAATCCGCCATCGACGGTGAGGACCTGCCCCGTGATGTAGCTCGAAAGATCGGAGGCGAGGAACCACACCGCGTTGGCGACCTCGGCGGCGGTGCCGAAGCGCCTCATCAGGATCCGCGCCTTGACTTCGTCGCCGGCGAGCTCGCGCACCGCCTGCGACATCTCGGTGTCGATGACGCCCGGCGCCACCGCGTTCACCGCGATCTTGCGCGGCGCGAGTTCCACGGCGAGCGCACGGGTGAACGCGTTGACCGCGCCCTTGCTCGCCGCATAGTTCGTCTGTCCGCGCCCGCCCTTCTCGGCGGACACCGACGAGATGTTGACGATGCGTCCGCGTCGCCGCGAGATCATGTACGGCACCACCGCGCGCGTCACGTTGAAGACGCCGGTCACGTTGGTGGCGAGCACCTCGGCGACGTCCTCGTCGGAGAAGCCGGCAAGCGGATTGTCGCGGATGAGGCCCGCGTTGTTCACCAGCACGTCGATGCGCTCGGTGCGCTCGACGAGCTGCTCCACCGCCTGCGCACACGCCGCCATGTCGCGCACGTCGACCTGGACGGCCGCCACCGCGTGCCCCTTGGCCGCCTCGGCGGCGACCAGCGCCTGCGCCGCCTCGTGCTGGCCGCGATAGAAGAAAGTGACCTGCGCACCGTCGGCGGCAAGGACCTCGACGATCGCCCGCCCGATGCCGCGGCTGCCGCCGGTGACCAGCGCGACCTTGCCCTCGAGCCCCGAAGCGATCGCCGTTGCCACGCTCACCCCGAGATCGCGAACCCGCCGTCGACGACAAGCGTGTGACCGTTGATCATCGAAGCCTCGGGCAGGCACAGCAGGTACACCGCGCCGGCGACGTCGTCCGGCGTCAGCACCGGCCCCGCCGGCGCGCGCGCGGCGAAGTTGGCGAGCAATTCATCGCGATTGGGGAAATACGTCAGCGCATCGGTATCGACCACGCCCGCGCTCACCACGTTGACGCGAACCCCGCGCGGCCCCAGCTCCTGCGCGAGGCTGCGGGCGAGCGCCTCGAGCGCTGCCTTCGACGCACCTACGAAACCGTACCCCGGCAGCGCCCGCTGCGCACCGAGGCTCGACAGCGCGACGATCCGGCCGCCGTCGCGCATCCGCGGCACCGCGCGCTGCGCGAGGAGATTGAGCGCCAGCGCATTGGTCTCCATGCACCATCGCCAGTGCTTGAGCGTCATCTCCATCGCGGGCTTCAGGACGCCGCTCGCCGCGTTGGATACGACGAGA
Organism: Burkholderiales bacterium; assembly: GCA_020852555.1. Taxonomy (GTDB): domain Bacteria; phylum Pseudomonadota; class Gammaproteobacteria; order Burkholderiales; family Casimicrobiaceae; genus VBCG01. Next base: position 48,231 of record JADZAQ010000171.1, read on the forward strand.
TCGACGTGGTCGAACTCGCGGTCGATCGCCGTGAACAGCTCGTCGACGCTGTCGGGTACGCCGACACTCGCCTGCACGGCGATCGCGCGCCGGCCAAGGCCGCGGATCTCGGCGCACAGCGCCGCCGCCGGCTCGGCGCTGTTGTAATAGTTGACGACGACATCGCAACCGGCCGCCGCGAGCTTGCGCGCCACCGCACGACCGATGCCACGCGCCGCGCCGGTGACGAGCGCGACCTTGCCGGCCAGTGCCAACGGGTCCGCCCCTGCTCGCGTCATCGTTCCTGCTCGCTCCAACTCGAACACCCCCACACTGCGCGCCCCGCGGGCCGCGGCGCGAACCACGGCCGCGGAACGCCATCGCCGGCCCGGGCCGCGACGAAAAGCCGCTATTCTAGCGTGCCGATCCGCGGCGCTCCGCCGGCACGCGGTGCATGGAGCTGGCGCTGCGCCTCGATCACCCAGAATTTCTTCACGGCGTACCAGACGTCGGCCAGCCACAGCAGGTTCGGCCCGGCGTCGGGTGGAGGCGGAGTCGCGGTCCCCGGAGCGTAGGCGTCGATCCACCCCCGCTCGGCCGCGCGGCCGGGGATCTCGGCGGCGAGCGGCAGGAAGATGTGGTTGTTGGCCGCGGACAGCGTGACGTTGCGCACGTGCGCGCGGCCGGTGGCGGCGAAATCGCGGTCACGCTCGTTTCCCGGGAACGTCCAGGCGACGAGGTCGATGGCGATCCAGTATCCGGTGAACTCCTCGACGGTATCCGGAATGTCGCGGAGCTTGCCGAGCAAGCTCCACTGGTTCGGCAAGAAGAACCCCGCCCCGCCGGCGCTCAGCGCCGACGCATAGCCGATGCGCAAGCCCACGACCGGCTGTGCCTCGCCCGTCCGCGAATCGACGATCGCCACCCGATCCTCGGGACGATCGGTCAGCGGATTCCACACCGGCACCTCGGCGCCGTACTCGCCGGCGAGGACGTGCAGGATCTTCACCACCTGCATGCCGCCCTGGCTGTGCCCGATGAGCAGCGGCGCCATCGCGTCCTTCTCGACGTACCAGGCAACCATCCCCGCGAGACGGCTCGCATCCTCGTAGGGACTGTACGACCACGCGCCGTCACCGGGCTGGCGGATGCGCGCTTCCGGATAGCCCATGCCGACCAGAAATTCGCCGAACGACTGCATCACGAGATGGACGGGATAGACGCCGCCGTGCAGCAGCATGATGCGCGGCGCGGGTCCTTGCGCCAGCAGTCGGACGTCGGCGGGCGTGACGCGCCGGGGGTCGAGGGCGAGGATCCGCTCGGCGAGCGCCGGCGCCGCCACGCGGCGCTCCACGGCGGCGCCTTCGCCGGGCTGCCGCCACGGAGCGGCGCAGGCGACCAGCGCGAGGCACAGTGCCACGACCGCGGCGCCAGGCCGGCGTTCCCGCGTTTCGGCCGGTGGCCCAGGCTCGCGCGCCGGCGGCGCGACGCCCCCCGACGGGCGCTGGGCTCCGAACCGGTTGCCCGGATTCATGCCACGACGAGCGCGCGAGCGCTGGCCTGCATCGCCCCCGTGATGCGAGCGACGTCGTGGTGCGTGAAGGCGCTCGGCCGCCACGACACGCCGATGTGCAAGCACTCCCCCACCGATGCCGGCGCCAGCACCAGCGGCGAGAACGGGCCCGTGGAGATACCACGCAGGTAATGCAGGACCGGCGCCGCGCCGACGCCGGCTCGCCACATCGCCTCGACGTTGAGGGCCGAGATGCCGCCCCATACGGGATAGGCCTTGGCGTACACCCGCTCGCGCTGCGCCAGCGTCATGAAGCGCCAGGCGAGCCCGACGCCGCCCAGGAGGCAGAGCGTCTGCAGATAGAGCTTGCGCCGCTTCATCCGCTGCGTCTGCGCGTGGACGTCGCGTGCCAGCGCCTCCAACGTGACCCCCGGGGGGGCGAGATGCGATACGAAGAACGAACTCAGGAACTGGCCGAATACCTCATGGGGCCCGCCTTCGAGTTCGCCGCGCAGGTTGACGACCGAGGCGATGCCGATCTCGCGACGGCGCGGCGCCGCCAGCCGGCCCGGAGCCTCGGCGGCGAGCGCGCCGATGAGCATCGCGAGCAGGAGATCGTTGAGCGTCACCCCCCACCGCCGGGCGGCGTGGCGTACCGCGGCGTACGTCTCGGCCGCGAACTCGATCGAGGTGAAGGCGTTGTGCTTGCCTTCGCCATGCGGATAGCGCGGGCGCACCAGGCGCCGCGAGCGCAGCAGCATCGACGGCAGGAAGTACAGGCCGACGTAGAACGCGAGCGGGTGACGAAGGAACAGCCGCGCATAGGCGCGCGGGTAGAGCGCGGGGGCCGGCCCGTCGCGGGGGAAAGTGCCGTCGTAGCGGGCCGCGATCGCTTGCAGCAGCGCCACCATCGAATCGCCACCGGCGATGACATGATCGTAGGCGATGCCGAGGTGGAACGAGTCACCGTTGCGCACCGCGAAGAAGCGCAAGGGCTCGAAGGTCGACTCCCCCACCGCTGCCGCGAACGGCTCGTTGAGTTGGCGCTCGATCTCGCGGACGAGCAGCCCCGGCGCGTCGCCCTGCGCTTCGTGGATCGGCAACGCGACGCGCATCGCCCCGCCCGCGTATTCGTAGCGCCGGCGCCGGGCATCGAGCGCGAGGCGCGTGATGCCCGCCGCGGCGAGGTGCGTCTCGATCGCTGCCTCGAGCCGCGGGACATCGAGGGCGCCCGGGAGTTCGGCCACGTGCACCGCGTTGTATGGATACAGGCCCCGCCAACGCAGCATGGCCGCCTGGAAGAGGTTGAACCGGCCCTTCATCGCATACCTGTCTTCACCCGCGACGAGCGGACGACAACGGGCACGCAGGCGAAACGGAACGGATGCGACACGACGGCGGCAACGGAAAGCGGCGCGACTCTCGCGATGGAGAGCGTGGATTATCGCAGCTACCCGGAGCGGCCGTCGGCGTCGCGCGAACGGGGCAGGAAGCGGCCGGTGCGGCGCACGTAGGCCGCGTAGCTCGTACCGTGCTTGACGAGCAGGTGGCGCTCCTCGTTGTGCGCCTTGATCACCATCAGGACGATGTGCGCCGCGCCGACGGCGACCATGGGACCGGTGGGTACCACGACCATGGTAGCGACCATGAGCAGGATCGACAGCGCGTAGATGGGGTGCCGGACGCGCGCGAACATGCCGTCGGTAATGAGCGCCTGCTCGTCGTCGGTCACCGCCATGCGCCAGTGCGGGCCCATGCGCGCCCAGGACTTGACCGTCAGCACGAGACAGGCGATGGCGACGACCGTCGCCGCGTAGCGCAGCGCCGCGTACGCGGGGACGAGAGTGAACGCCGGCAACCCGAACGGTGGCCCCGTCCGCGACAGCGCGAGCCAGGGCAACGTCACCCAGGCCGCGACCAGCGGCACCCACACGAGCCCCAGCACCCGCTCGAGCGGTTGGCGTGGCAGCACGTCGGCCGCGCGCGCCGTGTGCTTGCGCGATTGTCGGCGGACCCGAACGATCATCGCGCCGACCCCGAACCAATAGGCGGCAACGGTGACCGCGACGAGAATTCCCGGGATGTCCATGATGTGGCGAGTCGCCATTGTACGAGTTGGCTCGCCGCAGATTCGATCACCTTGCGCGCCGCGCCAGGCTGGCCGAGGCGACCTCGGCCGTCCTCCCGTCGCCGACCGGCGGCGGACCTCGAGCCGACCGCCGTTGGGTCGGCATCCGGCTCGACGAAGTAGAATCCTCTCCCATGTCCGGGCCTACCTACGGCGTACGCGCGTCCGCAGCGGATGCTCCCCAAGCGCTCTCCCCCGCCGCCCTCGAAGAAGGGCGTGCGCTGCTGCGCGCGTGTTTCGCCCAGTACCGGCTGCGTCTGCTCGAGGTCATCCGCGGCTCGCTCGCCGAGATGGACGATCTGTTCGAGAGCGGCAGCCACATTCCGGACGGCGAGGTCGAGCTCTTTCGCAAGCAGCAGCCGGCCTGGCTCGACCAGTTCGACCGCACGCTGTGCGAACTCTTCGAGCGGCGCGTCGTCGACGGAGCGCGACGCAGGGGCCGCCGACCCGACGCCGACGCGTCGCTCGCGACGCTGCGCGTCCTCACCGCCTTCGATCACGACCGGCAGGCCGCACTCAAGGACGCGACCCGCTTCCTCGATCGGTTCACGCAACGGGAAATCGCGGCGCTCGACCTGCGCGTCGAGACGCTCCTGGGCGAGCGCGTAAGGGACGCGGACAACCCGTTCGCCGTATCGTACGTTCTCGACGCGGTCGGCGCGTCGGCGCGCAAGATCTATCCCAATCCGCGGGTGTGGCGGCCGTTCATGGAGCGCGTCCTCGGCGACCTCACCCCGGAGATCAACAAGCTCTACGTCACGCTCAATCGCTTCCTCGCGGATCGCGGCGTGTTGCCGGAGATCAAGGCCGCGCTGCGCGCGCGCAGCCAGTGGCGGCCGCACGACGATGGCGAGCTCCTGTCGACGTTCGGCAAGATGATCGAGGGCGCCACCCCCGGCCTGCCCCAGGACGTCGTGGTCCCGGAACTCGCGAATCCGCACGCGGCACCGGCATTCGTGTTCGCCGACAAGGCGCCACCGGTGCGCAGCATCGCGCCGATCACCATCGATTCGGCGCAGGAGATGTCGGCGACGCGGATCCTCGCCGGATTGGCGACGCTCGCCAAGGCGATGCCCACGGTGGCGGGCACGCGTGCGGCAGCGGCCAACGGGTCCGCCGCCGAGTCGCCAACGGGCCCCGAAACCGCGGGTGCTGCGACGGTCGCGGCGGAGCCCGCGGCGGCGCACGCCGAGGGCGCGTTCCCGTCGCTCGATCCGCTGCTCGCGCTGGGCGCGGCCACCCCGCTGTTCACCGCTCTCGCCCGCTGGCAGCAACTCGACCTGCCTGCCGCCCTCGCCCGCCTGGCGCCACCCACGGCGCCCGGCGCGACCGAAGGGGTGGTGGTGCCGATCAATCTCATCCCGCACCTCCGGGCGGCGATCGGCGATCAGATCGAGTCCGAAACGGACCGCATCACGATGGACGTGATCGCGCTCCTTTTCGACTACATCTTCCGCGACCCCTCGATTCCCGACGCGCAGCGCAGCCTCTTCGGGCGGCTGCAGGTGCCGATCGTCAAGGCGGCGCTCCTCGACCGGCAGTTCTTCTCCGACAAGGCGCATCCCGCGCGCGCGCTCCTCGACAATCTCGCCGAGGGCGCCGTCGGCGCCACCGCCGACGATGCCTACCAGCGCGCCTTCGGAGAACTGGCGAGCTCGATCGTCGGCGAGATCTGCCAGACCTTCGACATCGACATCGATGTCTTTCGCGCGGCCAACGCGCGACTTGCCGCGTTCATCGATAGCGAGCGCCAGAAGATCACGCAGGCATCGTCGGTCGACGTCGAGGCCGCGCTGCACGCCGAGGCGAGCGAGGCCGATCGCTCGCAGGTGCGCGCGTTCCTGCGCGATCGCCTCGCCGGCACCGAGCTGCCGTTCGAGGTACGCGGCTTCGTCGAAACGGCCTGGGCCGATTACCTCACGCAATTGCGCCGCGATCACGGTCCCGAAGGCGAGGCAAGTGTGGCGGCGGTAAAGACGCTCGACGACCTCTTGTGGAGCATCGTCGCCAAGGAACGCTCGGCGCAGAAGGCCCGCCTCACCAAGATGATTCCGTCGCTCATCGGCGCGCTGCGCAAAGGCGCCGCGGCGGTGGGGACGCCACCCGAGCGCAGCCGCGCCTTCCTGGAGGCGCTCTACGAGCTGCACATCGCGGCGATCAAGACGGTCAAGGATGCGCCGACCGCCGGTACGCCGTCGACGGCGGCGCCGCTGCCCAAGGTGAGCATGCACGATTACGTGAACGAGATGGCGGTCGGCACCTGGCTCGCCTTCACCAAGGAGGGACAAGCGGTGAGCGCCCGCCTGACGTGGGTGAGCCCGTTGCGCACCAAGTACCTCTTCACGAGCCGATCGCGCGCGCGGGCATTCGTCTACTCGCCCGAGGAACTCGCCTACGAGATCGGCGCCGGACTCGTCGCGCTGGTCGTCGAGCCGGTGCCGCTGTTCGATCGCGCGGTCAGCGCGGCGCTCGACTCGCTCGGTATCCGCCAGCCAGCGGCCGGCGCTCCCGCGTAGTCGGCCCGTGACGGCACGCGCACCGTGCGGGCGGCGAGCAGCTCGGCGTGCCGTCGTGCGCACCCTCGGCCTCGGCGTTCTCGCCACCGCCGCGCCGCGCACCGTGGCCCAACTGGGCGGCCCGCCGCCACCCGATCCGCGGGCCGTGCTGACGCAGGCGAAGATCGCGAGCGGCGGCCCGGCGTGGGACGCGTTGCGCACGCAGCACAGCGAGGTGAGCATCACGGCGGGGCCTCTGGCCGGCCGCGCCGAGCGCTGGAGCGACCTCGTCTCCGGATACTCCACGGTGGTGTACGCGATGGGTCCCGTCACCGGGGCCGCCGGCTACGACGCGCACGGTCCCTGGGTGCAGGACGCGACGGGCGAGACCCAGGACGAGCCGGATGCCACCGCCCGCGAACTCCAGGTGAACGCTGCCTACCGCGATCGGCTCGCCTTCTGGTACGCCGAGCGTGCCCGTGGGCGCATCGCCTACAAGGATCGCGCCGAGGTCGACGGTGCGGTGTTCGACGTCGTTCGCATCACCCCCGAGGGGGGACGACCGTTCGAGTTGTGGATCAATACCGAGACGCATCTTATCGAGCGCCTGGTCGAGCGGGAAGCGATCGCGGTCCGGACCGAGCAGTACATGGACCTGCGCGAGGTGAACGGGGTGTTGGTGCCCTTCCGCATGCGCGCATCGCGCGATGGCGGCCAGCGCGACGAGCTCGTCACCGTCGAGTGGATGGCGTTCAACGAAGCGCTGCCGCCCGAGCGACTGACGCGGCCGCCGCCGCCGACGCCGGACTTCAGCTTTCCGGTCGGGCGCGATGCCGTCGAGGTGCCGTTCGCGTTCGCCGACGGCCATCTGTTCGTCGAGGCGCTGCTCGACGGCCGCCGCGTGCGCCTGCTCGTCGACAGCGGCGGCAGCAACGTGCTGCTGCCCACCGTCGCGGCGTCGGTCGGAGCGGCGAGCGCAGGTGACGCCGCGCTGGTCCGGGTAGGACGCGTGAACCTCGGTGGTGTCGTCTTCGAGCGGCAGACGTTCGCGACGCTCGACCTCGCCGCCTTCCTGCGCCGGGTGGAAGGCGTCGACGACATCGGCGGCGTCCTCGGCGCCGAGATCTTCCGCCGCGTGGTCGTGAAGCTCGACTACACGCGGCTGCGCGCGACGCTGCACGACCCTGGTCGCTACCGGTACGGCGGCCGCGGCACCACGCTGCCGCTGGTCGCGCCGTACAAGACGCCACGCATCGAGGGTCGCATCGACGGCGTCGCGGGAACGTTCCGGGTCGATACCGGCAACCGCGGCTCGCTCACCCTGGCGCAATCGTTCGCTGCCGCGCACGGACTCGCCGATCGACTGCACGGGATCACCGCGGTGACCGGCGCCAGTGCCGCCGGTCGCGTGCACGCCACGGTCGCGCGCGCGGGCATGCTCACGCTGGGCGATGTCGACGTCGCCGGACCGGTCACCGCGGTCGTGATTGACGGCACCATGTTCGCCGAACCGGCGGTCGCCGGCAGCATCGGCAACGGCATCCTGCGCCGCTTCGACGTCGTCTTCGACCTGCCACGCCGGGCGTTGCACCTCGATCGCAATGCTGCCTTCGCGGCTCCCGACGCGTACGATCGCGCCGGCATGTGGATCGAGCGCGGCGAGCGCGGCATCGAGGTCGTCGACGTGGTGCCGGGCGGGCCCGCCGCGGCCGCGGGACTCGCACCTGGCGACGTCATCGTGGCGGTCGACGGCGCGCGCGCCGCCGCCGTCCCGCTCGCCACCCTGCGCCAGCGGTTGCGCGGCGCACCGGGGCTGACGATCCGCTTCACGCTCGACACCGGCACGAGCAAGTCGCTCACGCTGCGCGACCTCGTCTGACGCCGCGCCGCCAGGTCCGCACCATGTCGGTCGACACTCTGCGCGCGTTCGGCGGCATCGCGGCGCTCACCGCGCCGCTCTTCCTGCTGGTCGCGATCGGCTACGCGCTGTCGCGCTTCGGCCACTGGCCGAAGGTGATATCCGACGCGCTCACGCGCTTCGTGTTCGCGGTGGCGGTACCGGCGCTCCTCTTCCGCCTGATGAGCGACGTCTCGCACCTGCCGCTGGTCGACCATCGGTTGCTCATCGCGTATTTCGGCGGTTGCGCCATCACCTACGTCGCGGCACGCCGCTTCGCCGCCCACGCCTTCGCGATGGACGGCGTCGGCCAGTCGGTGTTCGGAATGGGCACGATCTTCAGCAACAACGTCCTGCTGGGGATCCCGATCGCCAAGGTCGCGCTCGGCGAGACCTCGCTGCCGATGGTCTCGCTGATCCTGGTCTTCAACTCGTTCCTGCTGTGGACCGTGGTAACGGTGTCGATCGAGTGGGCACGCAACCGGGACCTGTCGGTGCGCGGCATCACGCGCACCGCGCGCGACGTCGTGACCAATCCGATCGTGGCGGCGATCCTCCTCGGCACCGGCTTCGGCTTCACCGGTTGGCCGCTGCCGGCGATCGCCGACGATACGCTTGCGCTCATCGCGCAAGCCGCGGTGCCGATGTCGCTCATCGTGCTCGGCATGGGCCTCGCCGAGTTCGGGGTGCGCCAGGCCTGGCGGCAAAGTGTCGCCATCGCGATCCTCAAGATGACGCTCTTTCCGCTAGCGGTGCTGGGCGTCGCCTGGAGCCTCGGCCTGCCGACGCGCGAAACGCAGGTGGTCGTCACCATGGCGGCGATGCCGGTGGGCGCCAACGTCTATCTCATGGCGCGGCAGTTCGATGCCCTCGAAGGGCCGGTGGCGGCAAGCCTCGTGCTGAGCACCGTCGTCGCGGCGGTCACGACACCGCTGGTGATCGCGCTCCTCGCCTAG
>JADZAQ010000172.1 GCA_020852555.1 Burkholderiales bacterium
CGTGAGCAGGTCGATGTACGCGGCACCCGAGCCCTTGTACGGTACGTGCACCATCTGGATCCCGGACGCGTGTGCGAACGATTCCATCGCGAGGTGCATCGACGATCCGGTACCGCCCGAGGCATAGATGATGGTTCCGGGCGCTGCCTTGGCTTTGGCGATGAGCTCCCCGACGGTCTTCACACCAAGGCTCGGGTGCGCTACCAGCACCATCGGTGAATCGACGGCCTGACTGATCGCCTGGAAGTCCTTGATCGTGTCGTAAGGAACGTCCTTGTAGAGGCTCGCGTTGGCCGCATGGTTACCCGGCGTCGCAATGCCGATCGTGTAGCCGTCGGGTGCCGACTTGGCGACCATCGAAGAGCCCAGCATCCCGTTCGCACCCGGCCGGTTGTCGACGATGACCGTCTGGCCCGTTTTCTCGGTGATGTGCTTCCCGACCAGCCGGGCGAGCATGTCCGTCAGGCCACCTGCGGCGTAAGGGACGATGATGCGAATCGACTTCGCTGGAAATGTGTCGGCCAGAGACGTGAGTGGCGCGATGGCCACGGCCAGCAAAGCCACGGTGGAGAATGTGCGTCGTTTCATCGGATTCCTCTTCGTCTGCCTGGATGGGGTCGGTGAGCCCTCGAGCCCGGTATCCGCCGCGGCAGGCGGCGAGTGCGCACGGGGGGTGCGGGCGATCGCCCCGCGCGTGCGGCGATCGATGAAGCACCCGGGTGGCCGCCGAGCGGCGATAGGCAAGACCATACGCAAGGATTCAGGCCGGATCTAGCCACGTGGTCGAGTAGCTGGTATACGCTCAACGCATGACTGACCGCGCCCCTGAACTGGAAACCCTACGGCTCTTCGTGAAGGTCGCCGAGTTGGGCAACCTCACGCATGCGGCGACCGTGATCGGCATTACTCAGCCCTCGGTGAGCCGGGCGCTGCGCTCGCTGGAAGGCCGACTGCACGCAACGCTCTTCCATCGTACCGGCCGTGGTGTGAAGCTCACTGAGACTGGGGAGCGGGCGTTGCTGAGCGCCCGCGCGCTACTGGGGCATGCGGATCAATTCGTGACCGACATTCGCGACCAGACAGGGACTACGACCGGTACCGTGACCGTCGCCCTGCTGACGACGTACTTGCGGCTGCTCGCCGCCGACCTTTTCGAGGAGGTCGCCACGCAGTATCCGGGCATCGTGCTTCGGTTGCAGGAGAGCTTCAGCGTCCAGCATGAGGATTGGCTATCGAACGGGTGGGTCGATATCGCCTTGGTAACGCGCTATCGCAAGCCCAGAATGGACAAGGAAGACCTGCTTGCCGCAGCAGACCTCATGGTGGTGGGCAACCCCGATACGGGACGAGGCGATGACGCGATTTCATTCCGGACACTCGCCGCGATTCCGCTGGTCCTGCCGGCTGCCCCGAATGGGCTACGCGTGCGCGTCGATGACGAAGCGCGGCGGCAAGGGGTGCGGCTCAACGTCGTCCTGGAGGCCGATTCGGTCGAGGCACAGCATGCCGTCATATCGCGCCAGCGTTGCTATGCGCTTTGGAGTCAGCACTCGGTGCGAATGCTGCAACTGAACACCCGTTTCGCGACGCGTCGCATCATCGAGCCGAGGCTCCCCCGCTATGTCATGATGAGGACGTCGACCCATCACCCGCTCAGTCGTGCGTCACGTGAGGTTGCGCGGATCTTGCGCCGCTTGGTTGTTGCGGCCCACGCGTCGTGAGTTCGGTGCGTATGGCCGCTCGGAGGTCTGAAGGCGAGGCTTTGGCGCGCCGCGCTCCATGGCCCGCGGACCGGCAACGGCACCGAGCGACGCCATGCGAATCCTGCTGATCGAGGACGACTCCATCCTGGGCGCGGCGGTGCGCGACCAGATCGCCGCCGACGGGCATTCGATCGACTGGGTCGCCCGGCTCGATGCCGCCCGCGCGCACCTGCGCAGCGCGGCCTACGATCTCATGCTGCTCGACCTCATGCTGCCGGATGGGCACGGGGTCGCCTTCCTGCGCGAGCTGCGGGGCAGCGGCAATGCGACGCCGGTGATCATCCTCACGGCGCTCGATCGGTTGTCGGACCGGATCGAGGGACTCAACGCCGGCGCCGACGACTATCTCGTGAAGCCCTTCGACCTCGCCGAGTTGTCGGCGCGCGTCAATGCCGTCGCGCGTCGCTACGCGGGCAATCCCAACCCGCTGATGCAGGTCGGCGACCTGACGGTCGACATGGCGACCCGGTCGATCGACCGCGCGGGAACCCGAATCGATCTCACCGCGCGCGAGTGGGCGCTCTTCGAGGCGTTCCTGCAACGCCCGACCCAGGTGTTGTCGAAGGCGCAGCTCGAGGATCGCCTCTACGCCTTCGGCGAGGAGGTGGAGAGCAACACGATCGAGGTGCACGTCAGCCGGTTGCGCAAGAAGCTCGGCCACGATCGCATCGAAACCGTACGCGGGCTCGGCTACCGGTTGGGGCGGGCGCCGTGAGCGGGAGGAGTTCTGGCGAGCGAGGCGGCCGTGACCGAGGGTCGGGCCAAGGCTCGAAGGGGGCGCGCAGCCTGCAATGGCAGGTCTCGCTGTGGATCGGCCTCGTCGTCGCCCTGCTGTGGATCGCCGCTGCCGCGGTGACCGCGCGGCAGTTGCGCCAGGAGATGAACGCGGTGTTCGATCGCGCGCTGGAAGAGACCGCGCAGCGCCTGCTGCCGCTCGCCGTTCTCGATGTCCTCGGCCGCGAGGAGGGGGACACCGCGCAGCGCGTCTCGACGCTGCGCCGGCACGACGAGCTCTTCACTTACGTCGTCCGCGACGCCGCTGGCGCCGTGCTCCTGCGTTCGCACAACGCAGACGACGCCGCATTCCCGCCGTACGCCGGCGTCGGCTTCGTCGACACGCCCACGCAGCGGATCTACTTCGACGCTGCCGTGCAGGGGACGGTCACCATTGCGGTGGCCGAACCGCTCGCGCATCGCCGCGAGGTCGCCAACCGGACGCTGGCGGCGCTCGCCTGGCCGCTCGTCGTGCTCGTGCCGTTGAGCCTCGTCGGCGTGTGGCTCGTCGTGCGCCGCTCGACGGCACCGCTCAGGAGCCTGCGCCGCGCGCTGGAGGTACGCGGCAGCGACGACCTGTCGACGGTCGAGGCACCCGCGCTGCCCGGTGAGATCGTGCCGCTTGCCGATGCGGTCAACCGGCTCCTCGAACGGCTGCGGCACGCGCTGGAGGCGGAGCGCAGCTTCACCGCGCACGCCGCACACGAGTTGCGCACCCCGGTCGCCGCGGCGCTTGCACAAGCGCAGCGGCTGGTGGCGGAAGCGGGCGACGCCACGGTGCGCGAGCGCGGGCAACAGATCGAGGCCGCGCTGCGGCGCCTCGCGCGCCTTTCGGAGAAGATCCTCCAGCTCGCGAAGGCGGAGGGCGGGCAACTGCGCGGCAGCGGCACGACCGACGTCGCACGGGTGACGCGGATGGTGATCGACGAGATGACGCGCAGTCCCGCCGCGGCCGGCCGACTCACGCTCGACCTGCCGGGCGCGCCGGTCCCCGGTGCCATCGACGCCGACGCTTATGCGATCGTGGTGCGCAATCTCGTCGAGAATGCGCTCTTGCACGGGGAGCCAGACGCAATGGTGGCCGTTACTCTTTCCGCCGCGGGGGTGCTGACGGTGACCAACGACGGACTCGCCGTCGCACCCGAGACCCTTGCGCGTCTGGGCCAGCCGTTCGAACGCGGCCTGGCGCGCCGTGACGGCTCGGGCCTCGGTCTGGCCATCGTCAGCGCGATTGCTGCCGGCACCGGCGGAAA
>JADZAQ010000173.1 GCA_020852555.1 Burkholderiales bacterium
CGGCGTCCTCCACCGTGCGCGTGAGCGGTCCGTGGTGACCCAGCGCCGCCCGCCCCGGCGGCCACGCAGGCACGCGACCGAACGTCGCCTTGAAGCCGTACACGCCGCAGAAGGCGGCCGGAATGCGGATCGAGCCGGCGCCGTCGGAGCCGACGTGCAGCGCGCCCATGCCGGTCGCCGCCGCGATCGCCGCGCCGCCGCTGCTCCCGCCGCAGGTGCGCCGATGATTCCACGGATTGCGGCTCACCCCGAGCAGGGGGCTGTCGGTGACACCCTTCCACCCGAACTCGCACATCGCGGTCTTGCCGAGGAGTATCGCACCCGCCTCGCGCAGCCGCGCCACGCACGGCGCATCGACGGTACCGGGCGCCGCACTCGACGTGCGCGAGCCGTAGCGCGTCGGGGCACCGACGGTCGCGCACAGGTCCTTGACCGTGACCGGCACCCCGTCGAGCGCGCCCTGCGGGGCACCCGTGAGCCAGCGCGCTTCCGACGCCCGCGCCTGCTCGAGCGCGCTCTCCTCCAGCACGACGAGGACGGCATTGAGCTCGCCGTTGCGCGCGGCGATCGCCGCGAGGCAGGCGCGCGTCGCCTCCAGTGGCGAGAAGCGCCGCGCGCGATAGCCCGCGACGAGTTCGGTGGCCGGCAGCCGATGCAAGGCTGATGGCGCGGCGGCGTTGCCTGTCGTGCTCACGTCGTGCTCCCCGCGCGAAGCGGCGTCAATTCATCTGCACGTTCGCTTCCTTGATGATCTTGCCCAGCCGCGGCACTTCGGCCGGGTGGTACTTCGCCATCTCGGCGGCCGGCTTGTACCAGACGTCGAAGCCCGTCGTCTCCAGCGTCTTCTCGGTCTCCGGGTCCTTGGCGAGCGTGCCGATGGCCTCACTCCACTTGGCGACCACCGCCGGCGGCAGGTTCGCCGGGCCGTACACGCCGATCGTGGTGTCGAGGCCGAGCGACGGCAAGCCGGCTTCCTTGAACGTCGGGATGCCGGGCAGGCGCGGATCGCGCACGTCGTCGGACACGGCGAGGATGCGCACCCGGCCGTCCTTGTAATACGGGGCAACGCTGCCGTAGGTCGGCACCATGAAGTCGACCTGGCCGCCGATGAGATCGGTGATCGCCGGCGCACCGCCCTTGTACGGCACGTGCACCGCATTGAGGCCGAACTGGCGATTGATGTACTCGCCGATGATGTGCGAGGACGCGCCGTTACCGACCGAGGCGAACGACAGCGGTTTCGCCTTGGCGGCCTTCAGGAGCTCGTCGACGCTCTGGTACGGCGACTTCGCGGAGACCGCGAGAACGTTCTTGGTCCGAGCGAGCATCGCGATCGGCGTCACGTCCTTGACGAGATCGTACTTCAGCTGCGGATAGAGCGTCTGGTTGCTGCCGTGCGTCTGGCTGTTGCCGATGGTGAGCGTGTAGCCGTCGGGAGCCGCGGCGATGCCTTCGCCCGTCCCGATCGTGCCCGATGCGCCGGGCTTGTTCTCGACGACGATCGGCTTGCCGCCCCACATCGCACCGACCTTCGCCGCGACGAGGCGGGCGATGATGTCGGTGCTGCCGCCCGGCGGAAAGGCGACGATGAGGCGGACCGGCTTGTCGGGATACGTGCCTTGTGCCAGCACGCCGGGTGCGGCGAGGGCTGCGGCGAAGAGGCCGGTCACGATGAAGGCGCGGCGGGCATTTCGCGCATCACGGAAGGAGTTCACTGGGGTTTCCTTTCAGGAAGAAACGACGGATTCGGAATCGGCGAGACGCTGCCTCGCCTCGGCAAGAAGCGTGGGTGAAACGTGCTGGGCGATGACCACGACCACGCCGTCACCCAGCTCCGGCGGGAGCGCCGGCAGCGGTACCGGCGCGTTGAAGAGCCGCAGCACGGCGTGCAGCGCCTGTGCGCTGCCGTCGTCCATCCGCACCGCGCCCTTCATGCGCAAGAGGCGCTCGCCGAAGCTGCGCTGCATCCACCGCACCCACTCCGCGTAGCGCGGCCAGGCGAGCGGTGCCATGAGGCGGATCGAGGTGGTGACGATCTCGCCGGCGACGAGGTGCGGCGGATGCGCCGGACCGTCGTGGCCAAGGTCGTGCGCACCCGTGCTGCCCGCGTCGGCGCCGTGCGCGCACGTCGCGTCGTGGGCGTGCTCGGCGGCGGGCGTGGGGCGGTCGGCACACAGCGCATCGACGGCGGCGGAGCGCAGCATGTCGACGAACACTTCATCGGCGGCAATGCCGCCGTGCACCGCGCTGCGCCGCACCGCGTGCGGCGCGAGTGCCGCAAGCCGCGCTTCGAGCCGGCGGAGCGCCGAGGTGGGTGCGGCGTCGGTCTTGGTCACCACGATGCGATCGGCCATCGCCACCTGCCGGCGCGCTTCGACGAAGCGGTCGAGCTCGTCGTCACCGTGCACCGCATCGACGACGGTGACGATGCTTCCCAGGCGGTAATGGCGCACGATCGCGCTGTCGAGCGCGAGGGTGGCGGCGATCGGCCCGGGATCGGCCACCCCGGTGGTCTCGATCACCACCCGGGCGAAGGGCGGCAACTCCCCGCGCTCGCGGCGGTAGTGCAGCGACTCGAGCGTCTCCTGCAGCGAGTTGCCGAGCGCGCAGCACAGGCAGCCCGAATCGAGGAGCACGACGTCGTCCTCGCTGCTGCGGTCGACAAGGACGTGGTCGAGGCCGACCTCGCCGAGCTCGTTGATGATCACCGCGGTATCGGCGAGCGCCGGATCGCGCAGGAGGCGCGCGAGGAGCGTGGTCTTGCCGCTGCCCAGGTACCCCGTCAGGAGGTGTACCGGGCGCGGATCTCGGTTCTCGCTCATGCGACCTCTTGCGGCGCGCTTCAGGCGGGTGCCACGAACGGGGCGCGCACCGGCAGTCCCGCGAGATACGCCTCGACCTCCGCGGTCGGGATCACGTCCGCGTACTTGCAGTTCATGTCGAAGAGATTGATCGCGTGGCTCGCCTCGAAGCGGTCGAAGGCGCACTCCTCCGGGATCACCACCTTGAAGTTGTACGAGTACGCATCGACGGTCGTCGCGCGCAGGCAGCCCGACGTGGTGCAGCCGGTCATGATCAGCGTGTCGATGTCGAGGAAGTTGAGGTGGCTCATGA
>JADZAQ010000174.1 GCA_020852555.1 Burkholderiales bacterium
TCGTCGGCACGGCCTTCATGCCAGAAATAACCGTCCTCGTCGACGCGCCCGAGGTCGCGCGTGCGGATCCAGCGATCGCGACGCCAGACGACGAGTTCGCCCGTCACGCCGGGCGCGCAGTCGCCGCCATGTGCGTCGTGCACGGCGACCCGCACGCCGGGGACCGGCTTGCCGAGCGCGCCGCGGCGGACGATGAAATCAGGAGCGCCGGGATAGCTCACGAGCACAACGCCGACTTCGGTCGTGCCGTACATGCTGGCCGCTTCGATGCCGAAATGCGCGCGGATGAACTCGGCCGTCGCGCTGTCGAGCGGCTCGCCGGTGAACGACAGTTTGCGCAATGCATGGCGATAGCGGGCCGCGACGCCTGAATTGCGGATCAACCGGTAATGCGTCGCTGCCGCGGCGAGATTCGTGAAACCGTGATCCTGTAACGCGCGCAGCAGACGTTCGGCATCGAAACGGCCGGCAAACGCCCCGATCGTCAGGCCGAGCGCGAGGGGCGCGAGGGTGCCGTGCCACAGGCCGTGGCCCCAGGCCGGCGACGACGGGCAGAAATAGCGATCGCCGGGACGCAGCCCCTGGCCGTAGAGCGCGGCGAGCATCAGCGTGACGATCGACCGGTGGGTGTGGCGCACGGCTTCCGGCAGTTCGCGCGTCGTGCCGGACGTGTACTGGTACAACGCGACGTCGTCGGCGCATGTTGCCGGCGTGAAGTGCGCCGCATGCCCGGCGAGCAGCGCATCCAGATCCGTGTCGACCGCGAGCACGTCGGTCGCCTCTCCCTCCTGTGCGAGCGCCGCCTTGTCGGCGGTCGTCACCAGCAGCCGGGCCGCGCAGTCGCGGATGCGCAGGCGCAGGCCGTCGGGCCCGAACAGCGTGAACAGTGGTACCGCGATCGCGCCGAGCTTCATCACCCCGAACAGGCTGACGTAGAAGGCGCGCGAGGGTTCGAGCATCACCGCGACCCGATCGCCGGCCCGGATCCCGCGGGCGGCGAGCAGATGGGCGAAGCGCGCGGAATCCTGCGCGAGCGCCGCGTAGGCAAGCGTCTCTTCGCTGCCGTCCGCACGGGCGACGATCACGGCGGTGCGGCCGCTCGCCGCGTGGCGATCGACGCACTCGTGCGCGATGTTGAACCGTTCGCGATCGCCGTCGAAGAGCGCCCACAGCGCGGCGGGCGTGCAATGCGCCTGCGCGTCGGCATAACTTGTGTAGTCGGTAAGGCGTTGCATCGTCGTGAGGCGCCGGCACGGGCGCCCCTGCACTATGCAAGCTCGGGAAGGCTTCGTCCAGCACAACGCTGCAAAGTGCAGCGCTTCGATTTTGAACGAGTCCACGATGGACTCGCTCGCAGCATCCTGGGCGCAACGCGCTCAGGCTCTGTGCAGCACGGCCCAGGTCGCGAGCCCGCCGAACGTCATCACGAGCGAGCCGCCGAGATGCAGTGCCGCCGCGGCACCCGCGGTGAGGAAGCGACCCTGTCCGAGCAACGCAGTGACTTCCGCCGAGAACGCGGAAAACGTGGTCAGCCCACCGAGGAAACCGGTGATCACGAAAAGCCGCCACGGTGCCGGCAGATCCGGATGCTGGGCGAAGAAGGCGATCGCGATACCGACCAGATAACCGCCGATCAGGTTAGCCGCGAGTGTGCCGGGCGGGATTGTCGGGTGGAGCGCGTTCAGCGCGAGGCCGAGACCCCAGCGACCGAGCGCGCCGAGTGCGGCGCCGGCGCAGACGGCGAGTATCGAGAGCAGCATCGGATCCTCCGCACGCGGCCGGTGGCCGCCCCGGACACCATTGTAGGCAAAGCCATCTGCGCGATGACGCGCGAGACCACGCTCACGCGGGCTCGGGCACGCTGCGGGGGCTCGGCAACCTCGTGTCGCTCGCCGGCATCGCATCCGGACACGGGGCGATCCAGCGCGTCAGCGTCGTACCGAGCTGGCCGACGGTGAAGGGTTTGCTGAGATAGTCGTCCATGCCGACCGCGAGGCACAGTTGCCGATCACTTTCCATCGCATGTGCGGTCAGGGCGATGATCGGCAGGCGCGCTCGATGCAGCGCGGCTTCGCGCGTACGGATTTCCTCGGCGGCGGCGCGACCGTCGAGCTCGGGCATTTCGCAGTCCATCAGCACGGCCGTGAAACGCGCCCCGTCGGCGAACACCGCAGCGACGGCCTGGCGCCCGTCGTCGACGGTGATGACGTCGAAGCCGAGGGCCTCCAGGGCATGCTGGGCGACGACCTGGTTGATGGCATTGTCCTCGGCGAGGAGCACGCGCCCGATGAAACGTGGCAAGCTCGTCGACGGTGGCGTCGACGGCATCGGCTGCGCCGCGAGCTGGGCGGTCCCGATGCCGAGCATCTCGTTGATCGCGAGGAACAACTGCTGCTGGCGCACGGGCTTGGTCAGGTATCGTTCGATGCCGGCGGCGCGCCACACCGCGTCACCGGCGAGATGGCAGACGGAGCTCAGCATCAGCAGTCGGGTGGCGGCAATCGCCGGCTCGGCCTTGATCCGGCGCGCGAGTTCGAGCCCGTCCATCGCCGGCATGTCGAGATCGAGAATCGCGATATCGAAGGCTTCGTGCGCGAGCACCGCGGCGTGCAGCATCGCGAGGGCCTGACGGCCGTGCGCGGCCGTCGCATGGCGCATGCCCCAGGCATCGACGACGTGCGTGAGGATTTCGCGATTGGTGGTGTTGTCGTCGACGATCAGCACTTTCAGATCGCGCAGACCCGCACCGCGCGCCGGCACTGCGGAGGCAGCGTCGAGGCGACCCCGGCTGCGTTCGAGCGGTACCTCGAACCAGAATACGCTGCCGCCTTCGGGCCGGGCCGCGCAATCGATCGTGCCGCCCATCGCCTCGACCAGGCGCCTGCAGATCGCAAGCCCGAGCCCGGTACCGCCGAAGCGCCGCGTAGTCGAGCTGTCCGCCTGCACGAACGGCTCGAACAGCGTCTCGCGCATCGACGGCTCGATGCCCGGCCCCGTGTCCCGCACTTCGCAACGCAGCCGGGGCATGCCGTCGACTTCCGTCCAGCGACCGACGAGCGTGACTTCGCCTTCGGCGGTGAACTTGATCGCATTGCCGACGAGATTGGTGACGAGCTGGCGCAGGCGCGCGGGATCGCCGCGCAGCACGCAGCCGTCGTCGACCAGCAGATCCAGATTCAGATCGAGCCCCTTGCCCTGCGCGCGTGCCGCAAGGAGTTCGGCGACGTCCTCGAAAATCTCGCGCGGCGTGAAATCGATGTGTTCGAGCGTGAGCTTGCCGGCCTCGATCTTCGAATAGTCGAGGATGTCGTTGATGACATCGAGCAGCGTCGTCGCCGAGCGGTAGATCAGCTCACCGAAGTGCTGCTGCTTGGTGTCGAGTGTCGTCTGCAACAGCAGCTCCGTCACGCCCATCACGCCATTGATAGGCGTGCGGATCTCGTGGCTCATGCGGGCGAGGAACTGGCTCTTCAGCGTACTCGCACTTTCAGCGGCGTCGCGCGCGGCGGTGAGCGCCTCGGCATGGCGCTGGCGCATGTCGAGTTCGATGCCGCGCAGCGCATAGGTGCGGGTCGCGCCGAACAGCACCAGCAGTATCACGGCGGTCGAGACGAGCGCATCCCAGCGGGCGACGCGGATTTCGCTCAACCAGTCGGCGGCCGCGTAGTCGACGCCGACGACGGCCTCGATGCGGCCGGCGGCGTCGTGGATCGGCCAGTAGGCGCTGACCCAGGTGCCCCAGCGGTCGGTCTCGATCTCGGGATCGAAGCCGCCGGTGCCGGCGAACGAGGCAGCGAGCGTCGGCGTGTCGACATCGAGCACTTCGCCGATCTCCGTCCGCCCTTCGCGATCGCCTTCGAAGCGGCCATTGCGGTCGTAATCGGTTTCGGCGTCGACGATGAGCCGCAGCGTGCCTTGGTCGTCCCGACGCAGCGTGTAGATGTCCGCGACGGCTGGATTCACGTCGAGCCAGCGTCGCTCGGCAGCGATGATCGCGAGATAGCGCGGGTCGTCCGGCGCAGTGTCGAGCGTAATCGCGGCATGCCCCAGGCGCTCGATCTCGAGCGCGTAGGTCGGCGCGTAACCGACGACCGTGCCCTCGAGTTTTTCGCGCATCTCGTGGCCGAGACGGTCGGCGAGATAGCCGCCGCAGGCGACGATCGCGAGCAGCAGCGGCCAGATGGATGCGGGGACACCCCGGTGCGCACCGATGGCCTTGCGGCGCAACCAGACGTGCAGCAGCGCGAAGCTCGCGAGCGCGATTACCGCGAACACGAGGAAGTCTCGATTTTCCAGCAGGTGTTCCATGTCCTCGCCGATCGACGTCGCGCGCTTGAGTGCAACGCTACAGCGGCCGGTGCGCAAACGGACTTGAATGCGCCGCCGCTTGGTCGTCTTCGGCGATCTCATTACAGTAGCCCGATGAATCTCGCATCCGCGCTGCCGATTGAGCTTGGTGACGAGCCACTCGCGATCGCTGCCTGGCGCGGCGATGAACGGCGCGCGGCGCGCGTCCCACCCCCGATCCCACCGAGGACCTCATGACCCTGCGCCTTCCCTTGCTCGCGCTGCTGCTCGGACTCGCCGTCGGCAGCCAGGCCGCCGACGCTCCTGCGGATGAAGACCTCACGCCGATTGCCCGACCGCTGCCGCCGGTCGCCGCCCCGGCACAGGCCGAATCCGATCGGGCCACGACCGATGCCGCGGCGCTCGACGCGCCCGCCCCACCACCGCCACCGATCGATCTCGATTACCGGCCCTCCTCAGCTCCGCACCCGCACTGACGCCGCAGGTCCGCGGCCTCGCGTCGGCGGCGTTCGCGCCGCTCTGCGCGACACTGCGGGAACACCCACTGCGGGCGGCGCACTGCGGGGACACCCACCGCTCGGGACACCACCGGCGCACTGCGGGGACACCCACCGCTCGGGACACCACCGCCACTGCGGCACCGCTCTCCACCCCACTGCGGCACCGCTCTCCACCCCACTGCGGCACCGCTCTGCGCGCACTGCGGGGACACCCACTGGGCACTCACTGCGGGACACCCACCGCTTTCCCACCCTTTACCCCAGCCCTGCATGCCAATGCGGCCCGTATCGCGCGTTGACGGGCGTCGATGGGCTTCGTCTTTAAGCGCGAAAAAATCGCTTAAGTCGGTTTGGTGGGTGTCGATACAAGCGCTGAACGTTCCCGTCTCGCCCTGTGCAAGGGCGGGATTTCACCGACGCAATGACGGACACGATGAGCAAATATCCGCCTGTATTCGCCTGGGGCCTGACCGGCTTCGGTACGGTCACCGCCGCACTGCTCGCCTGGTTCGCGCCCGAACCCGCCGGCTTCGTCGCCGGCGGTGCCTGTGTCGCGCTCGGGCTGGTCCTCGATCGTGCAGCGGCGAGCCGCCATGCACGCTACTGTGACGCCCGGCTCACCGCGGCCGACGCGGCACACCGCCAGGCCCTCGAGACCGAACGCGACGCGTGGCTGGCCGCGCTGAACGCCCTCGATGACGGTGTGCTGCCGATCTGGCACGACCACCTGGAGGGCGTCCGCGCCCAGATCGAGCGCGCGGTCGTCGCCCTCACGCGCGACTTCGCCGGCATCGTCGAGCGCCTCGACGAGGCGATCGCGGCCTCGTATCGCGCCTCCGGCCTCGGCGCCGGCAGCGACGAAGACGGCCTGCGCCAGATCGTGCTGGCGAGCGAACAGCGCCTCGCGACCGTCGGCGATATCCTGACGACGACCTTGAACGACAAGGACCACATGCTCGCCGAGAGTCAGCGTCTCGTGCAGTTCACCGCCGAACTGCAGCAGATGGCGACCGACGTCGCGAGCATCGCCGACCAGACGAACCTGCTCGCACTCAACGCGGCGATCGAAGCGGCACGGGCCGGCGATGCGGGCCGCGGCTTCGCGGTCGTCGCCGACGAGGTACGCACGCTGTCGACGCGCTCGGGGGAGATCGGCAAGAACATCAGCCAGAAGATCGATTTCATCAATCGCGGGATCAGGGAATCCTCGGCGATGGTCGAGCAGGCCGCCGAACGCGATGCGCAGGCCCGCAGCGGCTGCGAAACGCAGATCGCCAACGTCATCGCCGACTTCAAGGTCGCGATGGACCGCCTCAACGCGTCGTCGACGGTCCTGCGCAGCGAGAGCGAAGGCATCAAGCTCGCCGTCGCCGCCGCGCTCGAACAACTCCAGTTCCAGGATCGGGTCAACCAGATCCTGATGCACGTGGGTGACAACCTCGTCGCGCTGCGCGGTGAACTCACCAAGCCGGCATTCGACGTCGCCGACGTCGCGCGGCTGCGCGCCAGGCTCGAACGTTCGTACACGATGGACGAGGAACGCGGGCCCACGCAGCACGCATCCGCCAGTTCCGACATCACCTTCTTCTGAGGTCCCGCATGGCAAAGACTATTCTCGTGGTCGACGACTCCGCGTCCCTCCGCCAGGTCGTGTCGATCGCGCTCAAAGGTGGTGGCTACGACGTCATCGAGGCCTGCGACGGCAAGGACGCGCTCGACAAGCTGAACGGCCGGAAGATCAACCTGATCATCAGCGACGTGAACATGCCGGTCATGGACGGCATCACCTTCGTCAAGGAGGTGAAGCGCCTGCCGACGCACAAGTTCACGCCGATCATCATGCTAACGACCGAAAGCCAGGAAGCGAAAAAGCTCGAAGGACAGGCCGCGGGCGCCAAGGCCTGGGTCGTCAAGCCGTTCAAGCCCGAGCAGATGCTCGCGGCCGTCGCCAAGCTGGTGCTGCCATGAGCCGCGCTGCACGCCGCCGTCGCTCGTCGGAACATCCCGTGAAACTCGACGGCGAGCTGACGATCTACGCCGCAGCGAGCGTTCAGCAGCAGTTGCTCGCGGCGCTCGGCGGCGCGGCATCGATCGCACTCGATCTCGGTGAGGTCACCGAGTTCGACAGCGCCGGTGCGCAACA
>JADZAQ010000175.1 GCA_020852555.1 Burkholderiales bacterium
GCGCGGCTGTAGGCGCGCAGCATGCAGCCCTGGTCGGTCATGCGGATGTGCGTGATGCGCTCGCGCAGGCGATTCATCGCGCGTGACGCGACGCGCCGCCACCATACGTCCTCGCGGCTGCGCCGCACGCCGCCGACGTAATCGTGGCCGGCGTCCATCGCCGCCAGAAGCCGGGCGATCTCCTCCGGAGGATTCTGGAGGTCGGCATCGAGGGTGACGACGCGCTTGCCGCGCACCCGCTCGAAGCCGGCGACGATCGCCGTGTGCTGGCCCCGGTTGGCGTTGAAGACCACCACTCGGGTCACGTCGGGGCGCGCGAGGTACTGATCCTTGAGGATCGCCGCCGAGCGGTCGTGGCTGCCGTCGTCGACGAAGATGACCTCGTAGGCGACGCCCAGCGCATCCAGCGCCGGATAGAGCCGCGCGAAGAGTGCGGCGAGCCCGTCTTCCTCGTTGTAGACCGGGATGACGACCGAGACGATGGGGTCCATGCGGACGGTCAGGATGCCGTGGTGGCGCGCGCGGCGCCGAGCACGTCGGCGCAGGCGGCGCACACGCGATCGACGTCGGCTTCGCTCATCGTGGGGAACAGCGGCAGCGTCACGGTGGTGTCGGCGATGCGTTCGGTGTGCGGCAGGTCGCCGCGATGATAGCCGAAGCGCGCGAACGCCGACGCGAGGTGCGCCGCCTCGTAGGACATGCCGGTGCCGATCCCCCGCGCCTCGAGGGCGGCCCGGAACTGCGCGCGCGAGATGGTGAGCGCGGCCAGCGGCAGCAGCGGTGCGAAGAGGTTGAAGCTGTGGCCCTCCGCCTCGCCCGGATACCCCGGATGCGGCAACTCGAGCGGCGGGTCGGTGCGCAGGCGGTCGAAGTAGCGACGCGCCAGCACGCGGCGCTTCGCGTTGAATGCGGGCAGCTGTTCGAGCTGGCGCAGTCCCACCACGGCGTTGACGTCGGGCAGGTTGAACTTGCTCGCCACCTCGGTGACGTCGCGCGTGCCGTCGGGGAGCCGCACGATGCCGTGGAAGCGGAGCGCCTCGACGCGCTGCGCCTCGCGTTCGTCGTTGACGACGAGCGCGCCGCCTTCGATCGAGGTGATGTTCTTGTTGGGATGGAAGCTGAACACGCACAGGTCGCCGAAGCTGCCGATTGCGCGCCCGCGCCACGTCGAGCCGATGGCGAGCGCGGCATCCTCGATCACCCGCAGCCCGCGCTCGCGGGCGAGCGCGTAGAGCGCATCCATGTCGCAGGGCAGGCCGCCGAAGTGCGTGGGCATGATCGCCCGGGTGCGCGGACCGATGCGGGCAGCGGCCTGTTCGAGGTCGAGGTTGCGGGTGCCGGGCTCGACATCGACGAACACGGGTGTCGCGCCGACCCTGACGATCATGTTGGGCGCCGCGAAGAACGTCATCGCCGGCGTGATCACCTCGTCGCCCGGGCCCACGCCGGCGACGTGCAGCGCGAGCTCGAGCGCGGCGGTGGCCGACGACAGCACGCGTACCGGACGCCCGTCGACCAGCGCCGACAGCGCGGCCTCGAAGGCCTTGACCTTGGGACCGCTCGTGATCCAGCCCGAGCGCAGGACGTCGCCGACCGCGGCGATCGTCGCTTCGTCGAGCGTGGGGCGGGTGAAGGGGAGATAGGGCAGGTCGGACATGGGGTGCTCGCGGGGAGAGGATCAGCCGCGGGCGACGAGCCACACGCCGACGATGATGCAGCCGATGCCGAGCCACTTGGCCGTGGACACGACTTCACCGAAGAGATAGTACGCTGCGATGGCATTGAGCACGTAGCCGAGCGATAGCATCGGATAGGCGACCGAAACCGGCACGCGCGAGAGGCCGATGATCCACACCACGAGGCTCACCATGTAGACCGCGACGCCGACCACGAAGTGGCCTTGCGTGCCCATGCGCCAGAGTGTTTCGAGCCAGGTGTCGCGATCGAGCGTGATGACGCCGAGCGCGTTGGTGCCGGCCTTGAGGAGGAGTTGGGCGACCGTGTTGAGGAGCACGCCGGTCATCAGGAAGGCGAAGGCGGTGAGCGTCATGGCAGAGGCTGTCGGGGAGCGTACTGGGGTTAGCGCCGGGCGATGAAGCTGCGGCGCGGATCGCGGGCGAGAACGCGCATCGGGACGCCGCCGCGCGCCAGGTCGGCAGCGGTCGCGTGCGAGACGAGCGCATACGCTTGCGGCGCCGCGGCCCACACCGGCAGCCAGCGCGCGAGGTCGTAGCCTTTCGCGGGTTCGGCATCGAGTCCCAGGCCCATCTCGTCGCGATACTCGACGAGCGGCGTCGGCCGCCGGAGGTAGAACGGCAGCGTCTGGTCGTAGCTGCCCACCTGGAACACCGGATACGCGGGATCGAGGGGGCCTCCATTGGCCCGTTCCGCGGCAGCAAGGATCGGCGCCGCTGAGCGCACCGGCGCGAAGGCGTCGTTGCCGACGAAGCCGATCTGCAGCGCGACGAGCGAGGCGAACGACAGCGCGGCGATCCCCCAGGTGCGGGCGGCGGGGGTGCCGCGCCGGAAGGCGAGCGTGGCGGCGAGGCCGCCGAGCGCGTAGGTGACGACGGTGGCCAGCACCCACGGCCCGAAGTCGCGGTAGATCGCGTGCGGTAGCGCCTCGCTCGACCATGCACGGCTCCACCGATCCCAACCCACGAGGTAGGCCAGCGCAGCGGCGCCGCCGCCCACGGCGAGGGGGAGCGCGACCCACAGCAGCGTACGCGACGGGATGCGGGTGAACTCGAAGCCGAGCGCCAGCGCGAGCGCCGGGTACATCGGCAGGATGTACGATGGCAGCTTCGACCCCGAGGCGCTGAAGAAGACGATGACGAAGGCCGCCCACACGAGGCAGAACCGGGTCCAGGCGAAACCGTTGGCATTGCGCGGCGCATCGCGGATGCTGCGCGGCAGCGCCACCAGCCAGACGAGGATCCACGGCATCAGACCGAGCACGAACCAGGGGATGAAATACCACCAACCGCCGCTGCGGTTGTGCGTCTCGGTGAGGAAGCGCTGGAAGTGTTCGTGGATGAAGAAGAAGCGGGCGAACTCGGGGTTGCGCGCCGACACGATCACGAACCACGGCGCGGCAATGACGAGGAAGAGTGCGATTCCGGGCACGAGATGCAGGCGCCGCCAGGGGCCCACGTCGCGCGTGACGAGCGTGTACAGCACGAGCGTCGCGCCGGCGACCAAGGGCGCCACGAGTCCCTTGGTGAGCGTCGCGCCGGCGAGCGCCGCATAGCAGACCAGCATCGCGGTGCGCACCGCGCGACGCGGCGAGCCATCGCGCTGCGCGAGAAGGAAGGCGCACAACGCGAGCGTCATGCCGAAGGTGAGCAAGGCATCGAGACTCAGGAGATGCGCGAGTCCCGCCGGCCACAGGCAGCCCAGCAGCACCAGCGCCGCGTACGCGCCGACCGTGCCGCCGGCGAGCCAGCCGCCGGTGACGCCGACCGCGACGACGGTGAGCAACCCGGCGATCGCGGTGGGCAGGCGAGCGCTCCAGTCGTGGACGCCGAAGGCGTCGAAGGCGAGTGCCCCCAGCCAGTACTGCAGCGGCGGCTTCTCGAAGTACTTGAGGTCGTTCAGGCGCGGCGTGACCCAGTCGCCGCTCG
The DNA here is from genome assembly GCA_020852555.1 of Burkholderiales bacterium. GTDB lineage: Bacteria > Pseudomonadota > Gammaproteobacteria > Burkholderiales > Casimicrobiaceae > VBCG01. The sequence continues at coordinate 3,624 of JADZAQ010000175.1, forward strand.
CCGCCATCTCGCGCGCGATCTCGGCGTAGCGTCCTTCGTCGGGATGCTGCAGGTACCGCGAGTCGAGCGGGGCGAACCAGACCACCGCGGCGACCACGGCCATGAGCCACCAGGCGGAGCGAGGAAGGGAAGCGAGCATCGGCGGGGCGTCTCCCACGAGCGGTGCGACGACGGCGAACCGGGTGCGGGAGCGGCGCCGCGCATTCTACCGGACGCACTTCGGCGGGCAGGCTCCGGCGGTACGCCGCCGCGCCGGGCGGTGCCGGAGATCGCGCGCGCCGCCGCGCCGGGCGGCACGGCGGCGATTTGCTACCATCGCGCGGTTGTCATCGTCACGCCGGAGCGACGGCTCCCGCCCCATGTCCTCACCGCTTGCCCTCTACGACAACTACACGCGCACGCTGCGTGCCTTCGAGCCGCTCGACCCCGCGGGTCCCGTGGGGCTGTACACCTGCGGTCCGACCGTCTACGACTACCAGCACATCGGCAACTTCCGCACGTTCCTCTTCGAGGACGTCCTGAAGCGCGTGCTGCGCTGGAACGGCTTTGCGGTTCGCCACGTGATGAACATCACCGACGTGGGACACCTCACCTCCGACGCCGATACCGGCGAGGACAAGATGGAGAAGGGATCGCGGCGCACCGGCAAGTCGGCGTGGGACATCGCCAAGCTCTACACCGACGACTTCCTCGAGCAGCTCGACCGCCTCGATATCGAGCGTCCGACCGTGCTCTGCCGGGCGACCGACCATATCGCCGAGCAGATCGCCTTCATCGCCGACATCGAGCGCAACGGCTACGCCTACCTCACCTCCGACGGCGTCTACTTCGACACCAGCAAGCAGGACGACTACGGCTACCTCGCGCGCCTCGACATCCATGGACTCGAAGCCGGCCGGCGCGTCGATCTCGGCGAGAAGCGTCACGCCACCGACTTCGCCTTGTGGAAGTTCAGCAAGCCCGAGGAGAAGCGGCAGATGGAGTGGGACAGCCCGTGGGGACGCGGCTTCCCTGGTTGGCACATCGAGTGCTCGGCGATGGCGCAGAAATATCTGGGCGACTACTTCGACATTCACTGCGGCGGCGAGGATCACATCCCCGTTCATCACACCAACGAGATCGCGCAGACGCAAGCGCGGGTCGGCACGCGGCTCGCCAACTTCTGGATGCACGGCTACTTCCTGCTGATGAACGACGCCAAGATGGCGAAGTCGGCGGGCGAGTTCCTGCGCGTGCAATCGCTCATGGCGCGCGGCTACGACCCGCTCGTCTATCGCTATTTGTGCCTCACCGCGCACTACCGCACGCAGATGAGCTTCTCGTGGGAGGCGATGGATGCGGCAGCCACGGCGCTCGACCGGATGCGCAACGGCTTCTTCGCGCTGCCCGCCGATCCCACGGCGCAGCCGGATGCCGCGTACCTCGCCCGCTTCACCGCCGAGATCAACGACGACCTCAACGTGCCGCGCGCACTGGCCGTCGCCTGGGAGGCGCTGCGCGGCGATCGTCCCGCCGCGGTCAAGCGGGCGACGCTGCTGCGCTTCGATGACGTGCTCGGCTTGCGGCTCGCGCCGTGGCAGCCGGTGCAGCACGAGATCCCCGCCGAAGTCACGGCATTGGCCGAGGCGCGGGCGACGGCGCGACAGGCGAAGCAGTGGGCCGACGCGGATCGGCTGCGCGCGCAACTCGCGACCCTCGGTTGGGAAATGGAAGACCAGCCGACGGGTTACCGGCTGAAGAAGCGGGCCGGGTAGCGGTGCGGCACGTGGCCCCACCACCCTCCGTCGTCCGCGCGGCGGCTTGATCCCATCCTTCGGCGGTTTCGTCGCGTCGCCGTTGAGCGCGTCGTCGGCGCTGCCTACGATGCGTTCGACGGCACCCTACTGCGGATCGGCGGCAGTTGAATCCAAAACCGAATTCCGCCGCATCCAAGGGTCGAGGGCGCTGCGAAGCAGCCGCCACGAGACGACGAAGGAGCGACACCATGGATCATCTGACGAGCGAATTCCGCCCCAGCAACCGCGACCGCGCGCTCCGGCCCGTATGGGGTGCGCTGGCCGTCCTGGCCGCCGCACTCACGCTGGGGCTGCTGGTGGTTGGTCCGGCGACGCTTGCGCCATCGGCCGATGCCATCGCACGCGCGCCGGTCACCACGACCGCGCCGACCGAGGTCGCGATCGTGCCGGGAACCATCGACGTTGTCGCGACGCGCACGCCGCTGGCGCGGGTGGAGACGGGGCACGTCGTCCTTACCGCCTACCGCACGCAGTGAGTGGCGCGATCCGGGCTGCCCTTGCTGATCATTGCCCTCATCATGAGACGCGGCGACGCCGAGAAAGCCACGGGGACGTTCCTCGGCGCCGCAGCGTCTCTTGATGAATCGGTTTCCCGGAACTCACCGTACCTTTACGACACCGAATGCGCGCAGCCGTGCCCGCAGACGTGCCCGAAGGCAGCGCCCTGGCTGAAGGGGCGCGATGAAGGTGCCGCGGGCGCCGCCTTCGGTGCAAGGAAGGGCGTGGTGAACAATCGATCCGAAGGCTTCCCGCACACCGGACAGGCATACGGGACGTCGGATTGGGCCATCGAGCGGAACTCGCGGAAATCGCCGCAATCCGCGCACCGGTAATCGTACAGTGGCATCGCTATCGCTCCTCTCCTGACTCGATTCGCCTGAATGCCGGCGACGAGGGTCTGGTCACTTCAACGTGCCGCTGAGCAACAGGAAGCCCGGCAGCCATCCGGTCAATACACCCTCGATCACGGTGACGATCCCGGTCAGCTTGCCGATCGGCTTCTTCGCCACCAGCAGCAGGAAGAAGAGGAACCAGAGGATCGCCCACGCTCCCCACGATAGGCCGAACCACACCCCCCAGGTCGTCGTCGCCCCCTGCAGCGTCTCGATCGTCACCGGGATCGCGGTGATCGCGACGAACAGGCAGAACCAGCCCAGTCCCCGGCCGTCGGCATTGTTGTATCGATTGATCGCCACCCACAGGTACGTGAAGGTGAAGAGGAGCGTCAAGGTGGCTCCCTTCACGGCGGCGAGGTCGGCGCCGGGTCCGAATGCCCAGTAGAGCGCGACCAGCAGGGTGATACCGCCGACGAAGATGTCGATTACGGCAATCTCGTTGTCGCTGATTTGTCCGAGCAGCCACAGGCCGTTTAGGCAAAGCACTGCGCCGACGTAGAACAAGGCCATTCCCAGCAGCATTTGCGTTCTCCCCAGTCAGCTATCGAGTCCAACCCGAGTCGTCCCGACCCGCGATACGGGTCGGGACCTGCTTCGGGTACTCCCAGGCTTGCGGTACCTCGCGTTGCTGCGTCAGTTCGCCGACCGCGGGACGGCGAGACCCTGCTTCACCTGGTGCGGCTTCCCGGCCTTCGACGGACGAACGTCGAACTGGAAGATCTCCGTGGGGATGTAGATCGTCGAGCATGCATTCGGGATGTCGACCACGCCGGACAGGCGTCCCTCGACCGGTGCGGTGCCCAGGATCATGTACGCCTGGACGTCGCTGTACCCGAATTTCATCAGGTAGTCGATGGCATGGTGGCAGGCGTTCGCGTAGGCGAGCCACGAGTCGAGGTAATGCTGCTTGCCCTTGCCGTCGACCGAAACGCCGGAGAAGGCGAGCCATTCCGAATACTGCGGGTCGCAGCGGCCCGGGATGAACATCGCGTTCTCCTTGAGGCCGTAGATCGACATGCCGTTCTTGATGAGGTCGACGTGCAGATCCATGTAGCCGCCCATCTCGATGGCACCGCAGAAGGTGATTTCACCGTCGCCCTGCGAGAAATGCAGGTCGCCGAACGACAGCTTCGCGCCGGGTACGAACACCGGATAGAAGATCCGGCTGCCCGCGGTCAGGTTCTTGATGTCCTGGTTGCCGCCATTCTCGCGCGGCGGCGCCGTACGCGCGCCTTCGCGAGCGACGCGATCGAAGTCGGCACCTTTCAGCGAGCCCAGGATGGCGCTGTCCGGCAGCGGCGGCAAGGCCAGCGGCGGCACGCGGTGCGGATCGGTCGCGATGAGGTCGGTTTCGCGCTTGGTCCACTTCGCGAGGAGATCGTGCGACGGTGCGGTCCCCATCAATCCAGGGTGATGGATGCCGACGTACGCGACTTCGGGAACGTGGCGCGACGTCGCGACGTCGCCCCGGAAGTCCCAGATCACCTTGTACGCATCGGGGAAGCGCTCGGTGAGGAAACTGCCGCCGTTCTTCGATGCGAACACGCCGCTGTAACCCCAGCCCATGCCGGCGAACGGCCCCGAGTCCTCGTCATGGCACGCGTCGATGTCGAGGATGTCGACGATCAGCAGGTCACCGGGCTCCGCACCTTCGACGTGGAACGGCCCGGAGAGGACGTGCACGCCGGGGAGCGGGCAATGACGCATGTCTTCGGCGGAATCGTCGTTCTTGATCGCGCCATCGAACCATTCGCGGCAATCCGCGCGGAACACCTCGCCCGGCTTGATGTGGACGGCCGCCGGGATGTCCGGGTGCCACCGATTGTGTCCAACCAGCTTCTGGTTGGTGAACTTCTTGGTGTTGTCCAATGGGAACAGGTTCTTGGGCATGGCGAGTCCTCTCGTTCGTTGGCTGCTACTTTGATGGACATCCGACACTCGGTACCTTTACGCGCTGATCACCGATACCTTCTCCTTTCGCGAATGCATGCGCCGGCCGCGTGACCCGGGGGATCACCCGCCAGGCGATCTCCGGCGCGCGGGATCTCCGGCGACGGTCAGGGCCGCGGCAGGCGCGCCAGCGCGGGGGTCATTGGCGCCACGCGGGGGCGTCCGCGCGCGCCCCTGGACGGCACCGAGGTGACGACCGGTGGCTCGTAGCGGCTCCTCTCGGCGCCTTCGATCGCCTGCGACCATGCGCTGCGGGCGCCGCAGCGCACCATCGGCGCCGAGATGACGCGCTGCGCCGTGCTGCCGCAGGCAGGGCACGCAGCCGACTCCGGGGCCGTCCCCAGCGGCAGCGATTGGTCGAAGACGCCGTGCTCGGCGCATCGGTATTCGTAAGTGGCCACCGCGTTCCTCCTTCGTGACGTGTTCCGCCGCGCCCGTGGCGGTGCGGATGGGTCGATCTTAGGGACGCGAGCGGGTGCGCGAATCCCCTGCGGCGGGGATTGCGTCTCATCCGGAAAGATGAGCCGCGCCTCATCCGATCGGATGAGGGAGGCGATCGCGGCCGGCAGCCCTGCCGCTAGTCGAGGCAGATCCTGGCGTGCAGGTGCACGAGTTCCATCTGCCCGTGCGTGCTCGTTTTCTGGAAGATCTGCTTGAGGTGACTGCGCACCGTGTTCTCGGATACGTGCAGCTGGCGTGCGGCATCGGCGAGCGAATTGCCGTTGACGATCAGCGCGCTCACGCGAGCCTGCGCCGGGCTGAGCCCGAAATGCTTGACGAAGGAGCAGGCGTGACCCTCGTGCCCGTGTCCGGGGCTGCGCGCGGCGACCAGAACCACGGGCGCCACTTCGCCGGTCGACGCCTGGAACACCGCACCGGCGCCGTGGATCGACACCACCGCCGGGTGCGGAAGTCCGGGAGCCGACAGCGTCACCGCGACGGTCCTGTCGTCACCATCTTCCGACGCCGCGGCGACGCTGCGAATCGCCCCGGACAGCGCTGCGCGATCCACCTGCGTCGCGGCGGCAATGTGCCCGTCGTCGATGCACAGACCGCTGCCGAGGAGCGATCGGGCGGTCGCGCTCCGGTTGCGATGGACGAGGCGACCGTCGGCGTCGACCAGCAGCGACGGATGCGGGTAACGATCGACGACGTGCTCGAGAGCGCTCGCCAGGTCGCGCGCCTGGCGGAGCTGCCAGCGATTCTCGAGGGCGAGCGAGACGTGGGCGAGGACCGATCGCAGCGTGACCCTCTCCGACTCGCCGAACTCGCTCTGCTCGTCGCTGCGGTGAAGGCCCAGGCAATAGACGAGCGGGCCACGCCTCGCCGCGATTCCCGAGAGATAGTGGAGCAACCGGTGCGGCCGCAGCAGGTCGCGATAGAAGTCGGTCTTGACGAGTTCCCGGTTGCTGATGAGCTCGTCGCCGGCCAGCACCCGACCGGCGACGTACTCGCTGCTCGACAGGAACCACGGATTGCGCGGCGCGTATTCGCCGTACGTCGAGCGGAACTGGGGATTGTGCGGAAACTCGCAGACGATCGATCCCTTGCCCGAGGGGAAATGGTGCCGCGACAGCGTCACGAGCCGGCTGTCGAAACGGTCGCGCAGCCGGGCCAGCACGTCGCCCCAGTCGGCATCGGGCGCCGCGCAGGCGTGTATGTCGTACGCGATCGATACGAGATCGCCCTCGTGCCCGTGAGGGGGAGTGTGGTCCGTCATGCTCGCAGCCGCTTTCCTGTCAAGCAAGTCGCGCGGCATGCAGCCCGCGCGCGCCAGACCGTGGACGCGCGAACCGCCGCACCTGGGTGCGTAGTGTTTCCAGTACCCGCGGCAAAGTCAACACTCCCGGCGACTCGGCGGCCCGCGGCCGATCGTCGCGTATCGGTTGTCGGCGGCGCCGCCGGAGCGAATAATCGTCGCACGCCCAACCGGCGCTGCACGCACACGTGAAACGACGGCCCCTGTGATCCGGATCAAACGCGAGTACCAGTCGTGGGTTGCCAACGAAACCCTCGAGGACTATGCACTGCGCTACGCCGCGAAGTCGTACCGGCGCTGGTCGCCGGGAACGCTCGCGAACACCGCGATCGGCGGAATCTCGTTCCTGGCGCTGGAGGCGATCGGGGCCAGCATCACGATCAGCTACGGCTTCCAGAACGCCTTCGCGGCGATCGTCGTCGTTTCGCTGCTGATCTTCCTGGTCGGCATCCCGATCGCGTATTACTCGAGCACCGCGAACGTCGACATCGACCTGCTCACCCGCGGCGCGGGCTTCGGCTACATCGGCTCCACCATCACTTCGCTCGTCTACGCCTCGTTCACCTTCATCTTCTTCGCCCTGGAGGCGGCGATCATGGCGCAGGCGCTGGAGATGAGCATCGGCTTGAACCTGATCCTGGGCTACCTCGTGTCGTCGCTGATCATCATTCCGCTCGCCTTCTACGGCGTGACGCTGATCAACCGGCTGCACCAGATCACGCAGCCGGTGTGGGCGATCCTGCTCGTGCTGCCGTTCGTCTTCGTGCTCTACCGGGAGCCGTCCGCGCTGTCCGCCTGGTCTTCGTTCGGCGGCGCAGGCGGCGAAAGCCGCTTCGACTGGCTCGCGTTCGGTGCCGCCACGGGAGTGCTGTTCTCGCTGATGGGCCAGATCGGCGAGCAGGTCGATTACCTGCGCTTCCTGCCGGAGCGAACCCGCAGCAACCGTGTCGCGTGGTGGGCCGCGCTGATCTCGGCGGGCCCCGGCTGGATCGTCCTCGGCGGCCTCAAGATCCTCGCCGGGAGCTTCCTCGCCTTCCTCGCCCTCCGCGCGGGCCTGTCGCCCAGCGAGGCGGTGGTGCCGATCCACATGTACATCAAGGGATACGAGTACGTGTTCGACGATCGCGCGGTCGTGCTGTTCGTCGCCACCGTCTTCGTCGTCATCTCGCAGGTCAAGATCAACGTCACCAACGCCTACGCCGGATCGCTCGCCTGGTCGAACTGCTTCGCGCGGCTGACGCACTATCACCCGGGGCGCGTCGTCTGGCTGGTCTTCAACGTGCTGATCGCGCTGGTGCTGATGCTGCTCGGCATCTTCGCTACGCTGGAGGCGGTGCTCAGCGTCTACTCCAGCGTGGTGATCGCCTGGATCGGCGCGCTGGTGGCGGACCTGGTGGTGCTGAAGCCGCTCGGCGTCAGTCCGGCGTACATCGAGTTCAAGCGCGCGCACCTGTACGACGTGAATCCGGTTGGGTGCGGTGCGATGCTGATCGCGTCGCTGCTGTCGATCGGCGCGTATGCCGGCATCTTTGGCGAGGTTCTCCGGGCCTTCTACGCCTTCGTCGCCCTGTTCACGGCGTTCGCCAGCGCCGTGGCGATCGGCTTGCTGACACGCGGCAAGTACTACATCGCGCGCCCTGACGCGCACTACCGACATGCGCCGGCGACGGATCTCGTTCAGTGCTGCATCTGCGAGAAGCGCTACGAACCGCGCGACATGGCGCATTGTTCGTTCTATCAGGGCGCGATCTGCTCGCTGTGCTGCGGGCTGGAGAACCACTGTCACGACATGTGCAAGGGCGTGGCGCAGGCGCGAGCGCCGGCGGCTGCACCCAGCTTCCAGCCGTACTTCAGCCGCCGCCTCGGGCGCTTCCTCGGCCTGTTCGCGATCGCCGCTGCGATGGTCGGCGTGGTATTCCTGCTGTCGTATCGACTCCTGAGCGACGAGGCGACGGCGGCGAATCTCGACCTCGTCAACATACTCGTGCGCATCTACCTGGCCACCCTGGTGCTGGTCGCGGTCGGGGCCTGGTGGATCGTCCTGACGCACGACAGCCGGGAGCTCGCCGAGGAGGAACTCGTACAGTCGCTGCACCACCTCGAGATGACGCGTGGGCACCTCGTCGAATCGGAGAAGATGGCTTCGCTGGGTGGCCTCGTCGCCGGAGTCGCCCACGAGATCAACACGCCGGTGGGGATCGCGGTCAGCGCGGCATCGTATCTCCAGGACCGGACGCGGGCGGCGCGCGAGAAGCTCGATCGCGGTGGACTCGCGGAGAGCGAAGTGAGGTCGTATCTCGACGATGCGGCGCACTCGGCGCGGCTGCTCCTGTCCAACGCTCGGCGCGCCGCTACGCTCGTGCACGGCTTCAAGCGGGTCGCCGTCGATCAGACCAGCGACCAGCGGCGGCGCTTCGACCTGAGCGGCTACCTCGACGAAACGTTGCTCAGCCTCCAGCCCGGATTGAAGGGGACACGGGTGTCGATCCACGCCGAGTGTGCGGCCGGAATCGAAATGGACGGCTATCCCGGGTCACTCGCGCAGGTGGTCACCAACCTCGTCCTCAACTCCGTGCAGCACGGCTTCGAGCCCGGGGCCCCGGGGACGATCTGGATCCGCGCGAGGCGTGCCGATGCCGACGAGGTCGTGATCGTCTACGAGGATGACGGTGCGGGCATCGCGGCGGAATTTCGGGACCGGATCTTCGAGCCGTTCTTCACCACGCGGCGGCACGTCGGCGGCAGCGGGCTCGGGCTGCACCTCGCCTACAACATCGTGACCGGGCGCCTCGACGGCTCGATTGAATTCCGGCCGCGCGAAGGCGGCGGCGTGGTGTTCGTGATCACGATCCCGCGCGTGGTGCCTACCGCGACCGATCTGGCGGGGGCGCTGCGCACGGTACCCAGGAGGTACGCATGAAAGCACCGCCCATGGCGTCCGTGCCGCCCGTGACCGATACCGCGCACCCCGACCGGACCGAGCGCGAGGCGCGGGCACGGTGGATCGTGCTCGTGGTCGACGACGAACCCGAGGTCCACGACATCACGAGGCTCGTGCTCGGCGACATGTCCTTCGCGGGCATCCCCGTGGAGCTGCACAGCGCGTATTCGGCGGCCGAGGCGAAGGCGCTTCTCGAGCGGTTTCCGGACACCGCATTGATGCTGCTCGACGTGGTCATGGAGACCGACGAGGCGGGACTGCAACTGGTGACCTACGTCCGGGAGCAGTTGCACAACCCGGACCTGCAGATCGTCCTGCGTACGGGCCAACCCGGGATGGCGCCGGAGCGCGAGGTGATCACCGGTTACGACATCAACGGCTACGCCCTGAAGACCGAGATGGTGGCGCAGAAGCTGCGCTCGATCCTGGTGTCGTCGTTGCGCGCCTTTCGGCGACTGAAGGAGCTGACACGCCGGAGTTCGGGAGGTCCGCTGGCGGCACCGGGCGTGGCTGCGTCATCGCGCCAGCGCGCGTTCGAGGAGGAGTTTGGCGAGGCCGTGGACGCCGGCACGCTGCACCTCCTCGCACAGGCGCAGGTGCACCTCGGGTCCGGGTCGATCGCCGCGGTCGAGCTGATGCCGCACTGGCGCCGTGGCGACAAGTGGCTCGGCACGGCGCAGCTCTGCGAGGCGATCCGGGACCCGGAGTTGCGCCTGCGCTTCGACGAGTGGCTCATTCGCCAGGGTTGCGCGTGGGCCGTCGCCTGGCGGGCGCTCGACCTGCCGCCGTTCCGGGTCTCGCTTCCGGTACTGACCGAGAACATCTGGGACTGCCGGATCCTCACCACGATCGAGCAGCAGGTGACGCAGGCGGCAGCGCCGCGCGGCGTCCTCGACCTCGAGGTGCCGGAAACCGTGATGCTCGGCGAGTACCCGCGGGTCGAGGAGGCGGTCCGGATGATGCATGCCCTCGGGCTTTCGGTGACGCTGGTCGACTTCGGCTCGGGACTGCTCTCGCTGCCGCAGCTGCAGCGGCTCCTGCCGAACCAGGTGAAGATTCACCGGTCGTTCGTCCGCCACGTCGTGCGGGACCGCGAGCGGGCCGCCGTCGCGCGCTCGATCATCGCGCTCGCCCAGACGCTCGGCCTGACCGTCATCGCCGACGGCGTGGTCAGCGAGCAGGATCTGCAATTCTTCAAGTGGGAGGGCTGCGACATCGGGCAGGGAGATCTGCTCGCGAAGCCGACCCTGGTGGCGGACGTGGGCGCCGCGCTGCTGTCGGCGCAAGGCGCGCCGCATTGACACCGCGCCGCCGATGGCGACCCGCGGTCAGCGCTGCTTGCGCCAGAGAACGTCGGTGCGGCCTTCGGCGCGATTGAGCGCTCGGGCGAGGACGAAGAGGAGATCGGACAGCCGATTGAGGTAGATGCGCGCCGGCGCATTGATCGCTTCGGTGGCGGCCGCGGTCACGACGCTGCGCTCGGCGCGCCGGCACACGGTGCGGGCCACGTGCGCGAGGGCGGCGGCGCGTATGCCCCCCGGCAGGATGAATTCCTTCAGGCGGCCGAGATCGGCATTGAAATGCTCGACAGCCTCCTCGAGCCGCGTCACGTGCGCGTCGGTCATCGACGTGAGGCCCGGAATCGACAGTTCGCCGCCCAGGTCGAAGAGGTCGTGCTGGACCGCGGTGAGGCATTCGGCGATCGGCGCCGGGATCGGCTCGGCGAGGATCAGTCCGACGTGCGAGTTGAGCTCGTCGACGGTACCGATAGCCGCGATTCGCGGCGAATCCTTGGGCACCCGCGAGCCGTCGCCCAATCCGGTGGTGCCGGCGTCGCCGGTGCGCGTGACGATCTTCGAGAGTCGATTGCCCATGCATCGTATGATGCCACGGATGGCGTCGCGCTGCACTGGCGCCGGCCTGGGTGCCGGTCCGCTTTGCTACGATGACCACGACAACGTGGGAGATCCGCTCCCGCTGCCGACCTCGAATCCACCGCGCACGATCCCCGCATGAATCCCTACGCGAACGACCTCGATCGCAACGCCGCCAACTACGCGCCGCTCACCCCGATCTCGTTCCTCGCGCGCGCCGCGCAGGTGTACCCGCGGCGGGTCTCGGTGATCCATGGTGCTCGTCGCTACACCTGGGCCGACACGTACGAGCGCAGCCGCCGTTTGGCATCGGCCCTGGCGGGCTGGGGCATCCACAAGGGTGATACCGTGGCTGCGATGCTCGCCAATACGCCGGAGATGATCGAGGCGCACTTCGGGGTGCCGATGACGGGAGCGGTGCTCAACACGCTCAATACGCGACTCGACGTCGATGCACTCGCCTTCATGCTCGAGCACGGCGAAGCGCAGGTGCTCATCACCGATACCGAGTACGCACCGGCCATCGCGGCCGCGCTCTCACGTCTGACGCGCAAGCCCCGGGTGATCGACGTTGCCGACAGCGAGGGCCCCGGCGGCGCGCGCCTGGGTGAGGTCGAGTACGAGGCGTTCCTCGCTGCGGGCGACGCTGCCTTCGCCTGGCAGCCGCCGGCCGACGAGTGGGACGCGATCTCGCTCAACTACACTTCGGGCACGACCGGCAACCCGAAGGGTGTCGTCTACCATCACCGCGGCGCGTACCTCAACGCGCTCTCGAACATCGTCGACTGGGGCATGCCGCGGCACTCGGTCTACCTGTGGACGCTGCCGCTGTTCCACTGCAACGGCTGGTGCTTTCCGTGGACGATGGCCGCCAATGCCGGCACCAACGTGTGCCTACGCAAGGTCGAGGCCCAGGCGATCTTCGACCTCATCCGCCTCCACCGCGTCACGCACTACTGCGGTGCACCGATCGTGCACGCGCTCCTTATCAACGCGCCGGAGGCGATGAAGCAGGGGATCGAGCACCGCGTCCACGCGCTGGTCGCCGCCGCGGCGCCGCCGGCGGCGGTGATCGAGGGCATGGAGCGCATGGGCTTCGACATCACCCACGTATATGGCCTCACCGAGACGTACGGCCCGGCCGCGGTGTGCGCCAAGCAACCCGAATGGGCTGCGCTCGACATCGGCACGCGCACCGAGCGCAACGGCCGCCAGGGCGTGCGCTACACCGCGGTCGAGGGCATGACGGTGATGGATCCGCAGACGCTGCGCGAAGTCCCCGCCGACGGCGAGACGATGGGCGAGATCATGTTCCGCGGCAACATCGTGATGAAGGGCTATCTCAAGAATCCCGCGGCGTCGGCGGAGGCGTTTGCCGGCGGCTGGTTCCACTCCGGGGACCTCGCCGTGCGCCAGCCCGACGACTATCTCAAGATCAAGGATCGCAGCAAGGACGTGATCATCAGCGGCGGCGAGAACATCAGTTCACTCGAGGTCGAGGAGGTGCTCTACCGGCACCCGGCGATCGCGGTGGCCGCGGTGGTCGCGCAGCCCGATCCGAAATGGGGCGAGACGGCGTGCGCCTTCGTCGAACTGCGCCCGGGCGCGAGTGCCACCGAAGGCGAGATCATCGCGCACTGCCAGGCGCACCTCGCGCGCTTCAAGGCGCCCAAGAAGGTGATCTTCGGCGAGGTGCCGCGGACGCCGACCGGCAAGATCCAGAAGTTCGCATTGCGCGAGCGCGCGAAGTCGACGTCGGCGATCGAGTGACGCCGCCGGTCGGCGTCGGCTCCCGTCGCCGGGACGGGCGAGATCGATCGCGTGCGTGTCCCTTGCCCGATCCATGACGGGACAGGTATGCGTCGCGCGGCCGATCGCGTCGGCGTTGCCCCGGCGGAGCACTCTGCCTAGAATGGCCGTTTCGCCCGAGGATCGACCGACGACGATGAATCCACCTCTCGACTCCGCTTCGCAAGCTCCCTTCGTGCGCAGGGCCACGGCGCCGGACGGTATCTGCACGCTCACGCTCAGCCGTGGCGATCGCTTCAATCCGCTATCGACCGGCATGCTGGCCGCACTCGACGAGGCCCTCGATGCCGCGGCGGCCGATCCCGCCGCACGGGTCGTGGTGATCGCCGCGGAGGGTCGCGCCTTCTGCGCGGGTCACGATCTCGTCGAGATGCGCGCGCACATCGACGAAGCGTGGCAGCACGAGCTCTTCGCCGCGTGCACGCGCGTCATGCTGAAGCTCACCTGCATTCCGCAGCCGGTCATCGCCCGCGTCCATGGCGTCGCGGCGGCGGCCGGCTGCCAGCTCGTCGCGATGTGCGATCTCGCGGTCGCCGCCGACCACGCCAAGTTCGGCCTCTCGGGCATCAACGCCGGGATCTTCTGCTCGACGCCGGCGGTCGCCGTGGCGCGCAACGTCGCTCGCAAGCGGGCGCTGGAGATGCTCTTCACGGGTGACCTGATCGATGCACCGACCGCGCTGGCGTGGGGCCTCGTCAACCGGGTCGTGCCGGCAGCCGACCTCGACGCCACCGTGGCGACTCTCGCGCAGGCCATCGCCCGCAAGAGCCCGGCGGCGGTGGCGCTCGGCAAACGCGCCTTCTATGCGCAGGTGGAGCAGGGCCTGGAGGGCGCCTACGACACCGCCGGCGCGGCGATGACCTGCAACATGCTCGATGCCGACGCCGCCGAAGGCATCGACGCTTTCCTGGGCAAACGTCCCCCCAACTGGCGGCCGCGGTAACGTCCGGAGCGCACCCCCGGCCTCGCTCCGGAAATGATGCTGCTCGACGCCCCGACGGCCGGAATGGCGCAGGCGGACGTCGAGCGGATCGGCTCACCGACAGACACTGGAATCTTCGTGGTCTGCGTGCTCGCCTTCCGCCGCGGCATCGTTGGTGAACTCGCCGCCTGGCGGGCTCGCCGCAAGGGGTAGCGCGCGGGCAATGGCCGTCCGACCGCACGATCCCATTCTCGTCGTCGAGGGCCTGCGCGTGCGGTTGCGAACGCCGGCGGGCGTGGTGACCGCGGTGGACGACGTTTCCTTCACGCTCGGGCGCGGCGAGGTGCTGGCGCTCGTTGGTGAGTCGGGTGCGGGCAAGTCGGTCACCGGCCGGGCGCTGCTCGGGCTCGTCGATTCCCCCGCGGAGGTTGCGGTCGATCGTGTGCTCCTCGACGGGGCCGTGCTGCCGGTGCCCACCCCGGCGGCGCTGCGCCGCCTGCGGGGCAATCGGATCGCGATGCTGCTCGCCGACCCGGGGCAAGCCCTCAATCCGGCACGCCGGGTCGTCGACCAGATGATCGACGCGATCCGCATGCACGACGATGTGCCTCACGCCTCGGCGCGGGCCCGCGCCGGCGCCGGCCTGGCCAAGGTGGGCATCACGGCGCCCGACGCGGTGCTCGACGCGGATCCGCGCCGACTCTCCGCCGACGTGCGGCAGCGGGTGGCCATGGCGATGGCGCTCGTCAACGACCCCGACGTGATCGTCGCCGACGAGCCGACGGCGGCTCTCGACGCCACGGTGGCGGCGCGGTTCCTGCACGAAATGCACGCGCTCACCCGGGCGGCGCGCGTCGCGCTGCTCTGGACCACGCGCGACCTGGCGCAGGCGGCGGGGTTCGCCGATCGAGTGTGCGTGCTGTACGCCGGGCGCATCGTCGAGCAGGGCACCTGCGAGGAGGTGTTGGTGCATCCGGCGCACCCGTACACGCAGGGCCTGCTCGATTCGCTGCCGGCGCACTATGCGCGCGGGCAGCGGCTGCGCACGATCCCCGGCATGATGCCGTCGCGCGGCGAGTTGCCGGAGGGCTGCGGCTTCCGTGATCGTTGCTCGTTCGCCGACGATGCCTGCCACACGGTGCCGCCGTTGCGCCCCATCGGTGATGCCGGACAGACGGTGCGCTGCGTGCATCCGCTGCTCTCGCTGTACTGATGCCGAGGTCCGCGTGACGACGACCGAGACGCCGCCCACCGCCGATGCGCTCCTCGAATTGCGCGCGATAACGAAGCGCGTCAATGGCCGCTTTACGGCAGCGTTACGCCGCATCGGTCTCGCCCGGGACCGCGTCGCGGTGACCGAGCCGGTCGACCGCGTCGATCTCGCCGTGGGGGCCGGCGAGGTGGTGGGCCTCGTCGGCGAATCCTTCTCCGGCACGTCGACTGTCGGCCGACTGGCGGCGGGCTTGCTGGCGCCGAGTGCGGGCGAGCGCTTCTTCGCGGGGGAGCGCATCACCAACCCGCGCTCGGCACCCGCACGACGCACGCAACTCGCGCTGCAGATGCTCTTTCCCGTGTCGCCCACCGTGCTCGAGCCGCGGCGGCGCGTGGGCGACATCGTCGGCGACGCCGCCGTCACGCACCGGCTCATCGGACCCCGTCAGCGCGTCGAGTACGTGGGGCTCGTTCTCAATCGCGTCGGCATCGACCCACTGCTGATGCGCTCGTTTCCGCACCAGTTGACGCCAGGGCAGCGCGTGCGCATCGGCATCGCGCGCGCGCTCGCGCTGCGGCCCCGCGTGCTCGTCTGCGACGAGCCGGTGGCCGGCCTCGACGTGTCGGCCCAGGCGCCGCTCTTCAATCTTCTCGTCGACCTGCGCGCGGCGCTCGAGCTCACCTATCTCTTCGTCAGCCGCGACCTCGATGCGGTGCGTTTCGTCGCCGATCGCGTGGTGGTGATGTATTTCGGTCGCGTGGTCGAGAGTGCCGCTACCGAGGCGTTTTTCGGGTACCCGAATCATCCCTACACGCAAGCGCTCGTCGCGTGCAGCGGGCCCCCGGTGCCCGGCAAGCGGGTGCGGGTACCGCTCAGCGGGGAGGCCCCGTCACCGCTCGCGCCGCCGCGCGGCTGCCCATTCCATCCGCGCTGTCCGGTCGCGCTGCCGCGCTGTCGCGAAGTCGTGCCGGCGCTGGCGGAGATCGCGCCGGGTCACCGTTCAGCGTGCCACCTCAACGATCGCGATCGCGGATAGGCGAGCGGTGCATGGCCTCCGCCTCGGTCCGACCGTCGCCGGTCCGACCGTCGCCACTTGACCGGCACGAGGCGCCGCGTTAACGTTTGCCGGCTGCCTGGATCATTCATGTTACGCCCCGCATCAGAACGGGGCGCCAGGAGCGGCCCGTTATCGGCCCTCATTCGTCACAGGAGGAACCGCATGAAGCTCGTCACCCGCGCCGTCGGCGCGCTCGCTGCATTTGCCTTTGCCGGAATCGCGCTTGCCGCGTATCCCGAGCGCCCGGTCACGCTGATCGTTCCCTGGGCGGCCGGTGGCGGGACCGACGCCACCGCGCGCATCATCGGCTCGTTGCTCGAGAAGGAGCTGGGGCAGCCGGTGAACGTCGTCAACCGCACCGGCGGCAGCGGCGTCGTGGGTCACGCGGCGATCGCCGGTGCGCCGCCCGACGGCTATACGATCGGCCTCATCACGGTCGAGATCGGCATGATGCACTGGCAAGGATTGACGGATCTGACCGGCGCCTCGTACACGCCGCTCGGGCTCGTCAATGCCGATCCGTCGGGCGTCCAGGTCGCCGCCGATTCGCCGTACAAGACGATCAACGATCTCCTCGCCGCGATCAAGGCCAATCCAGGCAAGCTCAAGGCGTCGGGTACCGGGCAGGGCGGCATCTGGCACCTCGCCATCGCCGGCATGTTGCAGAGTCTCAAGATCGATCCGGCGAGCGTGCCGTGGGTGCCGTCCAACGGCGCCGCGCCGGGGTTGCAGGATCTCGTCGCCGGCGGCGTGCAGATCGCCCCCGTCTCGCTGCCCGAGGCGCGTTCGCTGATCGATGCCGGCAAGGTGAAGAGCCTGGCGCTCATGTCCGACAAGGCCTCGACCCTGTATCCCAACATTCCGCTCCTCAAGGCCGCCACCGGCAGCAGCTGGACGATGGCGGCGTGGCGCGGCATGGCGGCGCCGAAGGGACTGCCCGCCGATGCGCGCGACAAGCTCGTCGCCGCGATCAAGAAGATCGCCGCAGGCAAGGAGTACAACGACTTCATGAGCCAGCGCGGCTTCGGCGTGATCTATCTGCCGCCCGAGGAGTTTGCCGCGTACATGAAGAAGTCCGACGCGGACCTGGGCGCGACGATGAAGGCGGTCGGCATCGTCAAGTGACACGCCGATGAAGCTCAACGATGCCGTGTGGGGAGCGTTGCTGCTCCTCTTCGGCATCGTCGTCCTCGTTCACGTCCAGTCGTTCCCGCAGATGCCGGGCCAGCACGTCGGCCCGGCGCTGTTCCCCGGTATCGTCGCCGCGGGGCTCGCGGCGTGCGGCGCTCTCCTCGTGCTGAAGGGCCTTGCCACGCGCCGCGCCGCCGGCGGCGCCGAATGGGCGAGCTTCGCGCCGTGGACGCGCGACGGCCACTACGTCCTCGCACTCCTGCTCACGATCGGTGTCAACGTCTTCTACATCTACTTCGCCGACCGCCTCGGCTTCATCGTCACCGGCGTCGTCTACCTCGCCGTGCTCTTCTGGGTGTTCGGCGTCGACCGCCGCTGGCTGCTGCCGATCGCGATCGTCGTGACTCTCGTCATCCACTACGCGTTCTACAAGCTGCTCAAGGTCCCGCTGCCCTGGGGCATCCTGCAGGGCTTCACCTACTGATGGGCGCCTGGGAGCAGGCGTTAACGCTGGTCTTCCAGCCGTACAACATCTTCGTGATGCTGGCGGCCTCGCTCTTTGGCCTCTTCGTGGGCGCGATTCCCGGCCTCACCGCGACGATGGCCACCGCGCTGCTCGTGCCGGTCACCTTCTTCATGCCGCCGATTCCGGCGATTGCCGCCATCGTCACCGCGACGGCGATGGCGATCTTCTCCGGTGACATCCCCGGCTGCCTCATGCGCATGCCGGGCACGCCGGCGTCCGCCGCGTACACCGACGAAGCGTACGCGATGACCCGCAAGGGGCAGGCGGAGACGGCGCTCGGCGCGGGGCTCGTGTTCTCGGCGATCGGTGGCCTCTTCGGCACCGTGGTGCTCATTCTCGCCGCGCCGTCGCTCGCCGAATTCGCGCTCAACTTCTCGTCGTTCGAGTATTTCTGGCTGGTGCTGCTCGGCCTCACCTGCGCGGTCTTCATGACTTCCGATCGGCCGCTCAAGGGCTTCGTGTCGCTGCTGCTCGGACTCATGATCGCGTCGGTGGGGCTCGACAACCCCGGTGCATATCCGCGCTTCACCTTCGGCAATACCGAAATGATGGGCGGGCTCGGGATGATTCCGCTCATGATCGGCATGTTCGCGGTGTCGGAGATCATCCGCTTCGCGGTCGATACCAATCCGCCGCTGCGCATCACCGACAAGCCCCTGGGTAACGTCTTCAAGGGCATGTGGGGCCTCGCCAGGAAGTAT
Organism: Burkholderiales bacterium; assembly: GCA_020852555.1. Taxonomy (GTDB): domain Bacteria; phylum Pseudomonadota; class Gammaproteobacteria; order Burkholderiales; family Casimicrobiaceae; genus VBCG01. Next base: position 22,199 of record JADZAQ010000175.1, read on the forward strand.
CCGCTGCAGGTGCTGCGCGGGAGCGTGCTCGGGACGGCGGTGGGCGCGCTGCCCGGTGCGGGTGCCGACATCGCGGCGTGGATGTCGTACGCGATCAGCAAGAAATTCAGCAAGGAGCCGGAGAAGTTCGGCACCGGACACGTCGAGGGCATCGTCGAGTCGGGATCGGCCAACAACAGCGCGCTCGCCGGCGCCTGGATTCCGGCGCTCGTCTTCGGCATCCCCGGGGACTCGATCACGGCGATCGTGATCGGCGTGCTCTACATGAAGAACATGAACCCCGGGCCGACGCTGTTCACCAACAATCCGCAGAACATCTACGCCGTGTATCTGCTGTTCATCATCGCCAACCTGATCATGATTCCGCTCGGCTGGTGGTGCATCAAGGTGAGCAAGCAGATCCTCAAGGTGCCGCGCAACGTGCTGATGCCGGTGATCATGCTCTTCTGCGTGGTCGGCTCCTTCGCGATCAACAACACCGCGTTCGACGTGACCGTGATGCTGATCGCCGGAGTGTGCGCGTACGTCTTCGAGGAGAACGGCTTCCCGGTGGCGCCGGCGATCCTCGGCGTCGTGCTCGGCGGGATGCTCGAGGAGAATCTCGTCTCGTCGGTGATCAAGGCCGACGGCAGCGTGGTCGCCTTCTTCACGCGCCCGGTTGCCGGCACGCTCGCCGCGCTCACGCTCGCGGTGTGGTTCCTGCCTTTGCTGATGCGGCGCTTGCGGCGGCTCGCGGGCGTTCAGCCGGCCTGACCCGAAGCGCCGGCGCGCCGCCGCCGAGCGCGGCGGCGCGAGTCGGGTGCCTCACCACGCTCGACGCGGGCTTCCAGCGTCAATGCTACCTGGGACGCTTTGGCCTTCCGCGCGGTGGATGGCGGCTTGCCTGCGCCGGCACCGGCGCATACCGGGCGTCGGCCTCGTTCACCTCGAGCGTGAACGGGCTTCGTATCGTGACGTTCGCGTACGTCGCGCCGTCCTGGAAATCTTCGCTTAGGAGCAGGGCGCAGCCTTGTGCCTCCGCGGCGGCGACGACGAGCCCGTCCCACCAGGCCAGCCGGTGCCGTAGCGTGAGTTCGCGGCCGCGGGCGAGCAGCGTGGCGTCGACAACGCACGGTCGCCAGGAGAGCAGTGCCTTCACGTCGTCCCAGGCATCGCTTTCCGCGAGTCCCGGGACGAGCTTGCGGGTCACGGTGACGTAGTACTCCGACAGGACTTGCACGCTGGTGCGTCCCGTCCGTGAACGCCAGAGATGTTCGATCCACGCCGCCGCGCGCGGCTGCCTGGCGCGCTCCGAGGCATCGCGCGCATACACGAAGACGTTGGTATCAACGAAGATCGGCGCGCGCATGCAGCGCCTCGCGCGACGCGTAGCGCGCTCCCCGGCCCTTGAGCTTCACCGGCGCGCGCGCGAGAAAGCGTTGCATCGCCTGGTCGTAC
>JADZAQ010000176.1 GCA_020852555.1 Burkholderiales bacterium
ACGAAGACGTTGGTATCAACGAAGATCGGCGCGCGCATGCAGCGCCTCGCGCGACGCGTAGCGCGCTCCCCGGCCCTTGAGCTTCACCGGCGCGCGCGCGAGAAAGCGTTGCATCGCCTGGTCGTACGCGAGGTGCTCGCGCATGTGCTGCTCGAGGAGCTCGCCCACCATGCGTGACACGCTCTTGTCCTGACGCGCGGCATGCACTCGCGCCCAAGCAGCGGTTTCCTCGCTAAGCGTGATGGTGACGTTCTTCACGGCAGTCCCGTCAAAAAGACACGAGTCCAGTGTAGCACGGGATCCGTGTCGGCGGTAACGAGGGCGTGCCATCCAAGGTACGGCGGGTGCACGTCGCACGCCATCCGTGCCGCCACGCACGCCATGCAATCGTGTCCGGCGCGGCTGCGTCCGTCGCAGGCCGACCGCGTGGCCTCGCGCGTAACGCAGCCGTCGCGTCGAACGGGTGTAACGTGACCGCCGTGTCGTGGCGGTGCCGCCACTCCAGGGAGAAGAAGATGAGCGCAGGGCTCCGCGCGGTGCGGTGGGGTTGGCATGGCTGGTGCGTGCTCGGACTCGTCGCCGGGCTTGCCGGATGCGGCGGCGGAGGAGGAGGCGGCACGCAACTCGACGGCACCGTGCGCAGCGGTAACGCGGGACTCGCGAACTACACGGTGTCGCTGTATGCGAACTTCGTCGATCGCGCGGACGGCTGGCAACGCCTGGCGACGAGCACGACCGACAGCAACGGCGACTTCCGGCTCTTCTACGACCCGCCTGCGGAGCGCGCGGTGCTGGTCGTCGAGGCCGAGCGGGGGCCGGCGATGCTCGCGAGCGTGATCGGCACCGGCGACGACCGACCGGCGCGTGTCGTCGTCAACGAACGCACGACAGTCGCCACCGGCAACGCCTTCGCGCAGTTCGTGAAGGGGCGCAGCGTGACGGGCAATTCCGTCGGCATGATCAACGCCGTGCGCATGGCGCAGAACCTCGCCGATCCGGCCACCGGCAACGCGGGAGTGGTCGTCTCGCGGACGCCGAACGGCAGCGAGACGACGACCTATGCCACGTTCAACTCGCTTGCCAATGCGGTCGCGGCGTGCGTCGCGGGTGACGGCGCGTGCGCCGCGTTGCTGGACGCGGGCCGTCCGCCCGGAGGTGCGGCGCCCGACAATATCCTGCAGGCGCTGGCGAACATCGTGAAGCAACCGTCGTTTCCGACGAGTGGGCCGGACCCCATCTTCGAGCTCGCGCGCATCGATCCACTCTACCAGCCGGCACTGGCCGCGCGTCCGACGAGTTGGCTCATCTTCCTCAAGATCACCGGCGGCTTCTACAGCCAGCAGGACAGCAGCAACCTCATGGACGGGCCGGGCAACTTCGCCATCGACGAGGCGGGCTACGTCTACGTCGACACCAACTACATGCCGCAGCCGATCGGCACCTACGCGTGCGCCAGCAATCGCGCCGTCAAGCTGACGCCGTGGGGCGAGAACGCGCCGAACTCGCCGTTCCTGGGTGGCGGTCTCAGCGGGCAGGGTTTCGGTGTCGCCTTCGATCCCTCCAATCGCCTGTGGATCGGCAACTTCGGCTTCCAGGATCCGCCCTGTGAGTTCACGCCGCAGGCGGCGACCAAGAACAGCGTATCGGCATTCGCGCGCGACGGAACGGCGCTGAGTGGGCCGCAGGGTTACACGCAAGGCAACATCTCGTGGCCGCAGGGCATCGTATCGGATCGCCAGGGCAACGTGTGGATCGCGAGCTGCGGCAACGACAGCGTGACGCTCTATCCGCAGGGCGATCCTGCGCAGGCGAGGAACATCGCGCTCGGGCCGACGCCGCCGGCGGGCCAGCCTGCCTTGAAGCCGTTCGGCACGGTCGTCGATGCGCAGGGCAACCTGTGGGTGACGGCGAACAAGGCCAACGCGATGTACGTGCTGGCGCCGTCGGGTGCGATCCTCGACGTGCTGCCCGGCACCTATCAGGGCAGGAACGTCATCAGCAAGCCGATCGGCAATGCGATCGACAGCCGGGGCAACGTGTGGGTCGCGAACTCGGACTGGCTCGACTCGCCCTGTCCGACGCGCAACGATCTCGGCAATGCGGCGCACCCGTCGGTGACGATGTACCGCGCGAGCGATCGCACGCCGCAGCCGGGCTCGCCGTTCAACGGCGGCGGCATCACGCTGCCCTGGGGCGTGACGGTCGACGGCGACGATACCGTGTGGGTTCTCAACTTCGGCGCCACGCCGCCCGGGCCGCACAACGATCCGTCGCTCGTCACGGGGTTGAGCCGCCTGTGCGGCGCCGACACGTCGAAGTGCGCGCCGGGCATGCAGACCGGCGATCCGATCTCGCCGCCCACGGGCTACCAGAGCGATGCATTGCAGCGGATGACCGCCGGTGCGGTCGATCCGTCGGGCAACCTTTGGGTCACGAACAACTGGAAGATCGACGTCGACGCCTTCCAGAATCCCGGCGGCAACGCCGTGGTGATCGTGGTCGGCGCGGCGGCGCCGCTGAAGACGCCAGTCATCGGACCACCCGTCCCGCTGCGCTGAGCGTTGCCGCCGTGGTGTACGCGACGATCGCTGCGCCGGAACACCCGCGCGTCGCAGGCTCTAGAATGCACGCGTGACCCCACCTCCCGCACGGACGCCATGACCAACGCCTCGACCTCCACCGCTGCCGCTGCGCATCGCGCACCCCCCTTCCGCGCCGACCACGTCGGCAGTTTCCTGCGCCCGCGGGCGCTGCTCGAGGCGCGCGACCAGTCCGCCAAGGGCGCAATCGACGCTGCCGCGTTGCGCGAGGTGGAGGACGCCGCGATCCGTGACATCGTGAAGTTCCAGGAGGGCCTGGGCTTGCGCGGCATCACCGACGGCGAATTTCGCCGCACCTATTTTCACGTCGACTTCCTCACGCAACTGGAGGGTGTCGAGACCAAGGGCGGGATCGCGATCAGCTTCCACAGCAATGCGGGCAACGTCGATTTCGCGCCGCCGGTGATGCAGGTGACGCGCAAGGTCAAGCACGCGAAGCCGATCCAGCGCCGCGACTTCGAGTTCCTGAAGGCGCAGACGCAGCGCACGCCGAAGGTCACGATTCCGTCGCCGACGATGCTCCACTTCCGCGGCGGCCGCGGGGCGATCAGCCAGGACGCGTATCCGGCGATGGAAGATTTCTTCGAGGACATCGCGCAGGCGTACCGCGACGAGATCGCCGACCTCGCGGCGGCTGGCTGCACCTACCTGCAGCTCGACGACACCAATCTCGCGTACCTGTGCGACACCAGGATGCGCGAGGGTGCGAAGGCGCGCGGTGACGATCCCGACGAATTGCCGCGCCGCTACGCGAAGCTCATCAATGCGGCAATTGCCACGAAGCCGGCGTCGATGACGGTGTGCGTGCATCTTTGCCGCGGCAACTTCAAGAGCGCCTGGGCGGCCGAGGGTGGCTACGAGCCCGTCGCCGAGGTGCTCTTCAACGAGCTCGCCGTCGACGGCTACTTCCTCGAGTACGACGACGCGCGCTCGGGTGATTTCGCGCCGCTGCGATTCGTCCCGAAAGGCAAGACCGTCGTCCTCGGGCTCGTCAGCACCAAGCTCGACCGGATGGAGACGAAGGACGAGGTCAAGCGCCGCATCGACCTCGCGGCGAAGGTCATGCCGATCGAGCAGATGGCACTCTCCCCGCAGTGTGGCTTCAGCTCGACGGTGCACGGCAACGACATCGCGGTGGCCTCGCAGGCGGCGAAGCTCGAACTCTGCGTGGAGATCGCACGCGAGGTGTGGGGGGGCGTGTGAACGAGACTTCAGCGAGCGCCGGCACGAGCCTCGCGGTCGGTCTCGTCGGCTACGGCGAGGTCGGCAAGATCTTCACCGCGGCGCTCGTCGAACGGAAGCTCCCGTGGATCGGCGCGTGGGACATCGCGCTGCGCGATCCTGCGACTGCGGCGCCGATGCGCGCGCACGCGGCACGTGCCGCGGTCGCACTGGTCGACTCGACGGCGGCGCTCACCGAGCACGCGCAAGTGATCATCTCGGCCGTCACCGCCTCGCAGGCGTGGGCGGTCGCCGACGAGGCCGCGGCGACGATCCGCCCGGGCACCTGGTTCCTCGACATCAACTCGTGTTCGCCGGGGACGAAGCAGCGTTCGGCCGCGCGGATCGCGGGCGCCGGCGGCCGCTACGTCGAGGCGGCGATCATGACCACGGTGCCGGGCTACGGCATTCGCGTCCCGATGCTGCTGGGCGGCGATCACGCCGCGTCCTTCCGGGAATCGATGACCCCGCTGGGCTTCGACATGCAGGTGGCCGATGCGCGCGTGGGTGTGGCCTCGGCGACCAAGATGTGCCGCAGCGTGATGATCAAGGGGCTCGAATCGCTGCTGGTCGAGAGCCTCACCACGGCGCGTCGCTACGGCGTCGAGGATCGCGTTCTCGCGTCGTTGC
>JADZAQ010000177.1 GCA_020852555.1 Burkholderiales bacterium
AACCTGCCGCAGATCGACGACTACTACGAGCCGTTCACCTTCGACTACGACCACCTGCAGTCGGCGCCGGAGATGCACGCGGCGCCCACCGCGCGCCCGCGCAGCCTCGTCACCGGCTTGCGCATGGAGAAGATCGAGTGGGGTCCGAACTGGGAGGAGATCCTCGGCGGCGAGTTCGCCAAGCGCAGCCGCGACCGGAACTTCGACGATGTCGAACGCGACATCTACGGCCAGTTCGAAAACACCTTCATGATGTACCTGCCGCGGCTGTGCGAGCACTGCCTCAATCCGACCTGTGTCGCGAGCTGCCCGTCGGGCTCGATCTACAAGCGCGAGGAAGACGGCGTGGTGCTCGTCGACCAGGACAAGTGCCGCGGTTGGCGGATGTGCGTCTCGGGCTGCCCGTACAAGAAGATCTACTACAACTGGAAGAGCGGCAAGGCCGAGAAGTGTACGTTCTGCTATCCGCGCATCGAGGCGGGACTGCCGACGGTGTGCAGCGAGACCTGCGTGGGGCGCATCCGCTACCTGGGCGTGCTGCTCTACGACGCCGACCGCATCGCCGAGGCGGCGGCGACGCCGCACGATCGTGACCTGTACGAGGCGCAGCTCGGGCTCTTCCTCGACCCCAGCGATCCGGCGGTCATCGCGCAGGCGCGTGCCGACGGCGTACCCGATGCGTGGCTCGAGGCGGCGCGTCGCAGCCCCGTCTATCGGATGGCGATGGACTGGAAGGTGGCGCTGCCGCTGCACCCCGAGTACCGCACGCTGCCGATGGTGTGGTACGTGCCGCCGCTGTCGCCGATCTCGGCGGCGGCCAATGCCGGTGACCTCGGCAGCAACGGCGAGATTCCCGACGTCAACCAGCTGCGCATTCCCGTGAAGTACCTGGCCAACCTGCTCACCGCCGGCGACACCGCACCGGTCGTGCGCGCCCTGGAGCGCATGCTCGGGATGCGCGCCTACCAGCGCGGCCGGCACGTCGAAGGGCGCAGCAATGCGGCAGCGCTCGCGCAGGTGGGGCTCACCGAGGCGCAAGCCGAGGCGATGTACCAGGTGATGGCGATCGCCAACTACGAGGACCGCTTCGTCATCCCGACCGCGCATCGCGAGTACGCGGAGAACGCCTTCGATCTGCGCGGCAGCTGCGGGTTCACCTTCGGCAACGGTTGCTCGGAAGGCAGCACCGACGTGAGCATCTTCGGCGGTGGGCGCCGGCGCACGATTCCCATCAAGGCGGAGGTCTAGCGATGGCTCGCTTCGAAGGTCCCCGGCCGGCCCCGATGACGCTGCGCGCACTCGCGGCACTCCTCGCCTATCCCGACGCCCGGCTGCGTGACGCGCTCGGCGAGTTGCGCGACGCCATCGATGCCGAAGGCGCCTTGACCGATCCGCGTGCGGCGGAGATCGCCGCACTCCTCGACGCGCTGCGCCGTGCCGATCCGCTCGACGCCGAGGCCGACTACGTGCAGCTCTTCGATCGCGGCCGTGCCACCTCGCTCCACCTCTTCGAGCACGTGCACGGCGATTCGCGCGATCGGGGCCCGGCGATGATCGACCTCGGCGAGATGTACGCGCAGGCGGGGCTCGACCTCGTCGGCGGCGAACTGCCCGACTTCCTCCCGGTCGTGCTCGAATTCGCCTCGACGCAACCGCCGCGCGAGGCGCGCGCGCTGCTCGGGGAGATAGCGCACATCCTGCAGGCGATCTTCACCGCGCTCGTCGAGCGCGAGAGCCACTACGCGAGTGTCGTCGGCGCGCTCCTCGAGCTCGCGGGCGAGAAAGCGCAGGCGGTGGCGATCGCCGCGGACGAGCCCCTCGATGCGGCGTGGGCGGAGCCACCGGCGTTCGGCGGTTGCGCGACCGCCGGCCAGGCGCGCCCCGGCGACGCCCAGCCGATCCACTTCCATGACCACCACCGCGGCGCGTCCGCGCGGACGACGCCGGGAGCGGGCGTGCCACACGACGCGAGGAGAACCGCACCATGACCACGCTGCACGGCTTTCTCTTCGGTGTCTATCCGTACATCGGCCTCACCGTGTTCCTGTTGGGGAGCCTGGTGCGCTTCGACCGCGACCAGTACACGTGGAAGAGCGATTCGTCGCAGCTCCTGCGTCACCGCGGCATGCGCTGGGGGAGCAACCTCTTCCACGTCGGCATCATCTTCCTGTTCTTCGGCCACCTGCTGGGACTGCTCACGCCGCACGCGTTCTATGCGCACTTCATGGAGGCGTCGGTGAAGCAGAAGCTCGCGATCTACGCCGGCGGCATCGCCGGCGTGCTGTGCTTCATCGGGCTCACCATGCTCATCTACCGCCGCGCCTTCGATCCGCGCATCCGCTACACGAGCCATCGCACCGACCTCGCGATCCTCGTGATCCTCTGGCTGCAGCTCACGGTTGGCCTCATCACGCTGCCGTATTCCTGGGCGCACTCCGACGGCAGCACGATGATCATCCTCGCCGACTGGGCGCAGCGCATCCTCACGCTGCGCCACGTCGACGTCGAGGTGCTGGCGGGGCTGCCGTGGCCGTACCAGTTCCACCTGGTCCTCGGCATGACGATCTTCCTCCTGCTGCCGTTCAGCCGGCTGGTGCACGTGTGGAGCGGCTTCGCCTCGGTCTTCTATCTCTTCCGCCCGTACCAGATCGTGCGCAGCCGGCGCCTCAACGTGCCGCCGGGCCAGAACGAGCCGCCGCACCGCGCCGCGGTCGAATGAGGCGCACCGCCATGGGAACGGACGACATCGCTCGCGTCAACGGGGTCGCGCTGCACGCACCGGGGGAAGCGCTCGCGCGCGAGGATCTGCGCCAGCGCGCCTGCACCGAGCTCCTCCGGCAGGCGGCGCACCGCGACGGATCGCTGGCGGCCGCCGATCTCCCGGCGAGCGATGGCGCGATCAGCGAGGCGGCGGCGGCGGCGATCGAAGCGCACCTCGAGCGGGCGGTGCACGTGCCCGCGCCCACCGAGGAGGCGTGCCGGCGGTATTTTGCCGCGCACGCGCGCGAGTACGTCGTGGGCGAGCGGTTGCACCTGCGCCACGTGCTCTTCGCCGTCACGCCGGGGGTGAACGTCGCGGCGTTGCGCGAGCGCGCGGCGGCCACACTCGTCGACGTTCGGGCGAGCGGCACGTTGGCCGAGGTCGCGCGCACGCTGTCCAATTGCCCGAGCGGCCGCCACGGCGGTGAGCTCGGCTGGCTTGCCGCGGCGGAGTGCGCACCCGAGTTCGCCCGCATCGTCTTCGCGCATGGCGGATTGGGCGTCCTGCCGCAGCTCGTGCACAGCCGCCACGGCTTCCACGTCGTCGAGATCGTCGCGCGCGAGCCCGGCACGATGCCGTCGTTCGAGGCGGTGCGCGCCGCCGTTGCCGCCACGCTCGAACGGCAGGCGTTCGTGACCGCGCTGCGGCAATATCTGCAGGTTCTCGCCGGCGCCGCCACGCTCGAAGGCGTCGACCTCGACGCTACGGCGACCCCGCTCGTGCAGTAGAGGAGGGCGTCGCGGTCGCCAGGCGCGACGACGCAGCGGCGCCGTTCGTGCTCTAATCGGGCTCATGAGCTTGCCTGCCACCATTCGCGGCGTCTACGTCATCGCCCCGACGCCGTTCCATGCGGACGGGCGCGTCGACGACGCCTCGCTCGATCGCCTGACCGATTTCTTCGTTGCCGCCGGGGTCGACGGCATCACGCTCCTGGGGCAGCTCGGTGAAGCGCCGAAGATGACGCACGCCGAAGCGGTGGCGATCGTGCGCCGCGTCGCCGCGCGCACGCGCCTGCCGATCATCGTCGGCGTGTCGGCGCCGGGCTTCGCCGCGATGCGCGAATTGACCCACGATGCGCTGGCGGCGGGAGCGGGCGGCGTGATGATCGCACCGCTGCCTTCGCTGCGTACCGACGACTCGATCGTCGGCTACTATCGCCAGGCGGTGGAGGCGATCGGTGGCGACGTGCCGTTCGTCATCCAGGACTATCCGCTGACCTTCTCGGTGCAGATGACGCCGGCGGTGATCCGCCGCATCGTCGCGGAGAACGCATCGTGCGTGATGCTGAAGCACGAGGATTGGCCGGGACTCGAGAAGATCGCGCAGTTGCGCGCCTGGGAGCGCGACGGGTCGCTGCGCCACCTCGCGATCCTCACCGGCAACAACGCGCTCTTCCTCGACTTCGAGATGGAGCGCGGCGCCGACGGCGCCAATACCGGCTACTGTTTTCCCGACATGCTGGTCGACGTCGTTCGCCTCGCAGCAGGCGGCGAGCGCGATGCGGCGCACGACCTCTTCGACGCGCACCTGCCGCTCATTCGCTACGAGCAGCAGCCGGGCGTCGGGCTCGCGGTCCGCAAGTATGTGCTGATGCGCCGCGGGATCATCGCCTCCGACACGTTGCGCACGCCGCGGGCGCCGCTCACCGTGGCGGCACGCGCGGAAGTCGACTATCTCCTCGCGCGACTGGCGCGCCGCGATCCGCGGGCGCGCCTGTGAGCACGGCCACGCCGCGGCGCGAGCCAGCGTGGCACGCGGCGTGATGGGCGGCGGCGGTACCGCGACCCGCCGGCGCTACACGCGGCGGCGGTATTCGCCGGTGCGGGTGTCGATCTCGATGCGGTCGCCGGTGGTGACGAACAGCGGCACCTGCACCTCGAAGCCATTGGCGAGCTTCGCGGGTTTCATGACCTTGCCCGAGGTGTCGCCCTTGACCGCCGGCTCGGTGTAGCTGATCTCGCGATCGACCGAGGTGGGGAGTTCGACCGAGATGGCGCGGCCTTCGTAGAAGGTGAGCTCGCAAGGCATGCCTTCCTCGAGATAGTTGAGCGCGTCCCCGAGGTTTTCCTTCTCGACGTCGAACTGGTTGAATTCGCCGTCCATGAACACGTACATCGGATCGGCGAAGTACGAGTACGTCGCTTCCTTTTTCTCGAGCTGGATCGTGTCGAATTTCTCGTCGGCACGATAGATCGTCTCCGCCGGGCTGCCGGAGAGGAGGTTCCTGAGTTTCATCTTGACGACCGAGGCGTTGCGGCCCGATTTGCTGAATTCGGCCTTCTGCACGACCATCGGATCCTTGCCGACCATGATGACGTTGCCGGCGCGCACTTCCTGAGCGAGTTTCATGACGATTCCTGACGGGTTGGGCCCGGGCGGGGTGGGCGATGCCGGGCGCCCGCCGCAGCGGCAACCGGTGGCGCCTGTGGATGGGCGACAACGGCAAAAAGAGAACCTGCAATTATAGCTTGCTTTCGCAGAATTCGACTAGCGTCCGGGTGAGATCGGGCTGCGCGGCGAGATGCGCGGCCCACGCCCCGGACGCCCGTTCGACGGCGGGCAGCGCCGCCCGGTACGCGGCCCAGGCCTCGGCCGCCGCCGCGGCGTCACCGACGTTCCACGCGTACCAGAACGCGCGCTGCGCGGCGCGGGGAGCGGCGTCCATCGCGACCTCCAGCCGCGACAGGAAGGCGTCCATCTTGGCGAGGTGCGCGTCGGCGTCCTGCGGATACACGTGCCACACGAACGGCGCCGCCGCCCACTGCGCGCGCACGAACGAATCCTCGCCGCGCACGAAGTTGAGCGCGCTCGCCCAGAGCCGGCGATCAAACGCGTCCTGATCGACGAAGGGGGCGGCGGCGAGCGTGAGGCGTCCGCGCACGAAGGGCGCCCCCGGGTGCGGCACGGCGCCTTGCGTCCATGCGTCGACTTCGGCGCCGGCGACCCCGACGGGGACGACGCACACCACATGCTCGTCGCCATCGGCCCAGACATCGAGCAGCGCCGGCAGCGCGGGGTTGGCGTAGCAGAAGAGCGAGACGAGCAAGGCGTCGCGGGTGGCGACGCCGAGCGTCCGCCACAGCGCGGCACGCGCCGCGTCGTCGCGCCGGAACGCTTCGCGGCGCGTCAGCAGTCCCGCCTCGCGCAGGAGCCCACCGGTGTGCGCGGTGAAGCCCGGGAACCAGAACCAGCGGACGAGCGGCCACTGCGGATGCGGCGACGGCAAGGCGTGCGAGGCATCGATCCACGGCTCGGCCGACAGGTATTCGAGGACGATCCACACCGGCGGGCGCGCGGCCGCCGCCATTGCCCGCACGTAGGGCTCGGGCAGGCCGCAACCGAAGCCCTCGACGACGACGTCGGGCAGTTCTCCGTGATCGGAAGCGCAACTGGCCAGCGCGCGCATGCGCACGCCGTCGGCGACCGCATCGACGGCACCGGCGGGCAGCGATGGTACGATGCGCGCAAGACTCGCGACGTCGTCGATCCACAAGGTGACGACGATGCCGTGCTCCGCGGCGAGCGTGCGGGCGAGGCGAAAGCACACGCCGGCGTCGCCGAAGTTGTCGACCACCCGGCAGACGATGTCCCAGCGCAGGGTCGGTGGCATCGGACGTCCCGTGGTTGGTTGCCGGGTCGCATTATCGCAAGGTCGGCGCGGTCACACCGACTGGCGACGGTCCGCGCCGCCGCCTACGGGGGCGGCGTGGCACTGTCTCCCCCTACGCGAAGGAAGACCATGCGCGACGCATTGACGATAGACGTGGTGTCGGACGTGGTATGTCCCTGGTGCTTCATCGGCAAGCGCCGCCTCGAGGCGGCGCTCGTGGCGCTGCGCGACGAGACACCCGAGCTGCCGGTGACCGTGCGCTGGCATCCGTTCCAGCTGAATCCGGACCTGCCCCCGGAAGGCGTCGATCGCAGGAGTTACCTCGAGGCGAAGTTCGGCGGCCCCGCGCGCGCCGCGCAGATCTACGACAACGTGCGCGCCGTGGGGCGCAGCGTCGGCATCGCCTTCGATTTCGATGCGATCGAGCGCCAGCCGAACACGCTCGATGCACATCGGCTCATCGCCTGGGCGCAGTCGCGACCCGAGGGCGATGCGCAGGCCCTCGTCGAGGCGCTCTTTCGCGCGTACTTCCTCGAGGGCCGCTACGTCGGCGATCGCGACGAGCTCGCGCTGATCGCCACCCAGGCGGGTTACGATCCGGCGGTGGCGCAGGCGTTCCTGGGCTCCGACGCGCTGCGCGCCGAGGTGCGTGCCGCCGAGGCGCAGGCGCGCGAGATGGGCGTCAGCGGCGTGCCGTTCTTCATCTTTGCCGGCAAGACCGCGCTCTCCGGCGCGCACGAGCCGGCGACGCTGCTCGATGCGATCGCGCAAGCCCGCGCGGCCGCCTGACCCCACGGAGGAAGCGATGAGCGAAGCGGTAACCCTGGCAGCGATTGCCAAGGAGCTGTACACGGCGGTGTTCTCGGACGTGCTCGACGAGCTGGGCTATCGCGACCAGGCGCTGTCGCCGTCGATCCGGCCGCTCGACGACGAGCTCGTGATGGTCGGCCGCGCGCGCACCGGCGCGTACCGCGAGGTCTATCGCGTGGTGCCGGGCGAGAACCCCTATGCGCTGGAGATCGCGCTGGTCGACGATCTCAAGGCGGGGGAGATCGCGGTGCTGGGCTGCGGCGGCTCGACGCGCATCGCGCCGTGGGGTGAACTCCTGTCGACGGCGGCGCGGGCGCGGGGCGCTGCCGGCTGCCTCACCGACGGCTTCGTGCGCGACATCAGGTTCATCCGGCAGATGAAGTTTCCCGTCTTCCACGGCGGCATCGCACCGCTCGATTCCAAGGGCCGCGGCACCATCGCCGAGATCGACGTGCCGATCCGCTGCGGCGGTGTGGCCATCGCGCCCGGTGATCTCGTGGTCGGCGACGCCGATGGCGTGATCGTCGTGCCGCAGGCGATCGAGGCGACGGTCGTCGACCGCGCATTCGCCAAGGTCCGCGGCGAGGACGACACGCGCGCCGAGTTGGAGCGCGGCGCGAAGCTCGCCGACGTCTTCGCGCGGCACGGCATCCTGTAGCATTACTGTGCTAATCGTCGTTCACGCCTTCTGCGTCAAACGTCGTAACGGAATAGGTGCTTCATGTCCGAAGTGCATGCGTCTCAAGATAGGCAACATCACGATCTCGTAGCGCCGTACTACGACGAATTGGTAAATGAACCGCGAAAGGTTCTGAGCGACAGAGTCTTTGGACGAATCGCCAAACTGTTGCCCACCAACGGGGGTCGAATGCTGGACCTGGGCGCGGGGACCGGACAAATGGCTGTTCGATTTGGAAGCGGGTATCGGGAGATCGTCCTGGTCGATCATTCCGAAGGAATGCTGCGGCGAGCGAAGGAAAACACCGCCCGAATGGAACGGGTGGTGACTATCGTTCAGGCCGATGCCCTCAAATTCCTTGAATGTACTGACCGGCGATTTGATCTGATCGCCGCGGTGGGGTTCTTGCATCACCTTGAGTCACCAGAGTTGCGGGCTGTGCTGGCACATATGCGGCGGGTGCTGTCGCCTGGCGGGCAGGTTGTGATCGCCGAGCCAGTTCAGGTTACCGCTTCCGAGCCCCTTTTGGTCCGTGCGTGGAATCGCCCGACAATCCCAAAGCTCAGAAGATATGTAGACCTCGCGCCCGCTCCCGAGGAAGAGCTTCTTCACCTCGACCGCTTTCGAGTGGCGGCGAAGGATGCGGGATACTCTTTCCAGTTTGAACGGCGTGCGTGGGAACTCTATGCGCGATTCCGAGGGTCGCCTATCGACCGGATTGGGATAGCCTTGATCGATACACTTTGTCATTCCAACGGATTCGTGTGGTTTGCGGTAATGAAGGGCTCTGGTTAGTCGCTGAGTGCGAGCGCCGCATTCTCTCGTATTTTTCACTCAGCGGTAGGAGGAACTTCGGATTCACGCAGCACGATTTCGGGATTCGCGGCGACGCCGCAGCGTGTGGTCACGTGCGCGGTGCATGCAACACGGCGAATGCCGATCGCTCGCCGATCGGCGCCAGCAGCCAGCGGATGACCGCGGCGACGTCGGGCAGGCGGAACTGCGCGTGCGTGCGGCCGCCGCCGACCTTGATCGTCCAGCCCCCCAGGCGCTCGACGGTCGCGAAACCATCCTCGTCGGTGAGGTCGTCGCCGACGAATACTGGCAGGCGGCCGGCAAACGGTGCCTCCGCCATGAAGTCGTTGATCGCGGTGCCCTTGTCGAAGTCGTTCGGCTTGACCTCGATGAGGAGCTTGCCCGGTTGCAGGCCGTAGCCGTCGGCGTCGCGCAGCGACCGGCGCACCGCGCGATAGAGCTGCGG
>JADZAQ010000178.1 GCA_020852555.1 Burkholderiales bacterium
TCCATTCCGGTGGCCGCCGTGATGGCCGGCGGCAGGCCGAGCGTCAGCTCGGGATCGGCAAAGACCGCCTTGGCGAGCAGCAGCGGCGAGAAGAGGATCTTCTTCACGTGCGTCGCATCCTCGGAGATCACCGCCGAGCGACCGACCTCCGAGCCGGTACCGGCGGTCGTGGGCAGCGCCACGAAGTACGGCAGGCCCTGGTCCATCGGTCGCACCTGCGGATGGTCCCAGGCGTATTCGAGAACGTCACCCGGATGCCGCGCCATCACCGCGATCGCCTTGGCGACGTCGAGCGCGGCGCCCCCGCCGAGGCCGATGATCGCGTCGGCGCGGTGCGCGCGGAATGCGGCGGCGCCGGCCATCACCTGCGAGCCCACCGGGTTGCCGGAGATCCCCGAAAACGCGACCGGATCGAGGCCCTTCAGGTCGGTCATGAATTCGCCGAGGAGCGGCAACCCGGCGATCCCGCGGTCGGTCACGACGAGCGGACGGCGCAGGCCCTGGCCCGCGAGGTGCTCGGCGACGAGGCGGCGCGCACCCGGGCCGAAGTGGATGGTGGTGGGAAAGGCGAACTTGTCGATGGTCATGGCGATGCGGAAGTCGGAGGGTAGGGCGATTGACGAAGAATCGGTGCGGAGCGTGCGCGGTCACCACCTCGCGGGCGGGCACCCCGGCGCAGCGCGGTCAGATGATCTCGAAGTAACGCTTCAGTTCCCAGTCGGTGACGCCGTCGAGCCACTGCCGCCATTCCCATTCGCGGGTGGCGGCGAAGTGATCGACGAAGGTATCGCCGAACCAGTCGCGCGCGACGTCGGATTGCTGGAAGATGCGCGTCGTCTCGATGAGCGTGCGCGGCGCGCGGGGAATGTTTTCGGCCCCGGCGTTGGTGCCGGAGACGGGCG
The DNA here is from genome assembly GCA_020852555.1 of Burkholderiales bacterium. GTDB lineage: Bacteria > Pseudomonadota > Gammaproteobacteria > Burkholderiales > Casimicrobiaceae > VBCG01. The sequence continues at coordinate 903 of JADZAQ010000178.1, forward strand.
GCGTGGTGAGTTTCAGGCCCTTCTCGACGCCGTGCAGGCCGGCGGCGATCACCGCGGCAAGCGCGAGGTACGGATTCACGTCGGCGCCGGGGCAGCGTGTTTCGAGGCGGGTCGATTTGGACGAGCCCTGGATCACCCGAAAGCTCGCGGTGCGATTGTCTACGCCCCACGTCGGCTTGACCGGCGCCCAGTAGCCGTCGACGAGGCGCTTGTAGCTGTTGATCGTCGGCCAGAACATCGGCGCCATCTGCATGGCCACCGCGAGCTGTCCGGCGAGGTAGCTCTCGAAGAGCGCGCTCATGCCGTGCCGCCCGTTGGGGTCGTGGAAGCGATTCTTGCCGTCCTGCGCGAGCGATTGGTGGATGTGCCCGGAGCAGCCGGGGTAGTCCTGACTCCACTTGGCCATGAAGCTCGGCATGATGCCGAAGCGTGCGCCGATCTCCTTGGCGCCGGTCTTGAAGAGGATCGCGCGATCGCCCGCTTCGAGCGCATCGGAGAAGAGGAGCGCGGCCTCGTACACGCCGGGACCGGTTTCGGTGTGCAGGCCCTCGATTGGTATGCCGAACTTGCCGAGCTCGCTGAAGAGCGCCTCGAAGAAGGGCTGCGACGCATTGGCGCGCAAGAGCGAGTAGCCGAACATCCCCGGCGTGATCGGCTCCGGGCCGACGCCCTTCTTGGCCGCCCAGGATTGCGGCGTCTCCGCGAAATTGAACCACTCGAACTCGAGGCCGCACATCGGCACGTAGCCCATCCGCTCGGCGCGCGCCAGCACGCGCTTGAGGACCTGTCGCGGACACAACGGATGCGGGACGATCTTGCCGCCTTCATTGGCGATGAACTCGCCGAGAAAGAAGGGCACGTCGCCGTCCCACGGCACGGTGCGATAGGTGCCGAGGTCGATGCGCGCCACCGCATCCGGATAGCCCTTGTGCCAGCCGGTGTACGTGGTGTTGTCATAGCACACGTCGTGCGAATCCCAGCCGAAGACGACGTCGCAGAAGCCGAATCCACCCTCCGCCGCCGCGGCGAATTTCTCCTTGTGCAAGTACTTGCCGCGCAGGATGCCGTCGATGTCGGAAACCGCAACCTTGACGCGTGTTCCGGGCGCCTGGCGCACGGCATCGAGAACCTTGTCGGCAACGTACGGCATCGGCATCGCGGAGTCTCCCTGACTTGGCTCGTGTGGTGGGTGGGCAAGCCGCGCATTCTAGCCGGACGGCGGCGGTCGCGTCGCGTCAGGTCACGAAGCTCGCGGTCGCGCAGCGTATCATCGGCACCGGTGCGGGTGTGGCGAGGGCAGGCGGCGTGTTTCTGGTGGTGATGGGAGTGTCGGGATCGGGAAAGTCGACGGTCGGGGTGGCGCTTGCCGCCGCACTGGGCTGGCCGTTTCTCGACGCCGATGACTTCCACCCGCCCGGCAACGTGGCCAAGATGGCCGCCGGCACGCCGCTCACCGACGACGATCGTGCGCCCTGGCTCGATCGCCTCGCTACCGAAATGCGCGGCATCCTCACCCGCGGCGGGCAGGGGGTTCTCGCCTGCTCCGCGTTGAAGCAAGCCTATCGCGACCGCCTTGCCCGAGCCGGCGACGTCCGCTTCGTCTATCTCGAGGGCGACCGCGAGACCATCGGGGCACGCCTCGCCGGCCGCAAGCACGAATACATGCCGGCGTCGCTCCTCGATTCGCAATTCGCGGCCCTCGAGCCACCGGTCGACGCCTTCGCCGTCGACGTACGCCTCCCGGTCGACGAGCAGATCGCGCTGATCCGCCGGCATTACGGAAAATAACCCGATGAGTCGATCCTCGCACAAGCCCAGCACCCGTCTGGGGCACCTCGGGCGCTCGCCGCAACGCTGGCTCGGCGCCGTCAACACCCCCGTCGTCCGCACCTCGACGATCCAGTTCGAGTCGGTGCGCGACGTCGAGCTCGCCGAAGCCGGCCAGTACCCCGGCCTCTCCTACGGACTGCACGGCGTGCCCACGGTCACCGACTTCCAGGCAGCGCTCGCCGAACTCGAGGGCGGTCATGCCGCACTCGCGGTGCCGTCCGGGCTCACCGCGACGACGCTGCCGCTCCTGGCGCTCCTCGTCCCGGGCGATCACATCCTCGTCACCGACGCGGTCTACGGGCCGACGCGCCGCTTCTGCAACCTCCACCTCGCGCGCCTCGGCATCGACGTCACCTACTACGACCCCCTCGTCGGCGGCGACATCGCCGCGCTGTTCCGACCGACGACGAAGCTCGTGTTCTGCGAGTCGCCCGGGTCGCTCACCTTCGAGGTGCAGGACATCCCGGCGATCGCGCGCGTCGCGCACGAGCGCGGCGCGCTCGTGGTGATCGACAACAGCTGGGCGACGCCGCTGTACTTCCGCTCGTTCGAGCACGGCGTCGACGTGTCGGTGCACGCGGCCACGAAGTACATCGGCGGGCACTCCGACGTCCTGCTCGGCGCGATCGTCGCCAACGAGACGGCGTATCCCAAACTCTTCCGGTTGTGGACCGACCTGGGTGTCACCGCATCGCCCGACGATTGCTTCCTGGGCTTGCGCGGTCTTCGCACGCTCGCGGTGCGCCTCGAGCGGCAGCAGGCGAGTGCCATGACCATCGCGGCCTGGCTGCGCGGACGGCCGGAAGTCGCCGAAGTGCTCTACCCGGCGCTGCCGGGCGCGCGCGGCCACGAACTGTGGAAGCGCGACTTCGTGGGCGCCTCGGCGCTCTTCGGCGTCATCCTGCAGCCCGCCACTGCCGAGCGCGTCGCCGCGATGCTCGACGACCTCGAGCTCTTCGGCATGGGTTTCTCGTGGGGTGGTTACGAGAGTCTCGTGATTCCGATCCACCCCGAACGCGCACGCAGCGCCACGACCTGGCAGGCCGCCGGCCCTGCTTTGCGCATCGCGATCGGCCTCGAGGATCCCGCCGATCTCATCGCCGACCTGGAGGCTGGCTTCGTGCGCCTGCGCGGTTGACGCGGTTGACCCTACCCTGCGGAGGGTCGGGCGCTTGCACGAATCGCCGGGGGCGCGCTGCACGCCGGGTAAAATCGCCTACTCGACAGCGCGCGTTGTTACGCGTCGCTGCCGCCGCGCTCCACCATGCCTGCCCCGTTGCTGCTCGCCTACGGCTTCACCTTTGCCGACCTGTACTCGGCAGCCGGCGCACGTCGTCTGGACGCCGCGTTCCAGACGACACTGGCCGCTGCCGACGCGCCACTCGCCCAGCGCTACATGGCCGCGCGCGCGGCGGTGGATTCCGTCGACCGGAAGGCCGAAGCCGACCTCCTGATCGCGGTCGCGCCGCACCTCGAGGATTTTCTCGCCGAGCTCTTCGGAATCGCTGCCGAGGTTCACGCGCTGGAGGCCCGCCATCACGAGTTGGCGCCGCTCTTTGCGGTCAAGCGCCAGTTCGTCCAGCGCAAGGCGATGAATGCCTACAAGGCCGAGATCGCGGCCTCCTTCGACGGTCCGGCGTTGCGCGCGCAACTCGAGTCCGCAACGGGCGTCCCATTCTCGGAACTGGCCTTCGCCGAAGCGGTCACGCGTTGGCGCAGCGACGAGGCGGCGCACGCAGCGCAGCTCGACCTCGCGGCCCGCTACGCTGCCTGGGCTGCGCACACGCCGGCCGGGCGTACCGCGCACCGTGGCGGCGTGCTGTTCAGGATTCCCCGCAAGCTCGATTTCATGCACCTGGTCCCGATCGAGGCGGAAGAGCGACACGGGATCACCGCCTGGAAGCTCGCCAGCGACCACGCCACACGCGAGCGTGACGGCTTTGCGCTCACCGACGCCGGCACCGACCTCGCCGGAGCCCTCGACCAGGCGCACTACTGCATCTGGTGCCACGAGCAGGGCAAGGACTCGTGCGCGCGGGGATTGCCGGAGAAGAACGCCGAGGCAGCGGCGATTCCGTTCAGGAAATCGCCGTTCGACGTGACGCTTGCCGGCTGCCCGCTCGAGGAGCGCATCTCGGAATTCCACAAGCTGCGCGCCGAAGGCTGGCCGCTCGGCGCGCTCGCCATGATCGTCATCGACAATCCGATGGTGGCGGCGACCGGGCACCGGATCTGCAACGACTGCATGAAGGCGTGTATCTACCAGAAGCAGGATCCGGTCGACATCCCGCAGTCCGAGACGCGCGTGCTGAAGGACGTGCTCGCGTTGCCGTGGGGCTTCGAGATCTACTCGCTGCTGACCCGCTGGAACCCGCTCAACCTGCGCCATCCGTACCCCGCCGAGCGCACCGGCAAGCGGGTGCTGGTGGTCGGGATGGGGCCCGCCGGGTTCACGCTGGCGCACTACCTCGTCAACGCCGGGCACACGGTCGTCGGCGTCGACGGCCTGAAGATCGAGCCGCTCGATGCAGCGCTCACCGGCATCACGCTCGCCGGCGAGCGCGTTCCGTTCGTCGCGGTCCGTGACGCGACGAGCCTCGCCGAGCCGCTCGACGAGCGGCTGATGGCGGGCTTCGGAGGGGTCGCCGAATACGGCATCACCGTGCGCTGGGACAAGAACTTCCTGAAGATCGTGCGGCTCCTCCTCGAGCGGCGCGAGCGCTTCGCGTTATACGGCGGCGTACGCTTCGGCGGCACCCTCGACGACACCGGCGCCTTCGCCATGGGCTTCGATCACGTCGCGCTCGCCACCGGTGCCGGTAAACCCACCGTACTCGATCTGCCCAACGGGCTCGCCAATGGGGTGCGCACCGCATCGGATTTCCTGATGGCGCTGCAACTGACCGGCGCCGCCAAGCGCGACTCGATCGCCAACATGCAGGTGCGCTTGCCGGTCATCGTGGTCGGCGGCGGGCTCACCGCGATCGATACCGCGACCGAGGCGCTCGCCTATTATCCCGTGCAGGTCGAGAAATTTCTCACCCGCTACGAGACGTTGGTCGCGGCGCAGGGCCGCGATGCGGTCGAGGCGATGTGGAGCTTCGAGGAGGCGCTCGTCGCGCAGGAGTTCCTCGCGCACGCCCGCGCGCTGCGGGTCGAGCGCGCGGCCGCCGTCCGCGCCGGGCGCCCGGCGCGCATCGCCGCCTTACTCCACGAATGGGGCGGCGTGACCGTCGCGTATCGACGTCGGCTCATCGACAGTCCATCGTACACGCTCAATCACGAGGAGATCGAGAAGGCGCTGGAGGAGGGGATCCGTTTCGCGGACGGATTGACGCCACTCGCAATCGCCATCGACGAGCGCGGTGCGGCGAGCGGGCTCGAAGTCTCGCAGCAGAAGACCGACGGCGACGGGGTGTGGCACGAGGTCGCGCGGGCGACGCTGCCGGCGCGCACGATCCTCATCGCCGCCGGCACACAACCCAATACCGTGCTCGCCCGCGAGGACGCGGCGCACTTCCACCTCGACGGCAAGTACTTCCGCGTCCTCGACGAGGACGGCCAGCCCGTGAAGGTGGTGCGCGGACTCGCCAAGCCCGCGCAACCGGCGGTGCTCACCGACATCCGCGCCGATGGCCGCGCGACGAGTTTCTTCGGGGACCTCCATCCGTCGTACTTCGGCAACGTGGTGAAGGCGATGAGCAGCGCGAAGGCCGGCTGGCCGATCGTCGATCGGCAACTCGCCAAGATCGCCCCGGCCTCGACGCTCACCGATGCGCAATTCTACGGCTTCCTCGACGAACGCCTGCGCGCCCGCGTCGAGCGCGTCGAACGCCTGACGCCGACCATCGTCGAGGTCGTCGTGCACGCGCCGGCGGCTGCCGAGCGCTTCGCGCCGGGCCAGTTCTATCGCCTGCAGAACTACGAGGCGCGGGCCCCGGTGCGCGCCGGCACCCGCCTCGCCATGGAAGGCCTCGCCCTCACCGGCGCCTGGGTCGATCGCGATCGAGGTCTCGTCTCGCTCATCGTGCTCGAGATGGGGGGGTCGTCGAATCTGTGCGCCGAGTTGCAGCCTGGTGAACCCGTGGTGCTCATGGGCCCCACGGGTAGCCCGACCGAGATCGCCGCCGGGGAGACGGTGGTGCTCGCCGGCGGGGGCCTGGGTAACGCGGTCCTCTTCTCGATCGGACAGGCGTTTCGTGCCGCCGGCTCGCGAGTGCTCTACTTCGCGGGCTACAAGAGACTCGTCGACCGCTACAAGACCGCCGAGATCGAGGCCGCCGCCGACGTCGTCGTCTGGTGCTGCGACGAGGCGCCGGGCTTCGTACCCGACCGGGCGCAGGACCGTACGTTCGCCGGCAACATCGTGCAGGCGATGCGCGCCTATGCCGCTGGTGAACTGGGCGAGCAGGCGATTCCCTTCCGCGACTGCGATCGCATCATCGCCATCGGCTCGGACAAGATGATGGCCGCGGTCGGCCGCGCGCGGCACGACCTGCTCGCGCCGTACCTCGACGCCGGCCATCGCGCGCTGGGCTCGATCAATTCGCCGATGCAGTGCATGCTGAAGGAAGTGTGTGCGCAGTGCCTGCAAGTTCAACGCGATCCGGTCACCGGCAAGGAGCGCTACGTGTTCACGTGCTTCAACCAGGACCAGCCGCTCGACGAGGTCGACTTCGCGGCGCTCGACCTGCGCCTGCGGCAAAATGCCGTCCAGGAGAAGCTGACGGCGCGCTGGCTCGCGCACGTCCGGCGGGCGCCGGACGGGGCGGATCCGCGCTGACGCCCCGGTCGCCACCACAACGCACGAATCGACAGCGGAGTACGACGTGGCCCTCAATCTCTTCGGCGCACTGATGCCTCCCGACGAGCGCTTCACCACGCTCTTCGGCGAGCAGGCGCGGTGCATCCTCGATGCGGCAACGCTGCTGCGCACCATGATGGCTGGGGGTTCGGGTCCCGAGCCACACGTCAAGGCGATGCGCGCGATCGAGGTCGCCGCCGACGCGATCGCCCGCAAGGTTTTTCTCGCCGCCAACCGCACCTTCAACGCGCCGCTCGACCGCGAGGACATCCTGGTGCTGGGCCGCGAACTCGACGACGCCGTCGACTTGATCGAGGACGCCGTGAAGGGCATCGCCCGCTACGACGTGCACGCGTTTCCAGCCGAAGTCATGGGCATGGCCGACGGCATCGTCACCGCCGCGCAGCGGTTGTGCGAGGTCATGCCGCACCTCGATGCACCCACCCGCAATCACCGGGAGATCTTCCGGCTGTGTGCCGAAGTCGGAACGATCGAAGGCGACGCCGACGACGCCTTCGATCGCGCGCTCACCGCGCTACGGGCGCAGTTGCGCGCGGGCGAGATCGACACCATCGCCTACCTCGACCGCAAGGAGCTCTACGAGCTCGTTGAAAGCGTGGTCGACAAGTGCGACGACATCGCCAACGCGGTGCAGACGATCACCACCAAGCACGTCTGACGGCGCGGTACGGGACCGCCGAGCGCACTCATGGAATCCGCCGCGCTGGCCTTCCCGCTGCTCGTCGCCCTCGTTCTCGTCGCGCTCGCCTTCGATTTCATGAATGGCCTGCACGACGCCGCCAACTCGATCGCGACCGTGGTCGCCACCCGCGTCCTCCGACCGGCGACGGCGGTGGTGTGGGCGGCGTTCTTCAACTTCATCGCTTTCGCGGTCTTCGGCTTGCACGTCGCGCAGACCGTGGGCACCGGCATCGTGGCGCCGGGACTCGTCGACGGCGCCGTGATCTTCGGCGCGCTCGTTGGTGCGATCGCCTGGAACGTCGTCACCTGGCGCTTCGGGATTCCATCGTCCTCCAGTCACGCGCTGATCGGCGGCCTCGCCGGCGCGGGCATCGCCAAGGCGGGGCTGTCGGCGGTGGTCGTGAAGGGGCTCGCGATCACCGCGGCCGGCATCGTGGCCTCGCCGCTCTTGGGCGTCGTGCTCGCGCAGTTCCTGATTCTCGTCGTGACCTGGACGCACCGTCACCGCTCGCCGTTCAGCGTCGACCGGCGCTTTCGCGTGCTGCAACTCTTCTCCGCCGCCGCGTACTCGCTGGGCCACGGCGGCAACGACGCCCAGAAGACGATGGGCATCATCGCCGTCCTACTCTATTCGCAGGGCCTGCTCGCCGGAGAGTTCCACGTACCGCTGTGGGTAATTCTCACCTGCCAGGCGGCGATGGCGCTCGGTACGCTCATGGGCGGGTGGCGCATCGTGCACACGCTGGGCTCGCGCATCACGTCGTTGAAACCGGTGCAGGGATTTTGCGCCGAGACCGGCGGAGCGCTCACGCTCTTCGCCGCCACCGCGCTCGGCGTCCCGGTGTCCACGACGCACACCATCACCGGCGCCATCGTGGGCGTGGGCGCCGCCCGACGGGCCGCGGCGGTGCGCTGGGGTGTCGCGCGCCGCATCGTGGTGGCGTGGGTGGTCACGCTGCCGGCCGCCGCCGCCATTGCCGCCGTGACCTACGGGCTCACCCGGCTCTTCACCTGACGCAGCGACCGCACCCGATGCACAACGCGCACTACAATCGCGGCCGGTATCCGGTCGCCTTCGTGTTCAGCACGCCTGGCGCCCGCGAGCTTGCCGCCGGCCGACCGGTGGCCGGCATTACCGGCGAGAACCTCGACTTCGCACTCGGATACCTGCACGCAGCGGATCCACGCCGGTTTCCGACGATCGAGCGCTACGCTTACCGAATTACCAACGCGCACACCGAACCGCTTGCGGCGAGCCTGGGCCACGCCACGTCGGAGGCGACCCCGGCACAGATCCTCGCTCCCGATAACATTGCGCGTGTGGTGGAGGACCTGACCGGGTGCGACATCGTGGTCCTTTGCGGTCAGCGTGCGCAACTCCTGATTGCGGCATTGGCGCTACCCGGGCGGGTCATCGCCCGCGCCGCGCACACCGGCAACCGCGCGCTCGTCGCGAAGTATCACGGCCCTGCATTTGCGGGTGGCGCCGACGGTCGCGCGCGGCGGATCCTGCGCGCCCGACAGTGGGCGCGCGATCTGCTGCACACGCTGCCACCCGGCGACGGCTGACGCCACCCGAGCGTGGCGCCGGCGCGCTCACCAGTAGCGCATCGCGTCGCGGTAGAGTCCCTCGAGATCCTGCTGCGAGACGGCGCGCGGCGCCATCGTGAGCGGACGCTGCTGCGCGTACGCCCCGGCGGCGAGCGCGGGGACGTCGGCTTCGGCGTAGCCCAAGGCCGCGATCCCCGACGGCAGTCCCGTCTCGCGCATCAGCGCGATGAAAGCGTCGGCGAGGATGCTGCCGGCATCCTCCGGGCGGGCACCGGCGACGTCGACGCCGAGCGCCGCGGCCGCGTCGAGATGGCGCTGTGGATTGACCGCGGCGGTGAAGCGGAACGCCGCGGGCGCATTGATGACGACCGCGATGCCGTGCGGGACCATCGGGTCGCATTCCTCGTAACCGCGCGCACGGTACGTGTGCTTCAGCGTCGCCACCGAATACGACATCGCGTGCGGGATGTGCACGCCCGCGCTGCCGAAGGCGAGGCCCGCGAGCGTGGAGGCGAACATCAGCTGGTGTCGTGCCTCGACGTCGTGCCCGTCGCGCACGGCGCGCGCGAGATGGCGACCGCCCAGGCGGATCGCCGCGAGGCTGCCGATGTCGTTGTACGGTGTGGAGCCCTGGTACGGCGGGCGCTGCGACGGATGCGCGGGGCGCGGACGGCTGGTGTAGGGCCGCGCGGTGTACGACTCGACCGCGTGCGTCAGCACGTCGAAGCCGCAGGCCGCGACCACGCCGCCCGGCAGCGACTCGCAGGTGGTGGGATCGACGATCGCGAGCGACGGCTTGAGCAGGGGCGAGGCGATGCCGGTCTTGAGTCCCACCGACTTGATGTCGACGACGGTGATGCCGGTCGTCTCGCTGCCGGTGCCGCAGGTCGTTGGGCAGGCGATGTGCGGCTTGAGCTTCCCCGGAATCGGCTTCGCGCGGCCGATCGGCGCATTGACGTAGGCGAGGAGGTCGTCCGGATACGTCGCGAGAAGGTTCGCCGCCTTGGCGGTATCCATCACCGAGCCGCCGCCCAGCGACACGAAGCCGTCGAAGCGGCCGTCGCGCGAAAAGGCCGCAGCCGCCTCGAACGAATCGCTGTTGGGTTCGCAACGCGCGTGATCGTAGACGACCGCGTCGACGCCGGCGCCGCGCAGCGCGGCGAGCGCCGTCTCGCCCGAGGCGCTCGTGAGCACGTGCGGATCGACGAACATGGCGACGCGCTTCATGCCGAGCGTAACCGCATCCGCGCCGAGTTCGGACAGCGCGCCGACGCCGAACTTGATCGGCGACGCGCTGACCGAGAACACCATTTCCCCTTCACCGGGGGCGAGATAGCCCGAGCTGGTCGTCATCGTCGTGGTCTCCGTTGGTCGAGATCGAATGATGCACCGCTCGCGGGTCGGACGGGGCGAGCGCGCGGCCGTGCCGCGAGCGCCGCGCGTCGTCCGGACGTACCTGTAATGTCGGGGTTTTTGCCGTTACCGCGTCGTCACGGCACGGCTCATCGCACGGCTCATCGCGAGACGATGATGCCGCAGGTGCTTGATTTCATGGTGCCGGTAGAGGGAGTCGAACCCCCGACCTTCGCATTACGAATGCGCTGCTCTACCAGCTGAGCTACACCGGCACGTGTGCTGCAGATTCGCCCCCAAGCGTCCGTCGCGGACGACGAAGGCA
>JADZAQ010000179.1 GCA_020852555.1 Burkholderiales bacterium
GCACCGCGCCGCCCGGATAGCCGAAGACGTACTCGACGCCTTCTTCCTGGAGGCAGCGGATGACGATTTCCGCACCCGTGAGTTGCATGATGTGAAGCCCCGTTCGTTGTGTCGATGGATCGGTCCGGAGGACGCGCGAGCGCCGCCGGGCACTGCAATCCGCGCCTGGCGCGCCGTGAGGTAAGCGCGCACTACGGCCAAGACTCGACGGTTCGTGGTAGGCGAGCCGCGATTTTGAGAAAACCCGCGCACGGTCCTTGGAGGCTCGGCGGCGCTTGTGACGCCACTCGAGGGACCGCGTACGGTCGTTTTTGCAGTACTGCCTGCCGCCCCCGCAGAAGCAGCGGCGACCCTTGAAGATTATCCGCTCGCGCGGCGTGTGGTCAAGATGTTGCGCCGCAAAATGCGGGCCGCCGAAAGCTGCGGCGGCCGCCCGGCGGCAACCTATAATGCCCCGGCCGCACGAGACCCGAACCCCGACCCTGGCTACTCCTGCCGAGATTTCGAGATTTCTCGCCGACACCGAGCGGCGGGCCTTCAAGCACGCGATGTTCGCCACCCGCGACGAGGATGCCGCGCTCGACATCGTGCAGGACGCGATGCTCAAACTTGCCGAAAAGTATCGCGACAAGCCCGCCGCCGAGCTACCCCTCCTGTTTGCGCGCATCTTGCAGAACACGATCCACGACCATTTCCGCCGGCAAAAGGTCAGGAATGCGTGGACGACCGTGCTCTCGGCGCTGGGCAAAGGTGATGAGAAAGACGAGGAATTCGATCCACTCGACGCTTTGCGCGCGAAATCGGACTCGAACGCCGCGGAAGATCCCGCCCGGCAGGTCGAACGGGCGCAAATCGTCGGCCTGATCGAGCAGGCAATCGCCAAGCTCCCGGCGCGTCAACGGGAAGCATTTCTGCTGCGTTACTGGGAAGAGCTTGATGTGGCGGAAACCGCCGCGGTGATGGGGTGTACCGAAGGAAGCGTGAAGACCCATTGCTCGCGCGCCACCCACGCGCTGGCCGACATGCTCGCCGCCAAAGGACTCCAGCTATGACCCGCGACGAACAGGATTTCTCAAGAAAAATAAAAGGTTACCTCGATATGGGGGCGGCCGAGATGCGCCCAGGGACCGCCTACCGGTTGCAGCAGGCGCGGGCCCAGGCGCTCGCTCGTGTCACGGGGATCGCGCCCGTTGCACAGTCGCGGTACGCGCCGGCGCTGGCCGGCGCTGGCGGCGGTGCGCGCCATGGCCTGCGCCGGAGCGGGTGGATCGGCATTGGCGTCGTCGTCTTCGCCGGCGCGCTCGCCTTCGGGTACCAGGAGTGGCGCACGGACCGGAAGACCCGGGAAATTGCCGACCTCGACGTCCAGATCCTCACGTCGGATCTGCCCATCGACGCCTACGTCGACCGCGGCTTCCAGACCTGGCTCACGAGTTTTCAGCGTTGATGGCAGCCGTCGTACGCGCATTCGTCACCGCGGCCCTGATCGTTTCGCTCGCGCTCGTCGCAGTGCCGGTCGCGCACGCCCAGGCCGGAGCCGCGTCACCCAAGTGGTCGCAATTGACACCGGCCGAGCGCCAAGTCCTGGCGCCGCTCGCTTCCGACTGGGATCGCCTGACGCCGCAGCGCAAGGAAAAGTGGCGCGGCATCGCCAAGCGCTACTCGACCATGAATCCGGCCGAGCAACGGCGGATCGAGGAACAGATGAAGTCCTGGGCAGAACTGACGCCGCAGCAGCGCCAAGCCGCGCGCGAGCGCTACAAGTCGCTCGGGCAACTCCCGCCGGAGAAGAAGAACGAGGTTCGCCAACGCTGGCAGGAATACCAGAACCTATCCCCCGACGAGAAGCGCGAACTCGCGGCACGTCCGGCGCCCAATCCTGGCAAGCCGGGCGAAGCGCGATCGACGCCGGCCGTGCGGTCGACGCCACCGCCAGCCGCACCACCGGCGGCGGCCCGGACCGCGCCACCGTCGGCCGCGCCACCGTCGGCCGCGCCACCGTCCGCCGCGCCACCGTCCGCCGCGCCACCGGCCACCGCGCCTTCGGCTGCGCCTGGCAGCGAGCCGTCCCGCGGGCGGTGATCCGGCCTTGCACGCACCGCAGACTCCGCCATCGGCGCCAACCCCATCGGCGCGAACGAGTGATGCGTCGCTCGTTCGCCGCTTCGCCGCGCTGATCTACGAAGCGTTGCTGCTCGTTGCGCTGCTCTTCGTCGTCAACTTCGCGCTGCTGCCACTCGTCACCCCGGGTCACGCCGGGGCGGCGAAGAATCTCATGGTGCCGGCGCTGCCAGAGCGCCTCGCACTCTTCTGGATTCTCTTTGCGGTGCTCGCCGGCTACTTCACCTGGTGCTGGTCGAACGGGCGCCGGACGCTGCCCATGAAGACGTGGCGGCTACGCCTCGTCGGCGCCGACGGCGGCCCGCTCGCGCCGCGCGTGGCGCTCATGCGCTATCTCGCCGCCTGGTTCGGTCCGCTGCTGGCGGTGGCGGCGTACGCGGTGCTCGCCCCCCGCGGCCTGGGCGCCCACGCGGCCTGGCTCGTGGCGCTCGGCTTCCTCTGGGCCATCGTCGACCGCGATCGCCAGTTCCTCCACGACCGCATCGCCGGCACGCGCATCGTCAACGACGCCGAGACGGCGGCACGCCGCGGCGGCGCCGCGTAGAGCGCGACGAAATGCCGACGTGAGCGGCGCCGCGCCCGCCATTACGACGCCGGCCGCGCCCGCGCGAGGACGACGCCAAGCGCGATCAGCACCATGCCGGCGAACGCCAGTGCATCGAGCGTCTCGCCGAAGAGCAGGTAGGCCTGGAAAGCGGTGACCGGTGGCACGAGATAGAAAAGCCGGGCGACGTTGGCGGCGGCGCCGTGGCGCAGCAGCCAGTAGAGGAGGCTGATCGCACCGACCGACAGCACGACCACCGACCAGCCGAGCGCAAAGACGAAACTCGGCGTCCAGACGACCGGCCGCGTCTCGGCGAATGCGGCGAGCGGGATGAAGATCACCGCGCACACGGCAAACTGGATCGCCGCGCCGCTACGGAGGTCGACGTGCGCACAGTGTCGCTTCTGGTAGAGCGTGCCGATGCTGATCCCGACGAGCGCGATGGCGGCAGGAACGAGCCCTTGCAAGCTGCCTCCGAAGTCGACCTTATGCCGCACCACGAAGTAGACGCCGGCCAGCCCACAGCCGAGCCCCAACCACTGCCGCAGCGTGACCGTTTCGCCGAGCCACGTCCAGGCGAGCACGACGGTCAGGATCGGCTGGAGGCCGACCAGCATCGCAATCGTGCCGGCGGCCATCCCACCATCGATCGCCACGAACACGCCGCCCAGGTACAGGACGTGCACGAGCAGCGCGACGATGGCGAGATCGCGGTACTCGACGAGCGTGCGCGGCCACGACGCCCGGCCGCCGAGCGCGACCGCGCCGAGCAGCAGCGACACGAGGAGCATGCGCCACGCCAGGAAGGCGTACGGCGGCGCGTACGGCAGGCCGTACTTGGCGGCGATGAACCCCGTGCTCCACAGGACCACGAAGAGCGCGGGAAAGAACGCCGCGCCGCGCACGGCGCCCGGCCCGGACGACGCGGACACGCTATGCGCCGCGCGCGTCGCCCGCACGCGTACCGCTCACTTGCGCTTGCGCTTGCGGGGGATGAAGCGCGCCGCGCTCCGCATGATCTCCTGTCGCGCCTCGTCGGCTTCGGTCCAGCTCGCCACGCGCACCCACTTGCCCGGCTCGAGATCCTTGTAGTGCTCGAAGAAATGCGCGATCTGCTGGGTGGTGATCGCCGGCAGGTCGCGCGGCGACTTGATGTCGCGGTACAGCGACGAGAGCTTGTCGATCGGCACGGCGAGGATCTTGCTGTCCCCGCCGGCCTCGTCGTCCATCTTGAGCATGCCGATCGGCCGGCAACGCACGACGACCCCGGTGATGAGCGGTACCGGCGAGAGCACCAGCACGTCGCAGGGATCGCCATCGTCGGAGAGCGTTTGCGGGATGTAGCCGTAGTTGCACGGGTAGTGCATGGCCGTCGACATGAAGCGATCGACGAACACCGCGCCCGTCTCGTTGTCGATTTCGTACTTGATGGGATCGGCGTGCATCGGGATCTCGATCACGACGTTGCAGTCGTTCGGAAGATCGGTGCCGGCCGGGATACGATCGAAACTCATGGGCAGTAGCGAGTCGGGACGAACCGGCCACTATACGCGTGCATGCCCGTGCGCGGCGAATGCGGCGGCACCGCTTGCCGCAGCGCCGCCGCCACGTCGCTGCCGAAGGCGCCCGCCACGATTGGCGTGAATCCGCGCGACGGGGTGCGCGCATCCAACCGACCGGGGTATCCTCGTCGCCGATACCGGACCTGCCATGCACCGCTTCACGCTTCCCCTCGTCATCCTCGGCTCGGTGCTGCTCGCCGCGCTGCTCACCTGGCTTACCGTATCGACGGTGTCGTTCACCACACGCGTCGATGCGCCCGCGATCGCGGTGACGGCGAAGCCGCTGACGCAGGCGCTGCCGCCCTTTCGCCGCATCGAGGTGGCCGGGACCGCCGAGGTCACGCTGGTGCAAGGCGACGGCGAGCGCGTCACCTCGGCGGCGGGCGACGGCGGCGCCTTGGTCTCGGCGAGCGTTCGCGACGGCACGCTGCACCTCGAAGCGAGCGACGACGGGCACTGGTGGGATTGGCTCCTCGATCGCGACAGCGCGCGCGCGGCGCGGATCACCGTCGTCTTTCGCAACCTCGACGCGATCGCCGCGGCCGGCACGGTCAAGGTGGTGGTCGCCGGGCTGCGCACCCCGGCGCTCGCGATCTCCGGGGCGGGCGGTACGTCGATCGACATCAGTGGCTTGGCCGCGGACGAGCTCACGGTGTCGGGAGCGGGCGCGCTGCGCGCGGTGCTGGCCGGGACCGTCACCACGCAAACGGTCACCATCGCCGGCGCCGGCGAGTACCGGGCCGCGGATCTCGTCAGCCGCGACGCCACGGTGACGGTGACCGGCGCGGGACAGGTGCTCGTGCGCGCCACGCATACGCTGCACGTCGTGATCTCCGGCGCCGGCGAGGTCGAGTACCTGGGCGACCCCGAGGTCACCGAGCGGGTGAGCGGCATCGGTCGCGTCAAGCGCGGCGAGCCGGGTGCCGCGCCCGCGAAGCCCGCGGGCGCGTAGCGCTCTCCCGACGCGGTGCTCGCGACGGCGGCGTCAGTGCGTCGCCGGAGTGTCGCCCTCGCCTTCGGCCTTGAACAGCAGCGGACCGCCGGTGCGCGGATCGCGATCGGGATGCACGCCCGGCTCGCGGCGGACGGCGGCGATGCGGCAATCGGCGAGCAGGCTGGTGAGCGTCGCCACCGCGTCGTCGACGCGATCGAGCGGCCATAGTGGACAGCGCAGCCCTTGCGCCGCTCCCGGGTCGAAAGGCGACGACAGCGACAGTCGCACCTCGAACGGCGCTTCGCCCGGGTGTCGCTGGTGCACGCTGATCACCGCGGCCGGCTCCCCGACTCGGGCGCGGAAGTCGCGCGACGCGTTGCTGACGAAGAGCTGCGCCGCCACCTCGCGCTGGGCGACACGCCCCTGCCACAGCGCCTCGACGAGCGGCTGCGGCGCGCGCGGCAGCGCGAGCACCGACGTCCCCGCGACCGCGAGCATCGCCGAGAGCTGCTGCGTGAAGGGCAGCGACCAGCGCCCGACTGCGGGGTCGGCGAAGATCGCCGCTCCCGGTGCAGCCAGTGCAGTTCCCACGAGGAAGCGCAGGTGTACCGCTTCGGTCGTACCGGCGACGTTGATCGGCGCGGGCATGAGGTCGAGCCTCGCCGGTTGCGAGTCATCGGTCATGGCGCGGGCAGCCGTCGCGAACAAGGCGGGCAGGCGCGCGAACTCGAGCGCGTTGGCGTCGGCCAGTGCGGAACCCAGCGCCAGTGTCCGGTTCCCGGCCAGCGCGCCGTGCTCGACGAGGAGCGCCGTCAGCCCCGCGGCATCGGCAACGACGCCGGGCAATTCGCGTGGCTCCGCCCGGGCGTCGGCGAGCGCCGCGACGACGATGACCGGAAGCGCGAAGAGGCGGACCAACGACTCGTGGCCAAACGCTCCGCTGCGCTCGGCTCGCGCCAGGATGCGCCAGAGGTGCCGATAGCCGTCGGCGGACGGTGCCGTCGCGAAGAGATCGGCCAGGGCGCTCGCCGGCAATTGCGTGACGAGCGAAGCGAGCGCGTCCGCGATCCGCGCATCGCAGGCTTCGGCCTTGGCGCCCGTGTCGGCGGCCAGGCTGTCGCGAGCCCAGGCGTGGATGTCGGTGGCGCTGGCAGCGTGCGGGGTCACGGCGAAACGGGAACAGGGGGCGCCGCAACCAGCGTGGCAAAAGCGACGAACATTTCAATTATCGCACGCGGCGCCTTGATGGCCATCAACCG
Source organism: Burkholderiales bacterium (assembly GCA_020852555.1). Classification (GTDB taxonomy): domain Bacteria; phylum Pseudomonadota; class Gammaproteobacteria; order Burkholderiales; family Casimicrobiaceae; genus VBCG01. The sequence goes on from JADZAQ010000179.1 coordinate 6,421, forward strand.
GGAACCCGCGGGCGCAGGTATCATCGAGGAGCGTCATGCTCGATAACCACGATCGACGATACGAAAGGGGTTGACGATGTACAAACATCTGCTGGTTCCCATCGATGGTTCCAAGCTCTCGCTCAAGGCCGTCACGTACGGCGTCGAGCTCGCCAAGGCCACCGGAGCCCGCGTCACGCTGCTGCACGTCGTTCCCGAGTACCCGATGCAGGTCTACGCCGAGGGCGTGTCGGTCGGCATGGTCTCGCGCCGCGACTACGCCAAGGCGATGAAGGAAGAGGCCACCAAGCTCCTCGAGCGGACCGCCGCCAAGGCCAAGGGTGTCGAGGTGGCGACGATGCAGGCCACGAGCAACTCGCCGTGGGAGGCGATCCTCGCCGGCGCCAAGAAGGCGAAGGCCGACACCATCGTGATGGCCTCGCACGGCCGCCGCGGTCTCGCCTCGCTGCTCCTCGGCAGCGAAACCACCAAGGTGCTCACGCACAGCAAGCTGCCGGTTCTCGTGGTCCGCTGAGAGTGAACGACCCCCACGCTCGCTTCGCTCGCTGCCCCCAAAGGGGGCGCAGTCAGCGGCTTGGGGCGGCCCGGCGCCGCTGACGATAGGGGCGGGCGCGGGTCGCGTCCGCCCGACCCATGCTGCCGGCCCGTAACGCCGTGTCACCGATGGCACGCGCTGTCGTGTTGCTGGCCGTCGCGCTCGTTGCGGGCGCGGCGGGGCAAGCGCATGCGGCCGATCCCGCGAAGGTTTTGCGCCTGGCCATCAGCGACATCGACACGCTCGATCCGCACCAGCTCCAGGACAAGTACTCGCGCGACGCCGCGCAGCTCGTCTACGAGGGAATGTACGAATGGCATTACCTCGACCGCCCACCCGGCCCGGTGCCGCGGACGGCAGCCGGGATGCCGGCAATCTCGGCCGACGGCAAGACGTGGACGATTCGCCTGCAGCCCGGCATCCGCTTCACGCCCGATCCCGCCTTCGGCGGCAAGCCGCGCGAACTCGTCGCCGAGGACTACGTCTACTCGATCAAGCGCTACTGCGACCCCAACCTGCGCGGGGGTGGCGATCCCGAGGTGACCGACCTCATCGTCGGCATGCGCCCGGTGGTCGACGCCGCGCGCAAGCCCGGCGCGAAATTCGACTACGACGCGCCGGTCGCCGGCCTGCGGGCGACCGATCGCCACACGCTACAGTTGACCTTCAACGACGAGCAGTACGCCGTTGCGCTCGGCCTCCTCGTCATCGAAGCCGTGGCCCGCGAGGTCGTCGAGGCCGCGAAGGGTGACATCCAGGCACGCGCGGTCGGCACCGGGCCGTATCGGCTGAAGGAATGGCAGCGCGGCTCGCGGCTCGTGTTCGAGGCCAACCCCGACTACCGCACGCTCCAGTTTCCGCCGACGACCAATCCCGAGGCGGCGCCGATCGCCGCTGTCATGAAGGGGCGCAAGCTTCCGGCGATCGGCCGCATCGAGGCGCAGATCATCGACGAGCAGAACGTGCGCGTCCTCGAATTCGACCGCGGCGCGGTCGACGTCATCGAATTGCGCGGCGAGGCGGTGGGCCCGCTGCTGGTCAACGATGCGCTCGCGCCCCCGCTAGCCGCCCGCGGCATCACGCGCATCGTCTATGCGACCAACTCGGTGCGCTCGCTGTACGTCAACATGGACGATCCGGTGATCGGCGGCATGGACCGCGCCCGCACCGCCCTGCGGCGTGCGATCGCACTCGGCATCGACGTCGACACGCTGAAGCGCGTCGTCTACCAGGGGCAGGCGCTGCCCACCGACCAGATCGTCGCGCCCGGCATCGCGGGCTTCGATCCCGACGCACCGCCGCGCCCCTACGACCCCGCGACCGCGGCAGCGCTCCTCGACCGTCTGGGCTACAACCGGCGCGATGCGCAGGGACTGCGGCTCGCGCCGGACGGCAAGCCGCTCACCGTGGTCCTCACGATCTTCACCGGCACCGTGTGGCGCGAGATCCAGACGCTCCTGAAGAAAAACATGGACGCGCTCGGCGTGCGCCTCGACTTCCGCGCCGTCCCGGTCCAGGATCTCTTCAAGGCGACGGCGCAGGGCCATTTCGCGCTCGCCATCCACGGCCGCAGCGCGAATCCCAACGGGCTCATCTTCCAGACCTTCTACGGGCCGATGCCGCCGGAAGCCAACGAATCGCGCTTCCGTTACGAGCCGTACGACCGGGCGTACCGCGATTTCGTGCGCGCCCGCGACGAGCCCGCGCGGCTGCGCGCCGCGCGCACGATGACCGCGATCCTGCACGGCTACGCGCCGGTCATCCCGCTGCTCGTCGACGTCCAGAACGCGTTCGTGCAGCCGTGGCTGCTGGGCTACTATCCCTCGCCGTTCTCGGCGTACTTCCAGTACATGGACATCGACCTCGCCAAACGGCCGCGCTAGGGTGACCGCCGACGGGCGTGCATCGTCCGGTACAATCGACGGCTTGCCCTGCAAAAACAAGATCATGCGCGTTTCCACGTTCTATCTGTCGACGCTCAAGGAAGCACCCGCCGAAGCCGAAATCACGAGCCAGAAGCTCATGCTGCGCGCCGGCCTCATCCGCAGACTGGGCAGCGGGCTCTACACGTGGATGCCGCTCGGCCTCATCACGCTGCGCAAGGTGGAAGCCATCGTCCGCGAGGAGATGAACCGTGCCGGCGCGCTCGAACTCGTGATGCCGGTGGTGCAGCCGGGCGAGCTGTGGCAGGAAACCGGCCGCTGGGAGAAGATGGGGCCCAACATGCTGCGCATGAAAGACCGCCACGAGCGCGATTTCGTGCTCGGCCCCACGCACGAGGAGGTGATCACCGACATCGTGCGTCGCGAGATCCGCAGCTATCGCCAGCTGCCGGTCAATTTCTACCAGATTCAGACCAAGTTCCGCGACGAGATCCGGCCGCGCTTCGGGGTCATGCGCGCCCGCGAGTTCATCATGAAGGATGCGTACTCGTTCGACGCCGACGCCGACGCGATGATGGTGAGCTATCGTAAGATGTACGATGCGTACGCGCGCATCTTCACGCGCATGGGACTGTCGTTCCGCGCCGTGGAGGCGGACATGGGCGCCATCGGCGGGCTGTCGTCGCACGAGTTCCAGGTGCTGGCCGAATCTGGCGAGGACGCGCTCGCGTACAGCACGGGCTCGCATTACGCCGCCAACGTGGAGAAGGCCGAAGCGCTGGCGCCCGCCCAGGCGCGGCCGGCGCCGACGCAGGCGATGGCCAGGGTGGCGACACCGGGCATCGCCACCTGCGAAGGCGTCGCGCAGCTCCTCGGCGTGCCGCTGGCGCGCACCGTCAAGTGCCTCATGGCGTGGGCGGGTGAGCGCGCGCACATGCTGCTCGTGCGCGGCGATCACATGGGCAACGAGGTGAAGATCGGCAACCTCCCCGGGATGGACGGCTGGCGCTGGGCGACCGAAGCCGAGATCGTCGCCGCCACGGGCTGCAAGCCGGGCTACCTCGGACCGGTGGGCATCACTTCGGGGATGCCGCTCATCGTCGATCGCTCGGTCGCGGTGATGGCGGACTTCATCTGCGGCGCCAACGAGCCCGACGCGCACCTCGCGGGGGTCAACTTCGGTCGCGATTGCCGCGAGCCCGATCGCGTCGCCGACATCCGCTGCGTGGTCAAGGGTGATCCTTCGCCCGACGGTCACGGCACGCTCGACATCGTCCGCGGCATCGAGGTGGGTCACGTCTTCGCGCTCGGCCACGTGTACTCCGAGGCAATGGGCGCCACCTACCTCGACGCGGCCGGCCAGTCGAAGGTGCTGGAGATGGGCTGTTACGGCATCGGGGTGACGCGCGTGGTGGCGGCGGCGATCGAGCAGAATCACGACGCCAAGGGCATCATCTGGCCGGAGCCGTTGGCGCCGTTCACGGTCGCGATCGCGCCGGTCGGCTACGATCGCAACGAGGCGGTACGTGCGGAAGCGGACCGCCTGCACGCCGAGCTCGAAGCAGCCGGCGTCGAGGTGCTGCTCGACGACCGCGGCGAGCGGCCTGGCGTGATGTTTGCTGACCTCGAATTGATCGGGATTCCGCACCGCATCACCATCGGCGATCGCGGCTTGAAGGAGGGCAACGTCGAATACCAGGGGCGGCGCGACACCGCCGCGACACCGGTGCCCCGCACGGCGATCGCGGCATTCATCCGCGAACGTCTCGGGCGCGGTGCGCGATAGCCACCGGCCGAGCCGCCCGCCGCCGACGTCACCGCCCATGCACCGATGACCGCCGCGATGCCCCTCCGCTCCCGCGTCACCGCCATGCTGCGTACCGGCCTGGTCGCCGTCGTGCTCGCAGCACCGGTCGGCGCGAGCGCCGGCGCGCAGCAGGAGGAGAAGCTCGCCCCGTCGGTCGTCGCGGGCCTCTCGAAGGCCATCGCCGACGCGCCGGTGCCGGCCGATTACGCGCAACGAGCCGACGTCGCACGGTGGTTGGCCGAGATGTCGCAGCGCATCGCCGGCAAGATTCCCGACGAACGCGAGCGACGCGACCTCCTCGCCACCGTGTACTACGAAGCGACCCGCGCCGGGCTCGATCCGCAGCTCGTCCTCGGCGTCATGTATCACGAGAGCGGGTTCAAGAAATACGCGGTGTCGAGCGTCGGCGCACGCGGCTACATGCAGGTGATGCCGTTCTGGGTGAAGCAGATCGGGACCGCCGACCAGAACCTCTTCAACCTGCGCACCAATCTGCGCTACGGTGCGGTGATCCTGCGCCATTATCTCGACCTCGAGAACGGCGACTATTACCGCGCGCTCGGCCGCTACAACGGGAGCCTGGGTCGCCCCGAGTATCCGTTGGCGGTGATCGCCGCCGTCGATCGTCACTTCGCGTACACCCCGATCGGCGCCACGGCGGCGATTGTCGACCCGCGCGGCCGCTCCGGGCCGCGGTGAGCGGCGAGCGGGATTCCGCTTCGCGCCCGGTCCGCGGCCGCTTCGCACCTTCGCCGACCGGCCCGTTGCACTTCGGATCGCTGGTCGCGGCACTCGCGAGCTACTGCGACGCGCGGCAGCGCGGCGGGACCTGGCTCGTCCGGATCGAGGACGTCGATACGTCGCGCAGCCGATCCGAAGCCGAGCAGGCGATCCTCGCGGCACTCGATCGCTACGGCTTTCGGATCGACGGCGACGTGGTGCGTCAGCGCGAACGTGCCGCGCTGTACGAGGCGGCACTCGCGCGCCTCGCCGCCGCCGACCTCGTCTATCGCTGTGCCTGCACGCGGCGCGAGCTCGAGGCGACGCCGCTCAACGCGATCGGCGAGCGCGTGTATGCGGGAACCTGCCGCGAGGGCATCGACGCCGCGCGGGCGCGGCCCCCGTGCGCCTGGCGCGTGCGCGTTGCCGCGGGCGCCATCTCCTTCGTCGATCGCGTGCAGGGCGTGCAGACGCAGGACCTCGCGCGCGACGTGGGTGATTTCATCGTGCGTCGTGCCGACGGCCTTTTCGCCTACCAGCTCGCGGTGGTCGTCGACGATGCCGCGCAGGGGATCACCAGCGTGGTCCGCGGCGCCGACCTGCTGACCTCGACGCTGCGGCAGATCGTCCTGCAGCGCTACCTGGACCTGCCGACACCCGAGTACCTGCACGTGCCGGTGGCGACCGACGAGGACGGCCACAAGCTTTCCAAGCACACGCAGGCGTGCGCGCTGCCGCACGACGCTCTGGTCGCTGCGCTGCTCGCGGCGTGGCGCTTCTTGGGCCAGTGCGAGCCCGATACCCGTCCGAATTCGGGGGGGCGATTCCTCGACTACGCGATTCGCGCCTGGCAACCTGCGCGTATCCCCGCAGTCACGGCGCTGCCCGCGCCGCGCGTATAATTCGCGTTCATCCACCGCTCGCGAGCTCCGCCCGCGACGCCCGTCCGCCGCGCAATGCGACGTTTCACGCGGCGCTGCGTTTCGATCCTCCCATGACCACGCTCGTCATCGTCCGCAAAGGCGGCGATATCGCCATCGCCGCCGACTCGCTCACCACCTTTGGCGACACTCGCCTGGGTGCCGAACACGACCGCACGTACGACAAGATCGTGCGCTACCGCGACACCTACATCGGCCTGTGCGGGTCGGCGGCGCACCAACTGGTGTTCGAGAGCCTGCTGCACCGCCAGGAGCCGCTCGACTTCTCGGACAAGTTCGCCATCTTCGAAACGTTCCGCCGGTTGCACCCGATCCTCAAGGAGCAGCACTTTCTGAATCCGAAGGAAGAGGAGGACGATCCGTACGAATCGACGCAGATCACGGCGCTCATCGCCAATGGGCACGGCATCTTCGGTGTCTATTCGATGCGCGAGGTCTTCGAGTACACGCAGTTCTGGGCGGCCGGTACCGGACGCGAGTTCGCACTCGGCGCCATGCAGGCGCTCTACCCGCGTCTGAAGACCGCGGAAGCGGTGGCGCGCGCCGGTATCGAGGCGGGCGCGCTCTTCGACAAGAATTCGGCGTTGCCCATGACGCTGTACAACCTCAAGGTGGAAGCGAAGGTGAAGGTCGCGTGAGCGATGCCGGCGCTCATCCATCCGAAGCGCCACGCGGCCGCGTACGCTTCGACAAGTGGCTGTGGGCGGCGCGCTTCTACAAGACGCGCACGGTTGCCGCACAGGCGATCGACGCCGGGCAGGCGCGCCTGGAGAACGAGCGCGTCAAGCCGGCGCACGCGCTGCGGGTCGGCGATACCGTAACCGTCCGCCGCGGCGGGCTCACCTGGCAGGTGCGAGTGCTCGCGACGTCCGACCGGCGCGGCGGCGCGACCGAAGCGGCGCTCCTCTATCGCGAGGACGAGGCGAGCGTTCGGGCGCGTGCGGAGGCGCTCGCCCTGCAGCGCGCCGAGCGGGCGAGCGCGCCACGCCACGCGGGGCGTCCGACCAAGAAGGAGCGGCGCACGCTCACGGAGTTCCTGAGCGAGCCCTGACCGCGGCCGAACGCGCTCAGCACAAGCGCAGGTTCGCGAGGTCGAGGACGAATTCCGGTTGCCGATACGCGACGACCAGGAGCCAGGCGATCGTCGCCGCGAGCACGAGACCGAGCCAGCGCCAGAGCGTGCGCCGCGCCGCGACCCGCGCGCGACCGTCGCGAGCCTCGGCGGCAGGGGTGAGGGTGACTCGATCCACCGGTCAATGCTACTCCTACGCGCGCTGCGGCAGGTCCGAATGCATGCCGACGAGCGAAACCGGAGCGGCGGGAAGCACGCCGAGCGCGCGCATCTTCCCCATCACCGAACTGAAGTCGGCGGCGGTGTGCACCTCCGGGATCGGCTTGGCGAGGAGATTGACGGCGCGTCCACTCACCACGAGCGGCACCGCGCTGGCGAGCGCCGCGCGCAACCCGCGAATCTCCTGTCCGGCAATCTTGCCGGAGATGCCGCGATCGAAGAGCAGCATCACCAGCGAGACCTTGTACGCGTCGGCAGCACCGGCGATCTCCTGCGCCGGGACGCCGGCGCCCAGCGCCAGGCAATTGACGCCCTCGGTGAAGAGCAGCAACTCCAGGATCGCGAGTCCCAACTGGTTGGGGTCATTGGGCGGGGTGGCGAGGAGGACCTGGCGCGCGTCGCGGGTCGGGCGTACGAGGCGCGTCACGTCGCGCAACAGGCGCTGTGCGAGGTCGGCGAAGCGCAATTCCTGGAAGCTCTGCATTTCGCCGCGCACCACGCGCTCGTGTACCACCTCGTTGAGCGGAATGAGCGTCTGCTCGAGGAATTTGCGCAGCCCCTGGCTGACGAGGAGCTTCGAGAGGTGGTTCTGCATCTCGCCCACCCGATGCTGCGCGAGCAGCTTGACGGCCGTGTCGATCTCCGGTGGCAGCGGCGCCGGCTCGTCGACGGCGATCCCCAGCATCGATTGCAGCGCCGAATCCGCGAGCGGCACCACCGCACCGGCGCGCCAGCCCTCGGACAGCAGCTGCTTGATGAGCTTCAGGCGCGCGACCTGGTCCGGCGGATAGAGACGATCACCGAAAGGATCGCGCAGCGGTGATGGGAAGCCGTACCGCCGTTGCCACATGTAGAGTTGCTCGCGCCGCAGGCCGGTGCTGCGCACGACCTCGCGAATGTGCAGTGCGCCCCGCGTATCCGCACCGCTGTCCGGCGCATCGACGGCGACCAGCCCGAGGTCGCGGCGCCGGGCGGGTGCCTTGATCAGAATGCCCATATCGTCTGCCTTGTCCTACGTTACCGTTCCCCGGCCCGTGGAGACTGGTGTGGCTTGTACCACACAATCGCAGGCACGCGGGTCCTTGCACGGTGCGACCAACGCGTCCGGTCGCACTTGTGCTCCACGATACGTACATGCACGATGCGTGCCAAGCGTCCTGGCCGCGTCTTGCCGGTACGTCGACTTTGCGCCATGATCGGCGCGGCCGCACGGCGTCGTCGACGGCCCGCTTCTTGCGTCGCTTCCCTGCACAATCAACGCCACCGGTCACCAGCCCGCCCTCGCACGCGATGTTCGGTTTCGGCAAAAACGACAAGGATCCGCTCGCGGACGCAAGGGCCGCCGAGCGCTGGCTCGCCGCCTTCCCCGCGAACGATCCGCTGGCCACGCAATCCGGGCTGGTGACCGCGCTCGGTCGCGCCGCCGAGGTGGACGCGCCGCGCACGCCGCAGCGGCTCGCCACGATCATTCACGTCGATCACGGCTGCACGAGCCTGCGCAAGAGTCTGACCCAACAATACATCGAGCACGCGACGCGCAGCACGAAGATCGAACACCAGCTCTGGGCGGCGCTGTTCGATCTCACGCAGGCGTTCCTCCTCGCCTACTACAGCTACGCCCGTGAGGTCTCGCGCCATGCGCAGAGCACCAAGTGGCAGCAGCTCCTCCCTGAGCTCGTCTGCCGGCAAATCGTCCATATGGGGCTCGACGCGCGAATCCGCCTCTACCGCTACGAGCCGTGGATCCCGGCCAAATGGGCGGAGCTGCACGACCTCTTCGCACTCGCCTGCTCGCGGCAGATCGAGCGCCACGCCTTGCCGCGCGGCGCGGGCAGCACGACGATCGAGCACGAGTATCTGCTGACGCTGCTGCTGCAACTCATGCACGGCGGCAACATGACCGCTCGACACCTCGAATGGGTCGCCACCGAGCTCGAGTCCTGGGCCGCACCGCTGCGTCTCGCCCTGGAGCCTTCGAGCGCGACGTCGTTCTACGTCGACCTCGGAGCGCGCGAAGGCCTGAAGCGGCGCACGCCAGGGCCACTTGAGGGTCGCGTGCTCTTTCTCGACACCCGGACGCTGCATTCGGTGCTGCTGCAAAACGTCCTCATGCTCGAACAGAAGATCAAGCGGGAGCCGCTGTCCGATCGCACGCCCAAGCGCACCGAGCAACTGGGCCTCGTGGCGCGCATCGCCGCGCAGGTCGACCCCGAGTTCAAGCCGTTTGCGCGCCGCGGCGAGCGCAGCGCGACCGCCGGTACCGCCGATGCCATCCTGGGCTTCGGCAAGATCTCGGCGTACCTGCGCGAGGAGGATACCGTTCCCGTGCCGCGCCTCGAGTCCGGCAAGAGCTTCGGGAGCACGCTCGAACTCGCCGTGTTCGGTCGGATACGCAACGAAACCGATCGCCGCATGGAACTCGCCCGCCGCCGCTTTGCGCAATACTCCGCACCCGGCGGGCCGTGGGAGATTCGCGACGTGAGCCAGACGGGATATCGGTTGATCGCGCCCATGGGCACGGCCGGCACGATGACGCTCGGCACGCTTGCCGCGACCCGCGCGCACGACCACCCGGGCTGGACGCTGGGCATTATTCGGCGGATCAAGCGCATGACCGCGGATCGCGCGGAGATCGGCATGCAGATCGTCGCCAACGCGATGGTCGCCGTCGAACTCGCCGAACTGCACAAGGGAAGCGACGCCTACTCGGTCAACGGCGAGACGACCGCACAAGGACGCCGCTTCCATGGGTTGTTCCTCGCGCTGCGCGCGCGCGACGGTGACAGCGAGGTGCAATCGCTCATCGTACCGCCGGCCGAATACCAGCCCGGCAAGCGGCTCCACCTCACGAGCGCGCGGGCGAGCAATCCCATTCGCTTTGGCCGCGTGCTCGAGCGGCAGTCGGACTGGGTCTGGGCGATGGTGGAATCCGGCGACGCGACGGCGCCCTTGCCGGCGGTAAGTGATATCGTCGGCGTGGCGCTGCCGCCATCGACGGAGGAATGACGCCGTGGCCCGCGACCAGCACGCGCAACTCCACGCGAACCATCGCTGGGAGGTGCCGGTCGAGTTCAACATCGCGCACGCCTGCTGCGGCCGCTGGGCCGACGATCGCGCCCGCTTCGCGCTGTACTGGGAAGACGAAGGAGGCGCCACCTCCGCGCACAGCTTCTTCGACCTCGCGCGCGAGGCGAACCGGCTGTCGAACGCGCTGGTGCGGCTCGGCATTCGCCGCGGTGACAGGGTCGCGCTGATCCTCCCGCAGCGGCGCGAGACGATCGTCGCCCACCTCGCCACCTACCAGCTGGGCGCCGTCACGGTTCCGCTGTCGTTTCTCTTCGGCCCCGACGCGCTCGAATACCGCCTCGCCAATTCCGGCGCGCGCATCGCCTTCGTCGATCCGCAGTCGATGGACAACCTGGCGCCGATCCGCGCGAAGCTGCCGACGCTGACGCACGCGATCGGCGTGGCGGGCGCCCGCGCCGCCGACCTGCTCGACTACGACACGCTGGTCGGCGATGCGTCACCACGCTTTGCGCCGGTGACCACGCGCGCCGACGATCCGGCGCTCATCGTCTACACGAGCGGCACCACGGGGCCGCCCAAGGGTGCGCTGATGCCGCACCGCTGCCTCCTGGGCAACCTTCCGGGCTTCGTCCATTCGCACGACGGTTACCCGCAGCCGCGCGATCTCTTCTGGTCGCCGGCCGACTGGGCGTGGACGGGCGGGCTCATGGACGCGCTCCTGCCGGCGCTCTATTTCGGGCAGCCGATCGTGGGTTACCGCGGCCGCTTCGACCCCGAGCGGGCGTTTCGCCTCATCGAACGCTACCAGGTGCGCAACACCTTCCTCTTCCCCACCGCGCTCAAGCTCATGATGAAGGCGTATCCGAAGCCGCGCGAGGTGTTCGACATCGACCTGCGCTCGATCATGAGCGCGGGTGAAGCGGTCGGCACGACGGTCTTCGCGTGGGCGCGGGAAGCGCTCGGTGTCACCATCAACGAAATGTTCGGCCAGACCGAGATGAACTACATCGTCGGCAACTGCGACTCGCAGTGGCCGGCGAAACCGGGATCGATGGGCCGTCCGTATCCCGGCCACCGCGTCGCGGTGATCGACGACGCCGGCAACGAGGTGCCACGCGGCGAGCCCGGCGACGTAGCACTGAACCGCATCGCGCCCGATGGAACGCCCGACCCGGTCTTCTTCCTCGAATACCTGCACGACCCGGCGGCGACGCAGCGCAAGTACACGGGCCAGTGGTGCCGCACCGGCGACGTGGCGACGATGGATGCCGACGGCTATCTCTGGTATCAGGGCCGCGCCGACGACGTCTTCAAGGTCGCGGGCTACCGCATCGGTCCGTCGGAGATCGAGAACTGCATCGTCAAGCATCCGGCGGTCGCCAACTGCGCGGTGGTGCCATCGCCCGACGCGACGCGCGGCAACGTGGTGAAGGCGTTCGTGGTGCTCGCCCCGGGAGTGACGCCTTCGCGCGAGATCGAGGAGGACATCCGGCGTCACGTGCGCAACTTCCTCGCGCCGTACGAAACCCCGAAGGAAATCGAATTCATCGACGCGCTGCCGATGACCACCACCGGCAAGGTGCAGCGCAAGCTGCTGCGCGACCGGGAAGCGGCGCGCAAGCGCGGCGATGGGTAGCACGCGGTGCGGCGCGAACCGTGGGTACCGGGGGCGACGGCGGTGGCACTCTCCGCGCGCGGGAGCGCGCTTCGTGCGCCCCCACCGTCGCCTTGACGCCACGGTACGATGCGCGGCGAAAGGCGCTAACCCGCGGCTGCACGCCTCGTGAGCCGTGCGCAAATCTACGCGTGACCCGCATCCCATGGATTGATGACGGCCACCTTGAGGTCCTGGAAATGCCTGACGTTGCGGGTGGCAAGGGTGGCGCGCCTGGCGAGCGCGATCCCCGCGATCTGCGTATCGCGCATGTCCACCGGCCGACCGGCCCTCTTCCGAGCGGCGGCGAGCGCGGCGGCCTCGGCCGCCGCGGCACTGTCGAAATCCAGCACGCGATATTCGAGATCCTCCGCAAGAAGGCCATCGAATGCTGTTTCGAGCAGTTGCCGCCGGCGCCCCTTGGGCAACAGCGCCAACCCGAGACGAATCTCGAACACGGTGATGCTGGTGGTCCAGATCGATTCCGCGGGCTGCCGATCGAGCCAGCGCACGACGACCACCTCCGACGGCGCGCGCATGAGCGCCGACATCACGTTGGTGTCGAGAACGATCACCTCGTGAACTCGGCAGGCCGGGGGCGCTGCCCTTTCAGTTCGGGCAGGTCCTGCGTCAGCCCGATCTCGCCGAAGCGGGCGGCGATTCGCGAGCCCAGCCGGGTTACCGGCCGCCCCTCCTCGCTCGCCGCGGTGCGCAGGATCTCGCGCACCTCCTCCTCCATGCTGCGCCCGTGCCTTTCGGCGCGGCGCTTCAGCCGC
>JADZAQ010000180.1 GCA_020852555.1 Burkholderiales bacterium
CGGCACGCGAGTGAACGCGGCCCGGGCGACGCTGCCTAACCAGCCTTCGGCGCGTGCCGCGACCGCGGCCGCCCGCGAAGCATCGAACGGGGGCAAACATGAATACGACCATTGCACATCCTAGTGTCACCCCTGATTACGCGACCATCAAGTCGCGCCAGCAGGCAACGTGGGCGAGCGGCGACTTCGCGGTGATCGGCCCCACGCTCGACATCGTCGGCGAGATGCTGGCCGAAGCGGTCGACGTGCGCGCCGGCGAGCGGGTTCTCGACGTCGCTGCCGGGAACGGCAACGCAACGCTCGCCGCGGCGCATCGGCTGGCCGAAGTGACGTCGACCGACTACGTCCCGGCGCTCCTCGAACGGGGACGCGCGCGGGTAGCGGCCGAGGGCCTCACCTCGACGGTCGCCTTCGAGGTCGCCGACGTCGAGGCGCTGCCGTTTGCCGAGGCGAGCTTCGACGTCGTGCTGTCGACCTACGGGGCGATGTTCGCGCCCGATCACCAGACGACCGCCCGCGAGATGCTGCGAGTCGTGCGTCCGGGCGGACGCATCGGCCTCGCGAACTGGACACCCGACGGCTTCGTGGGGGAACTGCTCCGACTCGTCGGCCGCTACGTGCCGCCGCCGGCAGGCGTGTCCTCGCCACTCCTGTGGGGCACCGAGGCGCATCTGGATGCGCTCTTCGGCCGAGCCGCGGCAACGATCCGCAGCGAACGACGCAACTTCGTCTTCCGTTACCGTTCGGCCGCGCACTTCGTGCAGGTTTTCCGCGACTTCTACGGACCGACGCACAAGGCATTCGCAACGCTCGATTCGGGCAAGGCCGCCGAACTCGAGCGCGATCTCGTCGCCCTGCTCGACGCGCGCGATCACGGCGGCGGCGGTTCGCTGGTGGTGCCCGGTGAGTATCTCGAAGTCGTGGTGACGACGCGCGACGACGCCTGATCGCGGGCCGCGGCACCCCTCGCCGCGCGACTCTCACCCGCGTCGGCCGGCACGGTAACCCAGCACTCGCCTTACGCGGCGCCGCGCAGGTCGGGCGGCAACGGGGGGCGCCGCTCGATCGACGAGAGGTGCGGGCCGGTCGCCCCACGCTTGCGGTCGAGGAAGAAGTTGCGCAGCGTGCGCACGATGGTGCGGAAGGCGAGCGCATCCCACGGCACGTCGGCCTCGTCGAAGAGGCGCACCTCGAGGCTCTCGGGTCCCGGGCCGAAGTCGAGATCGAGCAGTTGCGCGCGGAACATCATGTACACCTGATGGATCGGCGGCAGGCTGATCAGCGTGTGCAGATCCTGCACCTCGACGCGCGCACCGGCCTCCTCGACGGTCTCGCGCACGGCGCCGGCGATGACGCTCTCGCCGTTCTCGAGGAAGCCCGCCGGCAGCGTCCACAAACCCAGGCGCGGTTCGATGGCGCGCTTGCACAGCAAGATCCGACCGTCGTCCCACACCGGCAGGCAACCGACGACGACCTTCGGATTCTGGTAATGGATCGAGCCGCAATCGGCGCAGACGTAGCGCGGAAGGCTGTCGCCGTCGGGCACCCGGAAGTCGAGACGAGGCGATCCACAGTGGCTGCAAAAGTGCAGCGTCAGTGGCGCGGGCAGACCGGCGCGGGGCAGCGACGGCGCAGTCATCGGGCGATCCGGCGTCCGGCGACGGTGCTCACGGCAACAGGAAGCGCTCACGGTAGTAGCGCAATTCGGCGATCGACTCCTCGACGTCGGCCAGCGCCTCGTGCTTGCCCTCCTTCGGGATGCCCTTGGCGAGTTCCGGTTTCCAGCGGCGGACGAGCTCCTTCAGCGTCGACACGTCGAGGTTGCGATAGTGGAACCAGTCCTCGAGCCGCGGCATCCACCGGGCGAGAAAGCGGCGATCCTGGCAGATCGAATTGCCGCACATCGGCGAGGCCTTCGCCGGCACGTGCTGGGCGAGGAAGGCGAGCGCCTGCGCCTCGACGTCCGCCTCGGAGAGCAGCGACGCCCTGACCTTCCCGGTCAGCCCGCTGCGCCCGTGCGTCGCCGTGTTCCAGGCATCCATGCCGGACAGCACCGCGTCGTCCTGATGGACGACCCACACCGGTGCGACAGCCAGCGTCACGAGTTCATTGTCGGTGACGATCAATGCCACCTCGATGATGCGATCGCGCTCGGGCACGAGGCCGGTCATCTCCATGTCGATCCAGATGAGGTGGTTGGCGTCTTGCGGCATGGCGGTGACGTAGAATGCAATGCCGCATTTTCGCATGCCGTCCTCACCTTCCGTCGTGCCGGCACTTCCCCCGTTCTCGCTCGTCTTCGTGGCCGCGCTCGCCGCGTCGCTCGCGGTGCGCCTGTGGCTCGCGCGGCGGCAGATCGCGCACGTGCGCGCGCACCGCTCGGCGGTACCGCCGGCTTTCGCGGCGCGCATCGGCATCACCGCCCACCACAAGGCGGCCGACTACACGATGGCGAGGCAGCGCCTGGCCATCGTCCAGGCCGTGGTCGATGCGGCGCTGCTCCTCGCGCTCACCTTGGGTGGCGGACTCTCGACGCTCGTCGGCTGGACCGAATCGTGGCCCGGCGGCGCGATCGTCCGCGATCTCGCGCTGCTCGTGTTCCTGGCCGTGATTCTCGCCGTTGCCAGCCTGCCGTTCACGTGGTGGCACACGTTCCGCATCGAGGAGCGCTTCGGGTTCAATCGACTGACCGTCGCGCTGTGGGTGAGCGATCTCGCCAAGGCGCTTGCCGTCGCCGTGGTGCTCGGCGTGCCGCTCGCCGCCGTCGTGCTGTGGATCATGGGCGCCGCGGGTGCCGGGTGGTGGCTGTGGGCATGGCTGGCGTGGATGGTGTTCCAGCTCCTCGTCCTCGTGCTCTATCCCACGCTCATCGCACCCCTGTTCAACCGCTTCACGCCGATGGAGCGCACGCCGGTGCGCGACCGCGTCGAGGCACTGCTCACCCGTTGCGGCTTTCGCAGTGCCGGCCTCTTCGTGATGGACGGCTCGCGGCGCTCCGGGCACGGCAACGCCTATTTCACGGGCCTCGGCCGGGCCAAGCGCATCGTCTTCTTCGATACGCTGCTGCTGCGCCTTGGCCCCGACGAGGTCGAAGCCGTGCTCGCGCACGAGCTTGGTCACTTCCGACTCCGGCACGTCACGAAACGCATCGCGTGGTCGGCGCTGCTCTCGCTCGGCTTCCTCGCCCTCCTCGCCTGGCTGGCGCAGACCCCGTGGTTCTACGCTGGATTGGGCATTCCGCCTTCGCTGTTGCCGGTGGCGCTCGCCCGTCCCGGTGTCGCGCTGGCGCTCTTCCTCCTGGCGCTGCCACCGTTCACCTTCCCACTCGAGCCGGTGATCGCGGCGTACTCGCGGCGGCACGAATTCGAGGCCGATGCGTTCGCGACGCACCACGCGTCGGCGAGCGCGCTCGCCGACGCGCTCGTCAAGCTCTACGAGGACAACGCCGCGACCCTCACCCCCGATCCCATGCATTCGGCGTTCTACGATTCGCATCCGCCCGCCGCCGCCCGCATCGCCCGCATCCGCACGCACGCCGGTGGCGCGCCGGAGCCGCTCGTGGCGTGACGACGGCGCAGCGCTCGCGATCACTGTCCAGTCGAACCGAACGGAGGGCCACCCCATGAACCTGTCCACACCAACGCTGGCGCTTGCCGCGATGCACTGCCGCCCGGGTGCGCCGCGGCTTGGTCACGATGAGCTCACCGCGCACCTCGCCAATCTCCCGGGCTGGCAGGTCGCCGGCGCGGCGATCGCCAAGACGTTTGCGTTCGCGAACTATCACGAGACGATGGCCTTCGTGAACGCCGTGGCGTTCGTCGCGCACCGCGAAGACCACCACCCCGACCTGCGCGTGGGCTACGCCGAGTGCACCGTGACGTACGGCACGCACAGCGCCGGCGGCATCACGCTCAACGACGCGATCTGCGCGGCGAAGGTCGAGCGCCTCGTCGCCTGATGAGCGCGCCGCCGCGCGCCCGGGTGGTCGCCGCGCACCGGCGGTCGGTTGCGCTCGTCCTGCCGGACGGCGAGCCCGTCACCGCCACCGTGCAGGGGCGCCGGCTGCGCATCGCGGTGGGCGACGAGGTGGAACTCGAACGCCGCCCGGGAACCACGATCGTGGTCGACGTCGTGCCTCGCCACAACCTCTTCTA
Source organism: Burkholderiales bacterium (assembly GCA_020852555.1). Taxonomy (GTDB): domain Bacteria; phylum Pseudomonadota; class Gammaproteobacteria; order Burkholderiales; family Casimicrobiaceae; genus VBCG01. The sequence continues at coordinate 4,155 of JADZAQ010000180.1, forward strand.
TCGCTCCGATGCGTTCAACGAGAAGCTGCTCGCCGCCAACCTGACGCAGATCGCGGCGGTCGTCGCCCCCGACGTCAGCGTCGACCACGAACTCGTCGAGCGGTGGTCGATCGCCGCCGAGACCGCCCACTGCCGGTTCGTCGTCTTTGCCAACAAGGCGGACCTGCCGGGCTTCGCGACGCTGCAGGCGCGCCTCGCGCCGTTTGCGGCGCGCGGCTACGCCGTGGTCGCGCTCAGTGCTCAACACGACGCGGCACCGGCGCTGCCGTGGTTGCGCGGCGAGCGCACGCTCCTCGTCGGCCAGTCGGGCATGGGCAAGTCCACGCTCGTCAACGCGGTGGTGCCCGGTGCCGGCGTGCGCACCGCCGAAGTGTCGGCGGCGCTGCACAGCGGGCGGCACACGACGACCGCGACCACGCTGCACTTCCTGCCCGACACCGATCGCGAGAGCTGGCTGGTCGACTCGCCGGGGGTCAAGGTCTTCGGCCTCGCGCACCTCGATCCGGCCACGCTCGCCGACGCCTTCGTCGAGATGCGCCCATACCTCGGCCGTTGCCGTTTCCGCGATTGCCGGCACGACGCGGAACCCGGTTGCGCGCTGGTCGCGGCGGTGGCGGCCGGGGCGATCGCGCCGCACCGTCTCGCCCTCCTGCACACGCTGCGGCGCGAAGCCGAAGCCGGCGGGCGCTGACGAAAGGCTTCACAAAGAGACGCCGAGACGCAGAGCAAAGGCATTCTTTCTCGGTGCCTCTGCGTCTCCTGTGATCCGCGCTTGGAGTCTGGCATGAACCCCCACGTTCGCTGCCCCCGAGGGGGCGCACTCAGGGAGCGAGGTTGGCGAGGATGAGGAGCAGGATCAGCAGCAGCCAGACGACGAGCGCGCGCCAGACGAGCCCCACCGCCGACGGCAGCACCTCGGGCTCCACCGGATCGCCCACGCCAAGCTCCGGACGCACATCGGGATCGCCGGAGAGTGTGGGCAGCATGCCGCCCAGCTGCACACCGAGCGCGCCGCCCCCTGTCGCGAGCAGGATCCCCACGGTCCGCCCACCCTCCTGCGTGACCCAGCGCGCGGATTGGGTTCGCCAGCAGACGACGGCATCCTCGAAATCGCCGACCACCGCGAACGACAGTGCGGTGACCCGCACGGGCAGCCAGTCGAGTACCGCGAGCAGCGTGCGCGCCGGCGCGCCGAACAGTGCGCGCGCCTGCACCAACGGGGTGGGCTCGACGCCGGGGACCGGGCCGCGCCACTCTTCGGCGAGCAGCACCGCGGCGCGATAGAGCACGGCGCCGATCGGGCCGGGCAGGACGACGAACCAGAAGAGCACGCCGAACACGCTGCGATACGCGTCGACGAGCCCGCGCTCGATGGCGACCCGCGCGATGTCGGCGCTCCCCAGATCGCTCGTCGACCCGCCGCGCCACATCGCGAGCGTGCGGCGCGCACCGCTGAGATCCCCCGCTTGCAAGGCCGCGACGATCGCCGAGATCGCGTGGCTGAAGCGGCGAAAGCCCATCAGAAAATAGAGCACCACCACGTTGACCACGAGGCCCGCCAGCGGATGCGCCGCCGCGGCGAACCAGTACACCACCTCGACGGCGAGCACCGGCGGCAGGATCGCCGCGACCGCGGCGATGACTCCGTGCTGGCGCGTGCCGCCGTTCAGCTTTCGCTCGAGCGCGCGCACGTAGCGCACGAAAGCGCGCTCGACGGCGCCGCGCCACTCGAAGGCGCGCCATTGCTCCAGTCCGAGTGCGGCGAGGATCGCGATGAGGTTCACGCGCGCGCCCTACCCTGCCGTCAGCTCTTCAACTCGACCCGGTCGCGATACTGCTCGAGAGCCTCGGGATTGGCGAGCGCCTCGACGTTCTTCACGTCGCGGCCGTGAACCACGTTGCGCACCGCGAGCTCGACGATCTTGCCGCTCTTGGTACGCGGGATGTCGTCGACCTGCACGACCTTGGCCGGAACGTGCCGCGGCGTCGTGTTGACGCGGATATGCTGCCGGATGCGCTCGATGAGCGAATCGTCGAGGACGAGCCCCTCCCGCAGCTTGACGAAGAGCACGACGCGCACGTCGCCGATCTCACCGGGCGGCCAGTCCTGCCCGATGACGAGGCTCTCGACGACCTCCGGCAGCTGTTCGACCTGTCGATAGATCTCGGCGGTGCCGATGCGCACGCCACCGGGGTTGAGGGTCGCGTCGGAGCGACCGCTGATCACTACACCGTCGTGCTCGGTGAGCTCGGCCCAGTCGCCGTGGCACCACACGTCCGCGAAGCGCTCGAAATACGTCGCCCGGTACTTGCTGCCATCCGCATCGTTCCAGAAGCGTACCGGCATCGAGGGAAACGGCGACTTGCAGACGAGCTCGCCAGGCGCCCGCACCAGCGAGTGGCCCTGGTCGTCGAAGACGTCGACGTCCATGCCGAGGCCGCGGCATTGCAGCTCGCCGCGGTAGACCGGACGCGTCGGCACGCCGAGCGCGAAGCAGGAGACGATGTCGGTGCCGCCCGAGATCGACGAGAGGAGCACGTCGGCCTTCACGCACTGGTAGACGTAGTCGAAGCTCTCCGGCGCCAGCGGGCTGCCGGTCGAGAAGATGGTGCGCACCGTCGCGAGACCGAAGTCCTTGCGCGGCACCAGCGCGATCTTCTTCTGCGCATCGATGTACTTGGCCGAGGTCCCGAAGTGCGTCATCTTCTCGGCATCGGCGAGCTGCCACAGCACGCGCCCGCGATCGACGAAGGGCGACCCGTCGTACAGGAGGAGCGTGGCCCGCGCGGCGAGCCCGGAGACGAGCCAGTTCCACATCATCCAGCCGCAGGTCGTGAAGTAGAAGACGCGATCACCCGGCCTCACGTCCCCGTGCAGCAGGTGCTCCTTCAGGTGCTGGACGAGCGTGCCGCCGGCGCCGTGCACGATGCACTTCGGCACGCCGGTGGTACCGGACGAATAGAGGATGTAGAGCGGATGGTCGAAGGGGAGCTCGAGGTAGTCGATCGGGCCGGGCAGGAACGGCGCAAGCCACGCCGGCCACGCCACCGCCCCGCGCACCTGCGCAAGGCCGGCGTCGCCACCCTCGCTCTGCTGCAGATACGGCACCACGACGACTCGCTCGATCGAGGGCACGCGCGCCACGATCTCCGCCACCTTGTCGAGGATCGGCACGGCCTTGCCGTTGTAGTAATAGCCGTCGACGGCAACGAGCACGCGCGGCTCGATCTGCCCGAAGCGGTCGACCACGCCCTGCACGCCGAAGTCAGGCGAGCACGACGAGAAGATCGCGCCACGGGCGGCGGCGCCGAGCATCGCCATGATCGTCTCGGGCAGATTGGGCAGGTACGCCGCCACGCGATCGCCGGGGACGATGCCGTGCGCGGTCAGCGCCGCGGCGACGCGCGCGGCGGTGGCGTGCAGCTCGGCGTGCGAGACGCGGCGCTTGACCTTGTCCTCGCCCCAGAAGACGAGCGCGTCGGTCGCGTCGTCGGCGCGCCGTCGTTCGAGGAGGTTGCGCGCGAAGTTGAGACGCGCCTCCGGAAACCAGCTGGCGCCGGGCATGCGCTCGGCGTCCCGCAAAACGGTGTCACCCGGCGTGCCGAGCACGCCCGCGTAATCCCATAGCTCCCGCCAGAAGAGCTCCTTGTGATCGATCGACCAGCGCCACAACGTCGCGTAATCGGCATCGGCAACCCCGTGCCGCTCGCTGACGCGCGTCGCGAACGCGGTCACGTTGGCCTGCGCGACACGCTCGGCGGACGGCTCCCACAGCTTGCTCGTCATGGCGCTTCCCGGGTGAGCGCACGCAGCGGCTCGACGATCGCGGCGGGCAACGGCTGCGGCCGGCCCGTCCCGAGATCGATCCACACGATGCGCGATTCGCCGTCGGCGTACGTCTCACCGGCGGCGACGATGTCGTAGTAGCTCGTGACGCTCGTCGTGCCCGGCGCGCCGAGATACATGCGCACCTCGAGCGGTGCGGGATAGACGAGCGGACGGCGAAAATTGCAGATCGCGTTGGCGATGACGATGCCCTGGCCCGTGGCGTAGCCGTCGACCAGCGTGTACACCCACTCGAGGCGTGCCTGCTCCATGTAGCGGAAGTACAGCGTGTTGTTGACGTGGCCGAGCGCGTCCATGTCGCCCCAGCGGACGGCTTGGTGCGAGGTGTGGACGAGGAGGCGCTGGGGCATCATGGCACCGCGAGGGTGGCGCGACCGCCGATGGTCGCGTAGCCCCGAATTATAATGACCATGGCGGGTGGCGAAGCGCCCGTGACGACGCGAGGGAACGGTGACACGCGAAGCGATGGAATACGACGTGGTGATCGTGGGTGGGGGTCCCGCCGGACTCGCCGCCGCGATTCGCCTGAAGCAGCTCGCGACCCGCGACCAGCGCGAGGTCTCGGTGTGTGTCCTCGAGAAGGGCTCGGAGGTCGGCGCGCACATCCTGTCCGGTGCGGTCGTCGACCCCGTGGCGCTCAACGAGCTCCTGCCCGACTGGAAGGCGCAGGGCGCCCCGCTCGAGACCGCGGTCACCGACGATGCGTTCCTGATCCTCACCGCCGAACGCGCGCACCGCATCCCGCACTGGCTGCTGCCGCCGCTCATGAGCAATGCCGGCAACTACGTCGTGAGCCTGGGCAACGTCTGCCGTTGGCTTGCGCAGCAGGCGGAGGCGCTCGGCGTCGAGATCTATCCGGGCTTCCCGGCCGCCGAGGTCCTCTACGACGAGCAGGGCGCCGTGCGCGGGGTCGCCACCGGCGACATGGGGGTGGCGCGCGACGGCTCGCACAAAGCCGACTACCAGCCCGGCATGGAACTGCACGCCAAGTACACGCTCTTCGCCGAGGGCTGCCGCGGTTCGCTGTCGCAGGACCTCATGCAGCGGTTCAATCTGCGCGACGGGGTCGATCCGCAGAAATTCGGCATCGGCATCAAGGAACTGTGGGAAGTCGCGCCCGACCGGCACCATCCGGGCCGCGTCATGCACAGCCAGGGCTGGCCGCTCGATTCGCGCACCGGTGGCGGCAGCTTCGTCTATCACTTCGGCGAGCGCCTCGTCGCGGTCGGCTTCGTGGTGCACCTCAACTACGAGAACCCGTACCTGTCGCCTTACGACGAATTCCAGCGCTTCAAGATGCACCCGGCGATCCGTCCGACCTTCGAGGGCGGCAAGCGCCTCGCCTACGGCGCGCGGGCGATCAACGAGGGCGGCCTGCAATCGGTGCCCAGACTCGCCTTCCCCGGCGGCGCGCTCATCGGCTGTGCGGCCGGCTTCGTCAACCTGCCGCGCATCAAGGGCAGCCACAATGCGATGAAGGTCGGCATGCTCGCGGCGGAATCCGCCTTTGCGGCACTGGGCGCCGGTCGCGCGCACGACCAACTCGCGGACCTCGACGGCGCCTGGCGCAAGTCGTGGGTCTATGCCGACCTGTACAAGGTGCGCAACGTCAAACCGGGGCTCAAGTGGGGCATGTGGGCGGGCACCGCGCACGGCGGCCTGCACATGTGGCTCAACGACCTCGGCCTGGGTGCGTTGGTGCCGTGGACGCTGCGCCACGACAAGCCGGACCACGCCTCGCTGCGCCCGGCGCGCGAGGCCACCCCGATCGCCTATCCCAAGTACGACGGCGTGGTGAGCTTCGACAAGCTCTCGTCGGTGTTCCTCTCGAACACCAACCACGAGGAAGATCAGCCGATCCATCTGCGGCTGCGCGATCCGGCGATCCCGGTGGCGGTAAACCTCGCCGAGTACGCCGGCCCCGAGGCGCGCTACTGCCCGGCCGGCGTGTACGAGTTCGTCGATGCCGACGGCGGCGGCAAGCGATTGCAGATCAACGCGCAGAACTGCGTGCACTGCAAGACCTGCGACATCAAGGACCCGCGGCAGAACATCAAGTGGGTCACCCCCGAGGGTGGCGGCGGTCCGAACTACACGTCGATGTAGCGTCGCGCTACGCGGGCCACAGGCACGCGGCGCCCCGTACGCCGCTGGAGTCGCCGTGTGCGTTGCGCACGAGGCGCGTCGTCACGTGATCGGAGAATATCCACCGCCCCCAGGTCTCGGGCACGCGCGTGTACAGCGAGTCCGCATTGGACATCCCGCCACCCAGCACGATCACGTCGGGGTCGAGGATGTTGATCACGTGTGCCAGCGCGCGCGCCAACCGCTCCTCGTAGCGAGCGAGTGCGGCACCGGCAGCGACGTCGCCGGCCGCGGCCCGCGCGACGACCGCCTGCGCCGCCATCGGTTGCCGCGTCGCCTGACCATGGTCGAATTCCAGCGCCGGACCGGAGAGCCACGTCTCGATGCACCCGGCGCGGCCGCAGTAGCACGGGCGGCCCGGCCGCTCGTCGTCCCGGGGCCACGGCAGCGGATTGTGACCCCATTCGCCGGCGATGCCGTTGCAGCCGGCGAGCATCGATCCGTGGACGACGATGCCGGCACCGACCCCCGTGCCGAGGATCACGCCGAACACGACCGCGTGGCCGGCACCCGCACCGTCGGCAGCCTCGGACATCGCAAAGCAATTGGCGTCGTTGGCGATGCGCACCTCGCGACGCAACAGTGCCTGCAGATCGTCGACGATCGGCTCGCCGTTCAGGCACACCGAGTTCGAGTTGCGCAGGCGCCTCGTCTGCGGCGAGAGCGAGCCCGGGGTGCCGATGCCGGCGGTACACGACCCCGGGGTCACGCCGAGTGCCGCTTCGGCGTCGGCGACGAGCGCCGCGATGGCCCGCAACGTGCCGCGGTAATCGCCGCGCGGCGTGGCGACCCGCTGCCGCCATGCGCAATGGCCGTCGGCGGCGAGCGCCACGATCTCGATCTTGGTGCCGCCCAGATCGATGCCCAGTCGATAGCGCCGCATGTCCCGTATCCCCGATCGATCCTGTCCTGGCGATATCCCGAGTGTACAAAGCCCGCGTTGGCGCGCACCACGATCGCGACACATGGGCACGCAGCGGCGCCCGAGGCGACCCGGTGAGCGCATCCGCCCGGCAGCACGGCGCTCGGCTCCCCGGCGCACCGCCGCGCGCGGATGGTGCTCGCCGCACCCGGCAACGCTTCGTCATTGCCTGGCTCGCGGTCGGCGCGGTGGGCTTCCTGCTGGCGAGCGGCGCCGTTGCGCAACCCGGCCTGGGTCTGGGCGCCTGGCTCGTGGTGGCGAGCCTCGCGGCGCTTGTCGCAGCCGGCCTCGCCGCCCGCGGTACATTCCAGGGCGATCTCTTCGTCACCGGTAGCCTGGTGACGATCGGCGGCCTCGTCGCCTTGTTCACGCTCTTTCCCGTCACCAAGGTCCTGCTCGCCGCGTTCACCGCTCACGACGGAACCTTCGCGCCGAGCGCTTTCGCCGAACGCGCCGGACTGGCCCGGGTATGGAGCCTCGGCTGCGTCGGCGGTGCGGCGCGTTGCGGCGTCGCCTGGAATACGCTCGCGCTCGCCACTCTCACCGCCACCGCCTGCACGTTGCTGGGATTGGCATTCGCGCTCGTCCTGACCCGCACCCCGCTCCGGCACCCGCGTGCGCTGCGCTCGCTCGCCACGCTCCCCCTCGTCGCACCGCCGTTCGTCGTCGGCCTCGCGCTCATCCTCGTTTTCGGGCGCTCCGGATTCGTCAACCAGGTCCTGGCGTGGGCACTCGGCATCGAGCCTTCGCGCTGGATCTACGGGATGCCGGGGATCCTCGTCGCGCAGGTCTTCGCCTTCACGCCGATCGCCTTCCTCATCCTCGTCGGCGTCGTCGACGGGGTGTCGCCGACCCTCGAGGAAGCCGCACAGACGCTGCGCGCCGACCGCTGGCACACGTTCCGCGACGTGTCGCTGCCGCTCATGGCCCCCGGCCTCGCCAATGCCTTCCTGGTGAGCTTCATCGAGTCGCTGGCCGACTTCGGCAACCCGATCCTGCTCGGGGGCGACTTCGGCGTCCTCGCCACCGAGATCTACTTCTCGGTGGTCGGCGCGCAACTCGATGCGGGTCGTGCCGCCGCGCTGGGAATCGTCCTCGTGGGCTTCGCGCTGGCCGCCTTCATCGGCCAGCGCGCGGCTCTCGCCGGCACCGCGTACAGCACGCTTACCGGGCGCAGCGAGGCGAGCCGCCCGGCACCGCTGCCGACGGGAGTGCGCCGCGCCTGCCATGCGTTGGTCTGGCCCTGGGCGCTCGTCACGCTGCTCCTCTACGCGCTGGTGCTCACCGGCGGCTTCGCCGAGAATTGGGGACGCGACTACACGCCAACGCTGCGCCACTACGCGCGAGCGTTCGGCATCGAGTGGGGGCCGCACGGGCTGCTATGGGCCGGTACGGCGTGGCACTCGCTTGCGACGACCGTATCGCTGTCGGCGATCGGCGCCCCGCTCACCGCGGCACTGGGCATCCTGACCGCGTACCTCCTGACCCGACAGCGCTTCATCGGGCGCGCCGCCTTCGAGTTCGCGACCTTGCTGTCGTTTGCCATCCCCGGTACCGTGATCGGCGTGGCGTACCTGCTCGCCTTCAACACGCCCCCCGTGGAGATCACCGGCACCGCGCTGATCCTCGTGGCGTGCAACGTCTTTCGCAGCCTTCCGGTGGGCGTGCGCGCCGGCATGGCGGCGATGAGCCAGATCGACCGCGGTCTCGACGAGGCCTCGGCCACCCTCGGCGCAGGCACCGGCACGACCGTGCGCCGGGTGCTCGTGCCGCTGCTCCGGCCGGCGGTCGTCGCCGCGCTCGTCTACGCGTTCGTGCGCTCGATGACCACGCTGTCGGCGGTGATCTTCCTCGTCTCCGCGCAGCATCCATGGGCGACGACGTACATCGTCGATCGCGCGACCAATGGCGATTACGGCATCGCCATCGCGTACAGCTCGGTGCTCATCGTCGTCACGCTGGTGGTGATCGCCGCGATACGCGCGCTGGTCGGCGAACGGCGCTGGCTCACCCGAAGCGTGTCCCAGCGATGAACCGCGTCGTCCTCGCGATCGTCGCCGTCTCGCTATGGGGTGCGTGGAACTGGTGGCACAACGAGCGTGCGGAACATCTTCCTCCCGGGATCGTCGCGGCCGCGGATCCCGCGCAGACGAATCTCGTCGATGCACCGCCGCGCTTCGAGGTCAAGGGATACACGCTGCTGGGTCGTGCGCGCTACGACCTCGAGGCGCGCATCCTGCGCAAGGAGATCTACCGGGTCGACGGCGGCGCCACCCTCGCGCCGGTCGACCTCGGTGTGGGCTGGGGTCCGATGTCCGACACGACGGTCGTCGACCAGCTCGAATTCAGCCAGATGGGGCGCTTCTTCTACTGGCGCCCGCGCGACTGGCGGACATTCCCGCTGTCCCCGGCCGAAACCGCGGCGCACGCCGCGCAGATCCACGCGATCCCGGCCAGCGCCGAGATCGAGTCGCGCCTGCGCCGCCTGCGTCCGGGACAGGTGGTGCGGCTGGCGGGCTATCTCGTCGACGTGCGCGGCAACGACGGCTTCGTCTGGAACACGTCGCTGCGCCGCGACGACACCGGTGACGGCGCCTGCGAGATCATGTGGATCGAGGAACTCGTCGTGCAATGACGCGCTCCCGGCGCGCCGGCGCGAAACGCGCCCGCCGCGTCAGAACGCCTCGTCGGCGAGTGCCAGCGCGCTCTCGCCACCGTGCTCGATCGAGTGCGCGAAGGCGAGCGCCTGCGGCAGCAACGATTCGGCGTAGAAGCGCGCGGTGGTGATTTTCGCGCGCTGGAAGGCCGCGTCGCCCTTGCCGGCCGCGAGCTCGTCGGCCACCACCAAGGCCGCACGTCCCATCTGCCAGCCGCCGACCGCGAGCCCCCACATCTTGAGATACGCCACCGCGCCGGCGTGCGCCTGTCGCGGATCGGCGCCGTACGTACGCACCATCCAGTCGATCGATGCCTTCACCGCCACCATCGTCGCGGTCAACTGCGTACCCATCGCGCGCAACGCGGGTTCGCTGCGACCCGCGAGCTTGCCGGCGACCTTGTCGATCTCGCCGGCGATCGCGCGCGCCACCGCGCCGCCGTCGCGCGCCGTCTTGCGGCCGATGAGGTCGTTGGCCTGGATTCCGGTCGTGCCTTCGTAGATGGTGATGATCCGCGCATCGCGCAGGTGCTGTGCGGCGCCGGTCTCCTCGATGAAGCCCATGCCGCCGTGCACCTGGATGCCGAGCGAAGCCACTTCCTGACCGGTCTCGGTGGACCACCCCTTCACGATCGGAATCATGAAGTCGGCGAAGGCCTGCGCCTTGGCGCGCGCCGCCGCGTCCGCATTGCCGCGCGCATTGTCGAGTGCTGCCGCGGTGACGTAGGCCACCGCGCGCATCGCCTCGGTATACGCACGCATCGTCATCAGCATGCGGCGGACATCCGGGTGCGCGATGATCGTGTTCGGCGGATCGTTCGGGCCGACGCCCACCGCGCGCCCCTGCACGCGTTCGCGCGCATAGGCCACCGCGCGCTGATAGGCGCGCTCGGCGATGCCCACGCCCTCGAGCCCCACCGAGAAGCGCGCGAGGTTCATCATGATGAACATGTACTCGAGGCCGCGATTCTCCTCGCCGACGAGGTAGCCGATGGCGCCGCCGTGGTCGCCGTAGGCGAGCACGCAGGTGGGACTCGCGTGGATGCCGAGCTTGTGCTCGATCGAGACGCAGCGCACGTCGTTGCGCGCGCCGATCGACCCGTCGGCATTGACCAGGAACTTCGGCACGACGAAGAGCGAGATGCCCTTCACGCCCTCCGGCGCATCGGGCGTGCGGGCGAGGACGAGGTGGATGATGTTCTCGGTGTAGTCATGCTCGCCGAAGGTGATGAAGATCTTCTGCCCGAAGAGGCGGTAGGTGCCGTCGCCCTGCGGCACCGCGCGGGTGCGCACCGCCGCGAGGTCGGAGCCGGCCTGCGGCTCGGTGAGGTTCATGGTCCCGGTCCACTTGCCGGAGACCATGTTGGGAAGATAGGTGTCCTTCAGCGCCTGCGACCCGCGCAGGCCGATCGCCTCGATGGCCCCCTGCGTCAGCAACGGGCAAAGATCGAAGGCGAGGTTTGCCGAGTGCCACATCTCCTCGACGGGACAGGCGACGAGCTGCGGCAAGCCCTGGCCGCCGTAGTGCGGATCCTTGGTGAGCCCGTTCCAGCCGTTGGCGCAGAACTGCTCGTAGGCGGCCTTGAACCCGGCCGGCGTGCGCACGCGGTCGCCCTCGAGCCACGTCGACCCTTCCCGATCACCGCTCGCGTTGAGCGGGTCGAGGACGTCGGTCGCGAACTTTCCAGCCTCGTCGAGAATCGCCGCCACGGTATCCGGCGTCGCGTCGCCGAATCCCGGCAGGCTCGCGACCTGCGACAGGCCCGCGAGCTCGTTCAACACGAAGCGCATGTCGGCCAACGGCGCACGATAGGTGCTCATGGCGCAATCTCCTCCAAAGGTCGTCAAGCGCGTAGCGTAACGCGACGCGCGTAGAGCACACGCTCTAAAAAGAGCGCTACCCGAGTTCGGCGGTGAGCTGCGGCACGATCTCGAAGAGGTCGCCGACGAGACCGTAGTCGGCGATCGCGAAGATCGGTGCTTCCGGGTCCTTGTTGATCGCGACGATCACCTTGCTGTCCTTCATCCCGGCGAGGTGCTGGATCGCACCCGAAATGCCCACCGCGATGTACAAGTCGGGCGCCACGATCTTGCCGGTCTGCCCGACCTGATAGTCGTTGGGCACGTACCCCGCGTCGACCGCCGCCCGCGAGGCGCCGATCGCCGCATTGAGCTTGTCGGCCAGCGTTTCGAGCAGCTTGAAATTCTCGCCGTTGCCCATGCCGCGTCCGCCGGACACCACGACACGCGCGCTGGTGAGCTCGGGACGCTCCGACTTCGTGAGCTCCTGTCCCGTGACCTTCGACGCCCCGCTGTCGGGTGCCGCGGCGACCGTCTCGATCGGCGCGCTGCCGCCGCCGGCCACCGCATCGAACGCGGTGGTGCGCACGGTGACGACCTTCAGGGAATCCTTCGACTGCACGGTGGCGAAGGCGTTGCCCGCGTAGATCGGTCGCACGAAGGTATCGGGCGACTCGATCGCCGTGATCTCGCTGACCTGCGCGACGTCGAGTTTGGCTGCGATGCGCGGTGCGACGCTCTTGCCGAAGCCGGTCGCCGCGATGACGACGTGCGTGTAGGCACCGGGCAGCAGCGACAGCGCCGTCGCCGCCGCGTTCTCGGCAGTGGGGGATGCGAGGTACGGCGCATCGGCCAGGAGGACCTTGGCCACCCCGGCGAGGGCTGCCGCCTGCGCCGCCGCGGCCTGCGCCCCGCCGCCCGCCACCAGCACGTGGATGTCGCCACCGAGCTTGACTGCCGCACCCACCGCATGCGCGGTAGCCGACTTCAACGTGGCGTTGTCGTGTTCTGCAAGGACCAGTATCGACATGGCGGCGCGACCTCAGGCAATGACTTTGGCTTCGGTCCGCAGCTTGGCGACCAGTTCTTTCACGTCGGCCACCTTACCGCCGCCCTTGCGCTTGGCGGGTTCGGTGACCTTCAGCGTGACGAGCCGGGGCGTGACGTCGACCCCGAGGGTGGCGGGAGTGGTCGTGGCGAGCGGCTTCTTCTTCGCCTTCATGATGTTCGGCAGCGTCGCGTAGCGCGGCTCGTTGAGGCGCAAGTCGGTGGTGACGACCGCCGGCAGCTTGACCTCGACCGTCTCCAGTCCGCCGTCGACCTCGCGCTTGACCGTCGCCCGCCCGTCGCCGACGTCGACCTTGGAGGCGAACGTCGCCTGCGGCCAGCCGAGCAGCGCCGCCAGCATCTGCCCGGTCTGGTTGGCGTCGTCGTCGATCGCCTGCTTGCCGAGGATGACGAGGCCGGGTTGCTCCTGGGCGACGATCGCCTGCAGGAGCTTCGCCACCGCGAGCGGTTGCAACTCGACGTCGGTCTCCACCAGCGTCGCCCGGTCGGCGCCCAGCGCCAGCGCGGTGCGCAGCGTCTCCTGGCACGCCGCAATCCCGCAGGAAACTGCGACAATCTCGGTCGCGACACCTTTCTCCTTCAACCGTACCGCCTCCTCGACCGCGATCTCGTCGAAGGGGTTCATCGACATCTTGACGTTGGCGGTATCGACGCCGGTACCATCCGGCTTGACGCGGACCTTGACGTTGAAGTCGACGACCCGCTTGATGGGAACCAGAATTTTCATGGAAGAATTCGACGGGGAAGAAAGTTTGCGGAGCCCCGCGGATTATAGCGCCGCGACCGAAACCGCCGTCGTGTCGGTGCTCCAGGCCGACGCCCAACCGAGGATCGGAATTGCCATTGTCACCTGACGCCACGCTCATCGAGCACTCGAACATCGGGGAGATCCTGCAGCACATTCCCCATCGCTACCCGTTCCTGCTCATCGACCACGTCGTCGCCTGCGAGCCGCACCGCTTCGTCCGCGTCGCCAAGAACGTGACGCGAACCGAGTGGTTCCTCGCCGGTCGCAGCCCCGCCGTCATGCCGCCGTTGCTCGTCGTGGAAGCACTCGCGCAGGCGGCCGGCGTGCTGTGCCATTACTCGGGCATGATGAGCCGGATCGGGAAGTCCATCATCTTCTTCGCCGCCATCGAACACGGCACCTTCGGCCGCGATGTCGCAGCCGGTGAACGCCTCGATCTCGTCTGCACGCTCAACCAGGCGCGACGCGGCGTCGCCAAGCTCTCGGCGGCGGCCACCGTCGACGGCGCCACCGTCGTGGAGGCGCAGCTGACCGCGGTCGTGCGGGACATCGACCGCGCACCGTGACGGCATGGCGCAGGCGTCGTGCGGAGGAACGGCGTCAGGCGGCGGCGGACGCCTTGTAGATGTCGAGCCGCCACAGCGAGCGACCGCGGACCTGCTCGAAATCGATGACACCCCCGTCCTTCAGCTCGCTCAGCAACGCCAGGTGCTCGTTGAGTTCGGGGCTGAACGGCACGAGCTTGGACGCGAGCTTCTCGACACGCTGCGGGAAATGGCGCTCGGCCGCGTCCAGGATGCGTCGGACATTGGATAGGCTCAGCACCGGGAAATACAGCGCGCCACCGGGATCGAGGTGCGCGCCCGCCTCGGCGAGCATTTGTACCGCGAGGTCGGCGCCATCGGCGCCCCCGAGAGGAACGCCGTCGGGGAACCACGAGCTCTTCCTCGCGACGACTTCCGCGACGCCCGAGACGTCGTCGACGATGACGTCGAAGCGCCGGCCACCGAACGGCGCGAAGAGACTCCCCGTGACCACTTCGACCCGATCCGCGAGGCCATTGACGAGCACGTTACGCCGCGTGAGGTCACAGGCGTGCGGCATCACGTCGGAGGCGACCACCCGCGCCGCGCCGGCCATGGCGAGCGCGATGGCGATGGGGCCCGAACCGCAGCCGAGGTCGAGCGCGGTCTTGCCCGCAACGCCGCCCGCCAGCACCTGCTCCAGGAGCAAGCGCGTGGTCAGCGTCGGCCGGAACACCCCGGGTGCCTGCGCGAGCTTCATCGCGAGGCCGCAGACGAGGTACGGCTCCACCTCGCCGCCCGCGGCAATCGGTTCCAAGCAGTCTCCAGACGACACTGGGGTCACCACGTATCCTTTCTCCACCGCTCTCGCCGCCGCGCCGCTGCGGAATGCCGGCATCGTACGCTATCGCGATTGCGCCGGACGCGGCGCAACAATTGGAGCATGCGCGCACCGCGATGAGCCGACGCGACCACGGGCGGCGTCGCCGTACTCCGGGGGCTCGCGATGCCAGACCAGGCGCGCGCCAGGGCCAGCCGCCCGCGAGGTGGCACAAATGCTGCTTAAGAGCGAGAATTGAAACTTCATCGCCAACCGGCACTTCGCCCCCGCGCACTCACCATGCTGCTCGTCGCGCCGCTCAAAGCACGGCTTGCCGCTCGCCAGGACAGCGAGCACGAGCAGGCATTGCTCCGGATCGTCATCATCGGACTGGTCCTGGCCTACATGGCCGTCTTCCACGGCTGGGTGAACCGCTGGACCGATACCGATCTCCACATCGTTCGCGTCCTGAGCGGCTTTCTGGGCGTCGCCGTCGCGATCTTCTTCGCCATCTGCGTGGACCCCGCGCCGAACAAGCCGCGACGGATCGTCGGCATGGTCGCGGACGCAACGGGATGCACTTGGTACATGAGTGTCGCCGGCGACTACGGGTTCTTCGTCATAGGCATCTTTCTCTTCATCACGTTCGGCAATGGCTTCCGCTACGGACGAAGATACCTGTTTTTGTGCCAAGCGATGTGCGTCGCCGGGTTGACGGGGGTTCTCCTCTTCGTTCCTTACTGGCAAGAGCGGCGTGTCGAGGGAGTCGGATTGCTCATTGCGCTGCTGGTCCTCCCCGTCTACGTGTCGACGTTGCTCAGGCGCATCCACGAGGCGCGGGCGCGTGCGGAGGAAGCCAACGTCGCGAAATCGACCTTCCTCGCCAACATGAGCCATGAGATCCGGACGCCGCTGAATGGAATCGTCGGTGTCGTCGATCTCTTCGAGGCGACCGAACTTAGCGCGCAGCAAGAAGAACTGGCCCACCTGCTGCGCCACTCGGTCGCGGTATTGCGTTCGCTGGTCGACGACGTACTGGACATCAGCAAGATCGAAGCCGGCAAGGTCTCGGTGGAAGTGGAGAGTTTCGATCTCCACGCCACGATCGGAGGTCTCATCGCGCTGCTGCGGCCGCACGCGCAGGAAAAGGGACTCGCTCTGCATGCTTCGATCGATCTCGAGATCGATTACCGGCTCAAAGGCGACCCGCACCACTTGCGCCAGGTGCTGCTCAATCTCCTTACCAACGCGATCAAATTCACCGAGCGGGGCGAAGTCGGTATCCATATCAGCCGCAAGCAGGAAACCAGCGAGGGGGTCACGGTCCGATTCGAGGTTCAGGACACCGGCGTCGGCATCCCCGAGCATGCGCTGACTCGCATCTTCGACCGCTTCGTGCAAGCTGATCAATCGACGACAAGACGATTCGGGGGCAGCGGACTGGGGACGACGATTGCCAAGCAGTTGGTCGAGTTGATGGGTGGCGGTATCGGCGTGTCCAGCGTCGTCGGTGAGGGCTCGACCTTCTGGGTCGAACTGCCGTTCCTGCGCGACGTATCCGGGACGCATGCGGACGAGCCACCGACTGGCAAGCGCGGTCGCATCCTGGTCGTTGCCGACGAGGCTCGAGCACAGCTTGTCTTGCCGACGTTGAAGGCCATCGCCGAGTCTACGGAATGGGTCCGCCCGTCGGAGTCCTTCGGATCGACGCTCGACGCGATGATCCGCTCGGGGGTCGAGTTTCGCGGCATCGTGGTCGCCGACAGCGTCGATACCGCGTGCTCCTGTTTCGCGGCGGCGATCCAGCGGCTTGGAAACCGCACGCCGGCGCTGCTTCATGTTACGGATCGGGCGCTCACGGTCGTGGACAGCGCACGCATCAAGAGCATCCGGCAGGCTCACGTCTTAGCGCTTCCCGTCGATCCGAGGCTCGTTGTGAACGCGATTCACGCGGCAACGGCCAACGTAGCCAGCGTCGAAGACGAACGAGCCAACCTTGCCCAGGCGATCCGGCAAGCGCGGAGACGATTGCACATCCTGGTGGCTGACGACAATCAGACCAATCGCGCGATTCTCATCCGCCTCCTGGCGTCGGCCGGGCACACCGTCGTCGAGGCGACCGATGGCGAGCAGGCGCTGGATGTCTACGAACGTGACTCCCCCGACATGGTGCTGGTCGACTTCAACATGCCGCTCCGAAGCGGGCTCGAGGTTGTCAGCGCGATTCGAATGATGGAGTCGGTCGGACGGCATGCGCCGCTGATCGTGCTGTCCGCATCGGTGACGCCGGATACACGCCATCGTGCACTGGCTGCCGGCGCCGACGACTTCTTCGGCAAGCCACTCGAGGCGGCCGCGCTGATCCGAAGGATGGATGCGCTCGCTCGCGCGATACCGATCGACCGCCCGGCCCGCTCGAGCCCGCCTCCCACATCCCCGACGCACCGCGACGCCTTGGGCGCCCCCGCGCGGGTGCACGTGCCCGGTGCAGCCCGGGGCGGAAGTCTCGACTACGAGCGACTGCAAGAGATCGAAGAAATCTCCGGCGATCCCGAATTCATGGCAAGACTCCTGCGTGGCTTCGTCGCTGATTTTCGCGGACTGCAAGCGCGTCTCGAGACGGCCGTCGCGGGGAACGATGGCGCGGACATACCCGATATCCTTCATGCCATGAAGGGCGCGGCAGCCGGCGTGGGAGCGATGCACCTCGCGGATCTTTGCGATCCCACAAGAACCTCGGTCGGAGACGACGCGCCAGAAGCGCGCCAACTGGTGAGTCGTCTCCGTACCTCGATCACGCGCACCTTCGAGGAGTTGGATGCATATCTACACACGAGGCACCACGTATCGCTCTAGCCGTCGGTCGGGCTCCACCGCCGGCGCCAATGTCACTGGTTCGCAGCTTCGATTTCCAGAAACGGCTCACTCTCGGCAAATTTCGCAGCGCTCGCTGTCTTGTCCTGTGCTCGCGCCAGACGCGCCATCATCCGCAAGTCTCGATGCTCGAGGGCAAGCGCCGCATCGACCCAAATATCGACCACCGCCTGCATCTCGGCGAGGCTGACGGGCTGGCAGACCCGCTTCGCTTGGGACACCGCGCGATACGCATTGCGCCGGCGCTGCCGGGTGCGGATCGAGTGATTGACGGCCTCCAGGCCTTGTCCGTCGGCAACCACTTCGTCGACGACGTGCAACTCGTGCATCTCGCGAGCGGTGAACACGCGGCCGCTCATGATGAGGTCCTCGGCCTTGGTTATGCCGATCCGGCGACTCAGTAGCGTCAGTGCGCCCATCCCCGGGAACATGTTGAACAGCACCTCGGGGAAAGAGAACGTGGCGCTGGCTTCGGCGACGATGTACTCGCTCGCGAGCGCACACTCGAAGCCACCACCGAATGCCTTTCCCTGCACCAACGAGTACGTGACGATCCGGGCGTCATAGCCACTGATCCGCCGATGCATGTTCTCGATGCAGGCATGCGCGTAGGCGTGCAGGCGAGGCCGATTCTTCTGGATGATCTCCTGCACGAAAAACTCGAGGTCGCCGCCCAGATTGAACACGCCGGGGAAGCGGCTCCCGAACACCGCGTTCTCAATCTTGTGCTCCCGGCCGTGATGAAGGAACCACCCACCGTGTTTCTGAATCGCCCCTTCGAACTGCATGCTCTCGTGGAGCAGTGCCGCGTTGAAGCATGGTCTGGGTGCTGGCTTCATCCACCAGTAGAGGGTGGAGGTGGTCGGATCGAAATCCACTTCCGCCTGACGAAGCGTGGCGGGATCGGCGTAACTGGGAAGTCCAGCGACTGCATTCATGATTCGGCCTCCAGGCGACGGGTGTACGGGACAGGTTGGATGCGACTCCGGACGAGATTGTGGCGCACAAGTTGGCCGATGGCTACCGGGATTCGCGGCGCATGGCGTCCAGAGCAACGGCAGTAACGTTGCCGTGGTCTATATGTAGACTACAACACAACTCTTGTGATCGATCGGGGGATACGCAACCGCCACCCCCGCCGCCACCCCCGTTACAACCGCACCCACTCTCCGCCGCGCAGGCCCTCGATCGCGTGAAAGGTCGCCTTGTAGGCCATCTTCCGGCTCTCGGCGATCCAGTAGCCGAGGTAGAGATACTGCAGGCCCAGCTCGCGGCAACGCTCGATCTGCCAGAGCACGTTGTAGGTGCCGAAGCTCGTCCCGGTCAAGGTCGGCTCGAAAAACGTGTAGACCGACGACAGGCCGTCGACCAGGCGATCGACGAGGCTCACCATGCGCAGCTCGCGACCCTCGCGGAACTCGTAGAGGTCGGTGTCGACGTTGCTGTGCAGGAGGAAGTGCCGGTACTGCTCGCGGCTGTCGTGGTCCATGCCGCCGCCGGGATGCCGCAGCCGCTGGTAGCGCAGGTACAGCGCGTAATGCTCGGTGTCGTAGGCGAGTTCGCGGCGGGTGACGCGCAGCTCGGTGCAGCGGCGGGCGATCTTGCGCTGGGTCCGGCTCGCTTCGAAGGCGGCGACCGGGATGCGCACCGGCACGCAGGCCCGGCAATGATCGCAATAGGGCCGATAGGTGAAGGCGCCGCTGCGCCGGAAGCCGAAGCGAACGAGCTCGCTGTACACGCGGGCATCGATGAGATGGCTCGGCGTCGCCACCTGCGAGCGGGCCACCCGGTCGGGGAGGTAGCTGCAGGGATAAGGCGCGGTCGCGTAGAACTGCAGCGACGCGAGCGGAAGATCGTTGAGCTTGCTCACGCAGTCGATGACACGCCCCGGCCCGCATCCTGTGGGTCGAGGTGCCAACCCGGCGGGGGGTCGTCGCAGTGTACCAATTCGGCGAGAAGCCCCGCAAACCGCTCGCGCGGGATCGGCCGCGCCCCGAGCGAGGCGAGATGCGCGGTTTCCTGCTGGCAGTCGATCGCGATCACGCCGAGCCGCCGCAAGCGCGCGACGAGCGCCACCAGCGCGACCTTGGAGGCGTCGGGCTCGCAGGCGAACATCGATTCGCCGAAGAACACCCGGCCGAGCGCGAGCCCGTAGAGGCCGCCGACCAGTTCACCGCCGCGCCAGGTCTCGACGCTGTGGCCGTAACCCAGGCGGTGCAATCGTTCGTAGGCGTCGATCATCTCCGGCGTGATCCACGTCCCCGCCTGGCCGCCGCGCGGCGTCCGGGCGCACGCCGTCACCACCGCGCGAAACGCGGTATCGATACGCACCTCGAAGCGCTCGCTGCGCACCCGGCGGCGCAGCGACCGAGACACGCGCAACTCGTCGACGAAGAGGACCATCCGCGGATCGGGGCTCCACCAGAGGATCGGCTGCCCCTGCGAATACCACGGGTAGATGCCGCGGCGGTAGGCATCGACGAGCCGCCGCGGCGCGAGGTCCCCGCCCACGGCGAGCAGCCCGTTCGGGTCGGCGAGTGCTGCGGACACCGGCGGAAACGGCGTACGCGCGTGCAGCCAGGCGATCATGCCGCGCATCGTAACGCGGGCCGCGCCCGGCCACGGACGGGCGGCCGCATCGGCATCCGGTAGAATGCGCGCAACTCATGCTCGCCGTCGCCGCGCGTCGAGGTCCGGCACGCGGGCTGCGGCGCGGCGCCGCCGCGACGCGGCGCGCCACGTGCCCCGGTAGCTCAGTGGATAGAGCAGCCCCCTCCTAAGGGGCAGGTCACACGTTCGATTCGTGTTCGGGGCGCCACTCCCTTCGTGAGGTCTCGCTTGGCCACCCCTACGCCCGTCCGTTACCGCATCGCCGCGCTCGATGCTCCCGCGCATCTTTTCGAGGTGAGCGTCACCGTCGACGATCCCGACGCCGCGGGGCAGATCTTCGTCCTGCCGACCTGGGTGCCGGGCAGCTATCTCATCCGTGAATTCGCGCGTCACTTCGTGACCATCGTCGCCCGCGATGCGAAGGGTCCGCTGGCCATCCGCAAGACCGCCAAGGACCGCTGGAAGGCGGCACCGGCCACCGGCCCGCTGACCGTCACCGCGCAGGTCTACGCGTACGACCTGTCGGTGCGCGCGGCATACCTGGACGGCACGCGCGCCTACTTCAACGGCGCCGCCGTGTTTCTCTGCCCGCAGGGTCGCGCCGACCTCCCCTGCACCGTCGATCTCGTCGCGCCAACCAACGCGGCTGCCGGCACGTGGCGAGTGGCGACGACGCTCACCCGCGTCGATGCGCCGGCGTACGGCTTCGGGCGCTACGGCGCCACCAGCTACGACGAACTCATCGACCATCCGGTCGAAGTGGGCGACTTCGCGCTCGCGCAGTTCACCGCGGGCGGCGTGCCCCACGAGATCGCGCTCACCGGCCGGCACACGGCCGATCTCACCCGCGTCGGCCACGATCTCGCCCGCGTCTGCCAGTGGCAGATCGATCTCTTCGGCGAAGCCCCCTTCGAGCGCTACCTGTTCCAGGTGACCGCCGTCGGCGAGGGCTACGGCGGACTCGAGCATCGGTCGAGTACGAGCCTGCTATGTCGCCGCGATCAGCTCCCGCGCGCGGGGGACCCGGAGATCGACGACGATTACCTCGGCTTCCTCGGCCTCGCCAGCCACGAGTACTTCCACGCGTGGAACGTGAAGCGGATCAAGCCGGCGGCCTTCCTCCCCTACGACCTCGCCCGCGAGGCGTACACGCGCCAGCTCTGGGCGTTCGAGGGTTTCACCTCGTATTACGACGATCTTGCCCTGGTGCGCAGCGGCGTGATTCCGCCCGAGCGCTACCTCGAACTGGTCGGCCGCACGATCACCAGCGTGCTGCGCGGTCCGGGTCGCACCGTGCAAAGCGTCGCCGAATCGAGCTTCGATGCGTGGATCAAGTACTACCGGCAGGACGAGAACGCGCCCAATGCCGTGGTGAGCTACTACGCCAAGGGCTCGCTCGTGGGGTTGGCGCTCGACCTGACGCTGCGCGCGACCGGCCGCGCGTCGCTCGACGACCTGATGCGCGCGCTGTGGGCGCGCTGCGGCCGCCCGGGGGTCGGCGTCCCCGAGGATGCGATCGCGAGACTCGCCAGTGAGCTTGCCGGGCGCGATCTGTCCGACTTCTTCAGCCGCTACGTCGACGGCACCGACGACCCGCCTCTCGCCGAACTCCTTGCGTCGTTGGGCGTTACGCTCGCGCTGCGCCCGGCCAGCGGAGCGCAGGATCGCGGCGGCAAGCCGGCGAGCGGCTCGTTGCCGCGCAGTTCCCTGGGCGCCCGCGTAGGCGCCGACCAGAAGCTCGCGGCCGTCGTGCGTACCGGCGCAGCCGCTCGCGCCGGGCTGTCGGCCAACGACGTGCTGGTGGCGGTCGCCGGCCTCAAGGCGACCTCCGAGCGGATTGCCACCCTCCTCGCCCGGTGCGCGCCCGGCGAGACGATCACCGTCGCTGCCTTCCGCCGCGACGAGCTCATGACCTTCGAGGTCGCGCTCGATGCGCCGCCCGCCGATACCTGCTGGCTCGCGATCGACCCCGACGCCGACGCGGCGGCGGTGGCGCGCCGTACCGCGTGGCTCGGCGCGCCGGGGGCAGCGGCACGCTGCCCTACAGCCGCAGCGCCGGATTGAGCGTGTAGCGGCCGGTGACCGAGGCCTGCGCCAGGATGTGCCCCTGCATCGCCGCCAGCGCCTCGGCGCCGGTGAAGCGGTCGCCGAGCGGGAGCGTGGGGACGTCGAGCGCGTAGAGCGTGAACACGTAGCGATGCGGCAACGCGTCGTTCCACGGCGGGCAGGGGCCGTCGTAGCCGTAGTAGTCGCCACCCATGTCGGCGTCGCCGGCGAACCACGCGGTGTAGTCGTTGATGCCGTGCCGCCCCTCGTGCGGCGCGCGGGGCCCTGGCTTGCCGCGTGCGGTCACGCCCTCCGAATGCGCGCCACGCGTGACGGCGCGGGTGGACGGCGGCAGATCGACGAGGGCCCAATGGAAGAACGTCACCCGCGACAGCGCCGCCTCGACCACGCGCCCTTCCTGGTTGACGTTCTCCCCGCTCGACGGCACGTCCGGATCGTGGCAGACGAGCGCGAACGAACGCGTCCCCGCGGGCGGCGCATCCCAGGCGAAATCGGGATTGCGATTGGTCGACAGCCGGACGTGCGTCGCGGGATCGATGACCGCGAAGGCGAACTCGCCGGGAATGACGCCGTGATCGGCGAAGGCAGTCGTGGTGAGCTTCATCGTGAGCGATTCTCCTCGTGTGATCGGGATCCGCGGCGGGCGGTGCCGTCAGCGCGGGGTGCTTCCCGCGCGCATCGCCTCGAGCGAGGCCTTCTGCAGCTCGAGCGTCTTGATGCTCATCTGCATCATCGACAGGCTCATGGTGAGCCAGTTCTCCACCACGCGCAGTTCGGCGATCTTGCGCTCGAGCTCGACGGGGTCGAGCACCGGAAACATCGTGGCGGGATTGGGAAACGGCATGCCGGGCACGGCGCCGGGAGCCGCAGCGCCGGCGCCGGCTGTCGCTGCTCCGCCGGCGGCAGCCGGCTGAAAACCGGGCATGGCGAGCCCGAGCGGATTCCACATCCGCTGCATGAACTCCAACGCCTCCTGCGGCGAGAACGGGTACGACTGGGCGGGCTTGTCCTCGGCTGGTTTGGCTCCCTTGGCTCCATGCACCATCGCTTACCCCTCCTCGTCGCCACGGCGCGCCTGAACGCAGGACGCCGGTTTGCTACTATCGTCGCCTATGCCGGAACCTGGCGCAACACTCCTCGCGCGCCTGACCCGCGCGGTCGGTGCAGCGCACGTCGTCACGGCGCCGTCGGCGATGGCGCCCTTCCTCACCGATTGGCGTGGACGCTATCGTGGCAGCGCCGTGGCGGTCGCGCTGCCGCAGAGCACGGCGGAGGTTTCGGAAGTCGTTCGCGCCTGTGCCGAAGCCGACGTCGGCATCGTGCCGCAGGGCGGGAATACCGGCCTGTGCGGGGGTTCGGTGCCCGCGGCCACCGGCGCGGCGGTCGTCGTGTGTCTCACGCGGATGAACCGCGTGCGCGACGTCGACCCCGACAACATGACGATCACCGCCGAAGCCGGAGTCCCGCTTGCCGGGGTGCAAGCCGCCGCCGCCGCCGCGGGCCTGCTGTTCCCGCTGTCGCTCGCCTCCGAGGGAAGCTGCACGCTGGGCGGCAACGTCTCGACCAACGCCGGCGGGACCGCGGTGCTGCGCTACGGCAACACGCGTGACCTCACGCTCGGGCTCGAAGCGGTGCTCGCCGACGGGAGCGTTTTCCCGGCGCTGCGCGGACTGCGCAAGGACAACACCGGCTACGACCTGAAGCAGCTCTTCATCGGTGCCGAAGGCACGCTCGGCATCGTGACCGCGGCGGTCATGAAGCTCTTTCCCGCGCCGCGCACGCAGGTCACCGCGCTGGTCGCGGTGCCGAGCGCCGCCGCGGCAATCGCCTTGCTGGGGCGCTTGCAGGCGGCGCTCGGCGACCGCCTGGTCGGCTTCGAACTCATGGGTGCGCTCGCACTCGATCTGTCGCGGCGCTACCACCCCGGAGCGCCGCCGCCACCGGCCGCGGCGCCGTGGTACGTCCTCGTCCAGGCCGACGATGCGACCGCCGACGCCCCGCTGCCGGCGCTCGTGGAAGCGGCGCTGGGCGGCGCGATCGGAGCGGGTGACGCGCTCGATGCGACCGTGGCGCAGTCGCTCGGGCAAGCGCGGGAGCTCTGGGCGCTGCGCGAGAACATCAGCGAGGCGCAGCGCCGCGCCGGCCCCAACGTCAAGAACGACATCTCGTTGCCGGTATCGCGGATGACGCACTTCCTCGCGGCCTGCGAAGCGGCGCTCATCGCGGCGCTGCCGGGCGCTCGACTGGTCGTCTTCGGACACCTGGGTGACGGCAACCTGCACTACAACATCTCGGGACCCGAGGACGTGCCGGCAGAGCGCTTCATGGCCCAGGCGCCGGTGGCGATGCGCATCGTCAACGACCTCGTCGCCGCGCACGGTGGCAGTTTCAGCGCGGAGCACGGGATCGGCCAGCTCAAACGCGACGAGCTCGTCCGCTACAAGAGCGAGGTCGAGATTGCGCTGATGCGCGCCGTCAAGCGCACGCTCGATCCTCACCACCGCATGAACCCCGGCAAGGTGCTGTAGGAGACCGGCCACGCCATGGGCAAGATCGTCCTCTGGATCGTGGTGGGCTTCGTCGCGCTGCTCGCACTGCGCCTCGTCAACGTCGCCAAGCTGCGCGCGCGGCGGCAGCGCGAGCGTGCCGCGCCGAAGGCGGTCGAAGCGATGGTCCGCTGCCGGCACTGCGGCGTCTTCGTGCCGCGCGCCGAGGCGAGCGCCGACGGCGATGGCTACCGCTGCGCCGATCCACGCTGCGTCGTGGGCGGCGCGCGCCCACCGTAACGGGGCACGCCGATGTCGACCGTCCCGCCCGAGCTCCACCCGTCGATGACGCCACTCGCGCCCCCGCCGCCGACGCCGATGGGCGACTCCGGACGCCGCATCCTGTGGATCGTCGGCCTGTACCGGGCGGTCTGCGCGGTGACCCTCCTCGGCGCCGCACTGCTGCTCGATCCGCGCACGCTCAGCATCGGCAATCCCAATGCGTTCATCACCGGCACCGGACTGTACTTCCTGTTCGGGCTGTCGTCGTTCTGGTGGGTACAGCAGGATCGGCTGCCGCTGCCGCTGCCGACGATCCTCTTCTCGCTCCTCGTCGGCGACGTCTTCTTCCTCTCGCTCGTCGTCTTCGCCGGCGGCACCTTCGGTGCGCCGTTGCCGATCCTCCTCTTCCCGCAACTCGCCGCCGCGGGCTGGATCCTGCGCACCCGAACGGCATTCTTCCACGCCGCCTTCGCCGCCATCTGCCTCCTGGGGCTCGATGCCTATCGCGCGATCCTGGGAATGGTCGGCGCTGCGCAGGTGTTCCAGACCGGCATCATCGGCTTCGGCTACTTCGCCACCGTCGGCATCGCGGTGGCGCTCGGCCGCTACACCAAGCAGTCGGAGGATCTCGCCGCACAGCGCGGGATCGACGTCGCCAACCTGGAGCAGGTCAACCGGCTCATCATCCAGGACATGCAGGACGGTGTCCTCGTCGTCGACCTGAACGGCGTGATGCGCGGGCACAACGCGCAGGTCACGCGGCTCCTCGGCGGTTTCGGCCGCATGCGCGGCGGCATGCGCCTTGCCGAGTTCTCGGGCACGCTCCACGACTACTGGCGGCGCTGGCAGGAAGACTTCACCGAGCCGCTGCCGCCGTTCAAGGTCGATGCCACGCAGCGCCTGTTGCGGGTCCGGCTGGTGCGCATCGGCACCGGCCTCAACGGCGGCACGCTCATCTACCTCGAGGATCTGGGGCGCGCGCAGGCCGAGGCACAGCAGATGAAGCTCGCGGCGATGGGACGGCTCACCGCATCGATCGCGCACGAGGTGCGCAATCCGCTGTCGGCGATCAACCAGGCGGCCCAGCTGCTGGAAGAGGACGGCGCCGTCGCCCCCGAGGGTACGCGCCTGCTCACCATGATCCGCAACAATGCGAAGCGCATCGATCGCATCGTCGGCGAGGTGCTCCAGCTCAACCGGCGCGACCGCCAGCAGCCGGAGACGATCGCCTTCGCCGATTTCGTGCGCGGCATCGTCGACGAGATCGTGCAGGCCGAGAACATGCCGCCGCGCAGCGTCGTCCGCGAGATTCCGGAGGAGCTCCTCATCATCTTCGATCGCGGACACCTGAGCCAGATCCTGTGGAACCTGGTGCGCAACGCCTGGCAGCACGGCCAGAAGAAGGAAGGCAGCATCCGCGTCGTCGCGCGCGCGGGCTACATGGGCGATGCGGTAATCTGCGAGCTCACCGACGACGGGCCGGGCATTCCCGCGGAACTGCGTCCACAGATCTTCGAGCCGTTCTTCACGACGCGACCCGGGGGTACCGGCCTCGGGCTGTACATCGCGCGCGAACTCGCTGACGCCAACGGCGCGACGCTCGAGCTCTTGCCGCGCTCGCCCGGCGCCCAGTTCCGCATCACGATCAAGCGCGCGTCGCCTCCGGGACGCGGGGCTTGACGCGCGCGTGAACGCACGCACACTCACGGGGAGGGGAGCATCGTGACCAGAAGGATCCGCGGCCAGCCAAAAGTGCTCGTCATCGACGACGAGCCCGACCTCCTCGAACTCCTCGAACTCACGCTGTCGCGGATGGGCCTCGACACGTCGCGCGCCGAGAATGTGGCCGATGCGATCGCGCTCCTCGACCGGGAGCCGTTCGACCTGTGCCTCACCGACATGCGCCTGCCCGACGGCGAGGGCCTGCGCGTCGTCGAGCACATCAACCAGAAGGGCCTCGACGTGCCGGTCGCGGTGATCACCGCCTTCGGCAGCGCCGAGAACGCCGTGGCCGCACTGAAGGCTGGGGCCTTCGACTACCTCGCCAAGCCGGTCGCCCTCGAACAACTGCGCGCGCTCGTCAAGCAGGCGCTGAAGGTTCCCGAGAAGGCGCGGCCGGCGGATGGCTACCAGCTCCTCGGCGATTCGCCGGCGATGCAGCAGGTGCGCCTGCTCATCGATCGCCTCGCCAAGAGTCAGGCGCCGGTCTTCGTCAGCGGCGAGTCGGGCAGCGGCAAAGAACTCGCGGCACGGACCATCCATCGCCTCGGCCCACGTGCCGAGCAGCCGTTCGTGGCGGTCAACTGCGGCGCGATCCCCGAGAACCTGATGGAGAGCGAGTTCTTCGGCTACCGCAAGGGCGCCTTCACGGGCGCGGAGGCCGATCGCGACGGCTTCTTCCAGGCGGCAAGCGGGGGCACGCTCTTCCTGGACGAAGTTGCCGACTTGCCGCTGCCGATGCAGGTCAAGCTGCTGCGCGCCATCCAGGAGAAGAAGGTGCGCAAGGTCGGCGCGACGCAGGAGGAGCCGGTCGACGTGCGCCTCATCAGCGCGACGCACAAGAAGCTTGCGCCGCTGGTCGATTCGGGTCATTTTCGACAGGATCTCTTCTACCGGCTGCACGTCATCGAATTGCCGATGCCCAGCCTGCGCGAAATGCGCGAGGACATCCCGTCGGTCGCCAACGCGATCCTCGCCAAGCTGAATCGCAACGGCAACGCGAGCCTCGAGCCCGAGGCCGTCGCCGCGCTCGAGCAGTATCCGTTTCCGGGCAACGTGCGCGAACTCGAGAACATTCTGGAGCGGGGGCTCTCGCTCGCCGCCGATCCGCAGCGCATCACCGCCGAGGACCTGCACCTCAATCCGATCCGTGACGAGGCCGAGGGCAACGCCCCGGTGGGCGAGAAGTGGCCGCTGCAGGACTACCTCGATCGCGTCGAACGGGCAGCCATCAACGAGGCCCTGGAAAAGACGCGCTTCAATCGCACGGCCGCGGCAAAGCTCCTCGGCATCACCTTCCGCGCCATGCGCTACCGGATGGAACGCCTGGGGATCAAGTAAGTGCGACGCGCCAGCCGCGGATCGCGACGGCGAGCGCCGTTTTCGTACCCGGAGGGGCTGCACATCGACGCCGCCGGCCAGGCGTGCGGCGTGCGGCAGGTCGCCTCGCCCAATTGCGACGCCCGCCCCCGCGGCGAGGCGGTCACGCTGGTGGTGATCCACGGCATCTCGCTGCCGCCTGGGCGCTTCGGCGGCGACGCCGTGACGCGGCTCTTCACCAATGCGCTGGACACGGCTGCGCACCCATCCTACGCGTCGCTCGCGAACCTGCGCGTATCCGCGCACTTCCTCGTGCATCGCGACGGGACGCTGGTCCAGTTCGTCGCCTGCAACGCACGCGCCTGGCACGCCGGCGTTTCGGCGTGGCAGGGACGCGCCCGCTGCAACGACTACTCGATCGGAATCGAGGTCGAGGGGGCCGATACCGTCGCGTACGAGGACGTCCAATACGAACGTCTCGCGGCACTCCTGCGCGCGCTTCGCAAGCGCTACCCGCTCGCCGCCGCGGTCGGGCACAGCGACGTGGCGCCGGGACGCAAGACCGACCCCGGGCCGGCGTTCGACTGGGCCCACCTCGCGCGTCTCGTCCCGGCACCGTTGCTGCGCCGCGACCCGCACGGGCGTTTACCGGGATCGCCGCCAGCCATGGTATAGTTGCGGGTTCGTCCGACGACCCGGCGTAGGGTTCCGGCAGCCGGAAGCGGTGCGCCGCTGCGGATCCGGTCCCGGTCGGCGGCGGCGTAAGACGCCCTTAAGCGGAGGCAGCGATGCTGTCACCCGCCGTGTCCATCCATGCAGATCGTCGCGGATTACTTTCCGCTCATCCTCTTCTTCCTTGCGTTCAAGTGGCAGGGAATCATGGTCGCCACCGCGGTGGCGATCATGGCGTCGGTCGCGCAGATCGCGTGGTTCTGGTGGCGCCGCGGCAAGGTCTCGGTCGTCCACTGGCTGTCGTTCGCGATCATCGCGGTCTTCGGCGGCGCCACGCTGGCCCTGCAGGACGAGGTCTTCATCAAATGGAAGCCGACCGTGCTCTACGGCGCGTTCTGCGCGGTGCTCGTCGGCGGGCGCCTGTTCTTCCGCAAGGACCTGCTCGCCTACGTACTGCGCGATCTGACGCTGCCGCCGGCGGTGTGGGCGCGCGTGACCTGGTCGTGGGCGACGTTCTTCGCGGCGATGGGCGCCCTCAACTGGTACGTGGCCTTCCACTTCCCGACCGAAACATGGGTGAATTTCAAGGTGTGGGGCGGCATCGGCCTGTTCCTCGTCTTCGCCGTCGTGCAGGGCCTGTTCCTCGCGCGACACCTGACCGAGCCCGGCAAGCAGTCATGACGTCCGCTGCACAGGCCACGGCGGTGGCCCTTCTCCTGCGCGAGCGACTTTCGACGCTGGCCCCCACCGTACTCGACCTCGCGGACGACAGCGCCGAGCATGTCGGTCACGCCGGTGCCGCGCGCGGCGGCGGGCACTTTTCGCTGCTCATCGTGTCCGAGCAGTTCGCCGGCCTGACCCGGGTCGCTCGTCACCGCACGGTCCTCGACCGGGTCGGCGACCTCATACCCCATCCCGTCCACGCGCTCGCGATTCGCGCCTACGCACCGGACGAATTTCCCTCCTGACGAAAGGACGCAACGCAATGACCCGAACCCGATCCGCCCTTGCCCTGCTGGCTGCGCTCGCCGTTGCCGGTACCGTGCAGGCGCAGCCTGCCGCGCCGAAGGCCGCCGCGCCGGCGGCCGCGCCCGCTGCCAGCACTCCGGCAGCGGCGCCCGCCGCGGCACCGGCCGGCAAGGCGCTCTATCCGCAGGCGCAGTTCGACTTCATGCTGAAGGAACGTCTTGCCCAGGGCGCGCCCGATACGCCGGAGTTGCGCAACGCGATCCGCGAGGAGCTCAACACCCGCGAACTGCTCGTGCGCGAAGCGAAGAAGGCGAGCCTCGACAAGAACGCCGACGTCAAGAACCAGATGGATCTCGCCGGCCAGACCGTCCTCGTGCGTGCCTACGTGACCGACTGGCTGAAGAAGAATCCGATTCCGGAGAGCGAGCTGCGCAAGGAGTATGACGCCATCAAGGCGCAGATGGGCGACAAGGAGTACAAGGTCAAGCACATCCTCGTCGACAAGGAAGACGAGGCGAAGGACATCATCGCGCAGTTGCAGAAGGGCGCGAAGTTCGACGAGCTCGCCAAGGCGCGCTCGAAGGACCCCGGCAGCAAGGACCGCGGCGGTGATCTCGACTGGAACGCGCCGGGCGGCTTCGTCAAGCCGTTCAGCGACGCGATGGTGGCGACTCCCAAGGGCAAGTTCACGGCGCAGCCGGTGCAAACGCAGTTCGGCTATCACGTGATTCTGGTCGAGGATATCCGCGATGCGAAAGTGCCGCCGTTCGACGAAGTGAAGCCGCAACTCGCGCAGCGCGCGCAAGCGGCGTATCTCGACAAGTACTTCAAGGAGCTGCGCGCCAAAGCCGGCGTGTAAGCGCCGTCTCGCTCCCGCCAAGGGGCAGGTCGCGACAGCGGCTTGCCCCTTTTTGCTGGTCGCGCCGCCGTGACGATGAATACCGTGCAAACCCTAGCCATGGTTTCAATCTGGAGGTAATCCCTCATTTCCCACTGGACATCGCCCTCATAACGACATAGCCTCCCGGTTCGCTCGCCCCGTCCGGGGTGAGTCTCAGTATCGATGTCGACAACGAATCGAGCCGCGGTTCGCATCCGCGGACCCGAGCCGCATGGAGGAGTTGGATGCAGTTCGTCAAGAACCCCAAGGATTTCTGGGCAGGGATCCTCTACATCGCCTTTGGCGCAGCCGCGATCGGTATCGCCTACAACTATCCCGTCGGCTCCGCCGGGCGCATGGGGCCTGGCTATTTCCCCCGCGCACTCGGCATCATCCTCATCGGACTCGGATTGATTCTCGCCCTGCGCGCACTGCGCCTGCGCGGCGAGCCGCTGAGCTTCCCGACGTTCAAGCCGGTCGCGATCATCATCGGCGCGACCGTGCTCTTCGGCCTCGCCGCACCCAAGCTCGGGCTCATCGTCGCGACGATCCTCCTCGTCATCGTATCGAGCACCGCCAGCGACGAGTTCCGCTGGAAGGAAGCGATCATCGCGTCGATCGCGCTGGCCGCCTTCACCATCATGGCGTTCGTCTGGGGCCTGAACCTGCAGCTCCCGACCTGGCCGTGGTTCGTGGCGTAGGAGACGGACATGGAACTCCTCTCCAATCTCGCTCTCGGGTTCAGCGTCGCGATCACGCTGCAAAACGTCCTCTATGCCTTCATTGGCGCGCTCCTCGGTACGCTGATCGGCGTGCTGCCCGGGATCGGGCCGGTGCCGACGATCGCCATGCTGTTGCCGATCACCTACGCGCTGCCGCCGGTATCCGCGCTCATCATGCTCGCCGGCATCTACTACGGCGCGCAGTACGGTGGTTCGACTACCGCGATCCTCGTCAACCTCCCCGGTGAATCGTCGGCGGTGGTCACCTGCCTCGATGGTTACCAGATGGCGCGACAGGGACGCGCCGGCAAGGCGCTCGCGGTCGCGGCGATCGGCTCGTTCATCGCGGGCACGTTCGCGACGATGCTGATCGCCGCCTTCGCGCCGCCGCTCGCCGACGTCGCGCTCAAGTTCGGCCCGGCCGAGTACTTCTCGCTCATGGTCCTCGGCCTCATCGCCGCGGTCGTGCTCGCCAGCGGCTCGCTCGTCAAGGCGATCGGCATGATCGTGCTGGGGCTCCTCCTCGGCATCGTCGGCACCGACGTCAATTCGGGCCTGCAGCGCTACTCGTTCGGGATCGCGGAACTGTCCGACGGCATCGGCTTCGTCACCGTCGCCATGGGCCTCTTCGGCTTCGCCGAAATCATCATCAACCTCGAGCACCGCGAGAAGCGTGAGGTCTTCACCAAGGGCGTGTCGAACCTGA
This sequence comes from Burkholderiales bacterium, assembly GCA_020852555.1. Taxonomy (GTDB): domain Bacteria; phylum Pseudomonadota; class Gammaproteobacteria; order Burkholderiales; family Casimicrobiaceae; genus VBCG01. The sequence goes on from JADZAQ010000180.1 coordinate 35,992, forward strand.
TGCTGAAATGGGACGAGTTCAAGCAGGCGCTGCCGGCGATCCTGCGCGGAACCGGCCTGGGTTCGGTGCTGGGCATCCTGCCGGGGGGCGGGGCGCTCCTGTCGGCGTTCGCCTCCTACACGGTCGAGAAAAAGCTCGCCAAGGATCCCTCGCGCTTCGGCAAGGGTGCGATCGAGGGAGTCGCCGGGCCGGAGAGCGCGAACAACGCCGGAGCGCAGGCGTCGTTCATCCCGATGCTGACCCTGGGCATCCCGCCCAACGCGGTGATGGCGCTCATGGTCGGCGCGATGACGATCCACTCGATCCAGCCGGGCCCGCAGGTGATGACGTCGAATCCGCAGCTCTTCTGGGGTCTCATCGCCTCGATGTGGATCGGCAACCTGATGCTCATCGTGCTCAACCTGCCGCTGATCGGTATCTGGGTGAAGCTCCTGCAGGTGCCGTACCGCCTGCTCTACCCGGCGATCCTCCTCTTCTGCTGCATCGGCGTGTACAGCATCAACAACAACGTGTTCGACGTCTTCCTCACCGCCATCTTCGGCATCCTGGGCTGGCTCTTCGTGAAGCTCGAGTGCGAGCCGGCGCCGCTGCTGCTGGGCTTCATCCTCGGGCCGATGATGGAAGAGAACCTGCGCCGGGCGCTCTTGCTCTCACGCGGCGACGCCACGGTCTTCTTCACCCGCCCGATCTCGGCGGTGATGCTCGCGATGTCGATCGCGTTGATCCTCATCATCGTGGCGCCGTCGATCCGCAAGAAGCGCGACGAGGCGTTCCACGAATAGCCGGACCCGAGTGCGCTAGACTAACGGGCGCCATGCCCGACGATCCCGCTCCCGCTCCGCTCGCCTTCGATTGGTCGCTGCCGTACGCCGCGCGACGGCAGCCGATCTTCGCACGCAACGTCGTAGCCACGTCGCAGCCGCTCGCCACCCAGGCCGGGATGGCGATGCTCGCGCGGGGCGGCAACGCGGTCGACGCCGCGCTCGCCACCGCGATCACGCTCACCGTGGTCGAGCCGTGCAGCAACGGCGTGGGGTCCGACCTCTTCGCGATCCTGTGGACCGGCAGCGAAGTCGTCGGCCTGAATGCCTCCGGGCGCGCGCCCGCCGCGTGGAACCCGGGCCGCTACGCCGGACGGCAGGCGCTGCCGGAGCGCGGCTGGGAGACGGTCACGATCCCCGGTGCGGTATCCGGCTGGCGCGCCTTGTCGCAACGCTACGGGAAGCTGCCCTTCGCCGATCTCTTCGCGCCCGCCATCCGCCATGCGCGCGAGGGCTTTGCCGTGTCCCCCGTGGTCGCCGAGAAATGGCGTCTCGCGGTGCCGCACATGCCCCGTGACCTGGGCTGGTTCGAGCACTTCTTGCCGTGGGGCCGTCCCCCGCGACCCGGAGAGCGATTCGTCAGCACCGATCTCGCGCGCACGCTCGAAGCGATCGCCCGCACCGACGGCGAAGCGTTTTATCGGGGCGAGCTCGCCGCGGCGATGGTGCGTCACTCCCGCGGCGCCGGCGGTGCCCACACCGCCGACGATTTCGCCACGCACGCGGTCGATTGGGTGACGCCGCTCGCGCTCACCTACCGCGGCGTGACGGTGCACGAGATCCCGCCCAACGGCCAGGGCATCGCGGCACTGAGCGCGCTCGGCATCCTCGAACGGTTCGACCTCTCACCTGCGGCGGTCGACAGCCCGGCCACGCAACACCTCATGATCGAGGCGATGAAGCTCGCCTTCGCCGATGCGTACCGCTACGTCGGCGATCCGCGCGGCATGGACGTCACCCCGGCGGCGCTGCTCGACCGCGATTATCTCGCCGCGCGCGCCCGGCTCATCGACCCCGCACGCGCACGCGACTTCGGGCCGGGTGCGCCGCCGCGCGGCGGCACCGTGTACCTGTGCGCTGGCGACGAGCGCGGCATGCTGGTATCGCTCATCCAGTCGAACTACATGGGCTTCGGCTCGGGCGTGGTCGTGCCGGGCACCGGCATCAGCCTGCAAAACCGCGGTGCCGGATTCAACCTCGCGGCCGGACACCCGAACGAAGTGGGCGGCGGGAAGCGGCCATACCACACGATCATCCCGGGCTTCCTCACCCGCGACGGCGCTCCCTTCGCCGCCTTTGGCGTCATGGGTGGACCGATCCAGCCGCCGGGACACGTGCAAACGCTCGTGCGCCTCCTCGATTACCACATGAATCCGCAGGCGGCGCTCGATGCGCCGCGCTGGAAGCTCACCGCCCGCGGCGCCGTCGATATCGAAGCCTCGGCCACTCCGGCGCTCCGCGAGGGCCTGGCCGCGATGGGCCATGCGATCCAGGCGCACCACGACTCGTACATGGATTTCGGCGCCGGGCAATTCATCGTGCGCGACGGCGACAGCTACGTCGCGGGATCGGACCCGCGGCGCGACGGGCAGGCCGCGGGATTCTAGCGTCTTGGTGCGCGCCTCACCGGGCGGTGCATCGCGCGAATCGTTGCCCCACCGCGCTCACTTGCGCGCCGCCTTGAGCGTCGACAGCGGCGCGAGATCCGGAATCGGGATGCGTTTGCGGTCCGCCGGCGCCGACGACAGCGGCGCCACCGCGCGCATCGTCGCCCGGCTGCGCCGGGTGAGCTCCTGGTAACTTTGCGTTCCCGCGACCTTCCAGGCGAGCTCCTGCTCGGTCAGCGTGCGCACGATCCGGCCGGGCACGCCGGCCACCAGCGTGCGTGCCGGCGCCACGAACCCGGCCTTGACGAAGGCCATTGCCGCCACGATCGCCGATTCACCGATCACCGCGTTGTCGTTGATCACGGCATTCATGCCGACCAGCGCATTGCGCTGCACGAGGCAGCCGTGCAACACCGCGCCGTGGCCGATGTGGCCTTCCTCCTCGACGATCGTATCGGTGCCGGGAAAGCCGTGCATGACACAGCAATCCTGGACGTTGGCGCCCGCGCGTACCTCGAGGCGACCGAAATCACCACGCAGCGCCGCACACGGCCCGATGTACACGCCGGGCCCCACCAGCACGTCGCCGACGAGCACCGCCGAAGGGTGCACGAAAGCGCTGGGGTCGACGACGGGGACGATCCCGTCGATCTCGTACACGGTGAGTGCGCCCCTTCCGGGGGCGGCGCGCGTGGGGGATTTCTTCATTTCTCAGGCTCCAGGTGCGGATCACAGGAGGCGCAGAGACACTGAGAAAGAATGCCTTTTCTCCGCGTCTCGGCGTCTATTTGTGAAGCCTTTCGTCAGCGGCGCCCGGCCGCCCCAAGCCGCTGACTGCGCCCCTTCCGGGGGCAGCGCGCGTGGGGGTGGTACATCAATCCACCCAGGCGCGCGCATTGCGGAACATGCGCAGCCACGGCGAGGCCTCCGGCCAGTCGGCCGGGTGCCACGACATCTGCGCAGTGCGCCACACGCGCTCGGGGTGCGGCATCAGGATCGTGAACCGGCCGTCCGCCGTGGTGAGGCCGGTGATCCCCTCCGGCGAGCCGTTGACGTTGTGCGGATAGCGCGTCGTGGGCGCCCCGCGCGAGTCGACGTAACGCAGCGCGACGAGCGGGCGCGCCGCGGCGAGCGATTGGGCATCGCGGAACTCGGCGTAGCCTTCGCCGTGCGCGGTCGCGACCGGGATCACGCTGCCGGCCATGCCGGCGAAGAAGAGCGACGGCGAGTCGGTGACCTCGACCTGCACGAGACGCGCCTCGAACTGCTCGGACTGATTGCGGACGAAGCGCGGCCAGTGCGCGGCGCCCGGGATCAGGTCACGCAGGCTCGCCAGCATCTGACAACCGTTGCACACGCCGAGCGCGAAGACGTCGTCGCGCGCGAAGAAAGCGGCGAAACCGTCGCGCAGCACCGGATTGAAGCGAATCGTCTTCGCCCAGCCTTCGCCGGCGCCCAGCACGTCGCCGTACGAAAATCCGCCGCAGCCGACGATCCCGGCGAACTGCGCCAGTGAATGTCGGCGCTGCGCGAGATCGGTCATGTGCACGTCGTACGCATCGAAGCCCGCGCGATCGAAGGCGGCCGCCATCTCGACCTGACCGTTGACCCCCTGCTCGCGCAGGATCGCCACCTTGGGCCGCACGCCGCGCGCGACGTACGGCGCCGCGATGTCGTCGGCGGGGTCGAAGGTCAATCGCGGCGTCAGGCCGGGATCGGCGGTATCGCCGAGCCGTGCGTACTCGTCGTCGGCGGCGGCCGGCTGGTCACGCAGGCGCTGCAGCGCGTGGGTGGTGGCCGACCAGGCGCGATGGAGGTCGACGCGCGATTCGTCGAGGAGCGTCTGTCCCGCCAGCACGACGCGAATGCGCTCGCCCGCGGTCGGCGTGCCGAGGCGCACCGCCGCGATCCCGGCCGCTCGCGCAGCGTCGAGCACGGGAGCGACATGCGCCGCCGATACGGCGACCACCGCGCCCAGTTCCTCGGCGAAGAGGGCCGGGAGCGCCGACACACCCGTCGGCAGCGCGATGTCGAGTCCGCAGCGCGAGGCGAAGGCCATCTCGAGCAGCGTGACCACGAGCCCACCGTCGGCGACGTCGTGGTACGCGACGAGCGTGCCGTCGGTGCGCAGCGTGCCGACCAGCGCGAAGAAAGCGGCGAGCCGCCGCGGGTCGTCGAGGTCGGGAACGTCGTTGCCGAGTTGGCCATGCACCTGCGCCAATGCGGAGCCGCCGAGACGCCGGCGCCCGGCGGCGACGTCGAGGTGCACGAGGGTGATCTCGCCCGCTTCACGCGGCAGCAACGGGGTGAGCGTACGGCGGACATCGCGCACTGGGGCAAAGGCCGACACGACGAGCGAAACGGGTGCGGTGACCGCACGATCGCCGGTCGCATCGCGCCAGGTGGTGCGCATGGACAGCGAATCCTTGCCCACGGGAATCGCGATGCCGAGGGCGATGCAGGTATCGAGCGCCACGCTGCGCACCGTGTCGTACAGCGCGGCATCCTCTCCGGGATGGCCCGCGCTCGCCATCCAGTTCGCCGACAGCTTGATGGCGTCGATCGCCGGCACGTCGGCTGCCGCGAGGTTGGTGACCGCCTCGGCCACCGCCATGCGGCCCGAAGCCGGTGCGTCGATGAGCGCCAGTGGCGAGCGCTCGCCCATTGCCATCGCCTCCCCGGCGTGGCCCTCGAAGTCGCGCAGGGTGACCGCCACGTCGGCCACCGGAACCTGCCACGGCCCGACCATCGGATCGCGCGCGCACAGGCCGCCGACGGTGCGATCGCCGATGGTGACGAGGAACGTCTTGTCGGCCACCGCCGGCAACTGCAGCACGCGGTACAGCGCGTCGCGCACGTCGATGCCGTCGAGTGACAATGGCGGCAGCGCGCGCGCCAGGCGACGAACGTCGCGCGTCATCTTCGGCGCCTTGCCCAGGATCACCTCGAGCGGGACGTCGACCGGCGTATCACCGAAGTGCGCGTCGGTGACCACGAGTCGCCCCGCGTCGTTGGCGGTGCCGACCACCGCGAACGGGCAGCGCTCGCGAGCGCAGATCGCCGCGAAGTGCGGCAGCGACGCCGGCGCCAGCGCCAGCACGTAGCGCTCCTGGGCCTCGTTGCACCAGATCTCCCGCGGCGCCATGCCGGGCTCCTCCGACGGCACGTCGCGCAGCTCGAACGTCCCGCCCACCCCGCCGCCGTGGACGAGCTCGGGCAGCGCGTTCGACAGCCCCCCGGCACCTACGTCGTGGATCGAGAGGATCGGATTGTCGGCGCCGAGTTGCCAGCAGCGATCGATCACTTCCTGTGCGCGTCGCTCGATCTCCGCGTTGCCGCGCTGCACCGAGTCGTAGTCGAGGTCCGCGGTGTTGGCACCGGTCGCCATCGACGACGCCGCGCCGCCCCCGAGGCCGATCAGCATGCCGGGCCCGCCGAGCTGGACGAGCAGCGCGCCGGCGGCGAGCGGCTTCTTGTGCGTGAGCCCGGCGTCGATGCTGCCGATGCCACCGGCGATCATGATCGGCTTATGGTAGCCGCGCACCTCGCCGGCGACCTCCTGCTCGAACGTGCGGAAGTAGCCGGCAAGATTCGGGCGGCCGAACTCGTTGTTGAACGATGCGGCGCCGATCGGGCCGTCGAGCATGATCGACAGCGCCGAGGCGATGCGCGCCGGCTTGCCGTGGTCGGCTTCCCACGGCTGCACGAGCCCGGGAATGCGCAAGTTGGAGACCGTGTAACCGACGAGGCCCGCCTTCGGCTTGGCACCACGCCCTGTCGCGCCCTCGTCGCGGATCTCGCCGCCCGCCCCGGTCGCTGCACCGGGGAACGGCGCGATCGCCGTGGGATGGTTGTGCGTCTCGACCTTCATCAGCGTATGCGTGAGCTCGCGCCGCGCGCCGTAGCGCTCCCCCTCGCGCGGATGGAAGCGGGCGACGGTGGCCCCTTCCATCACCGCCGAGTTGTCCTCGTAGGCGACCACCGTGCCGTGTGGATGCGCCGCGTGCGTCGCCCGGATCATCGCAAAGAGGCTTTGCTCCTGCGCCGCACCGTCGACGATCCAGCGCGCGTTGAAGATCTTGTGCCGGCAGTGCTCGGAATTGGCCTGCGCGAACATCATGAGCTCGACGTCGGTAGGGTCGCGACCCAGGCGCCGGAAGCTCGTCTCGAGATAATCGATCTCGTCGGCGGCCAGCGCGAGGCCCAGCTCGCCGTCGGCTCGCACGAGCGCATCGCGCCCCTGCCCGAGCAGTGGAATCGTCGTCAGCGGCCGCGGCGCGACGCGCGCGAACAGCGTCGCGACCTCGGTCGCATCGGCGAGCACCGTCTCGGTCATCCGATCGTGGATCTCCGGCAGCAGCGCCTCGCGATCGGCGGGTGCCAGCGCGCCCTCAGCGCCGACGACGCGATAGGCGACACCGCGCTCGATGCGCTGCACGGCGTCGAGCCCGCAGTTCTGCGCGATATCGGTGGCCCGCGACGACCACGGCGAGATGGTCCCGGGACGCGGCACCACGACGAGCTCGGTGCCGCCGCTGATCGCATCCTCCGACCCCGGAACGGGGCCATAGGTGAGGAGCGCTTCGAGGACGCCGCGCTCCGCGCGGGTGAGCGTGCGGTTGAGCGCCACGAAATGCCGAAACGCGGCGCCGATATGCAGGAAGCGATGGCCGGGGCGGATCTCCTGCAACGTCCGCAGAAGCTTCGCGACGCGAAACGGCGAGAGCGCCGGGCGGCCGGCGAGGGTCAGGATGTCGGCCATCGGGCGAGAAGCGCGCAAAAGGCGATTCTACTTCGTTCGCCCACCGGCCCCGCGGCGGCGGGCGCGCAGGCATCGCGCGTTGGCGCCACGCTCACGCGGCTCGACGCGCCGCAGCGTCGCGAACTGCGCTCAGTGCTGCAGGATCTTCGCGAGAAACTGCTGCGCGCGCTCCGAGCGCGGCGTCCCGAAGAAATCGTCCTTGGTGGCGTCTTCGACGATCTTTCCCGCATCCATGAAGATCACCCGATGACTCACCTTGCGCGCGAAGCCCATCTCGTGCGTCACGCACATCATCGTCATGCCTTCCTGCGCGAGCTTCACCATGACGTCGAGTACCTCGCCCACCATCTCGGGGTCGAGCGCCGACGTGGGCTCGTCGAAGAGCATCACCACGGGATCCATCGACAGCGCCCGCGCGATCGCCACCCGCTGCTGCTGACCCCCGGAGAGCTGGCCAGGAAATTTGTCCTTGTGCGCCGTGAGATCGACGCGCTCGAGCATCTGGAGGCCGCGCCGCACCGCGTCGTCCTTGCTGCGCCCGAGCACCTTGATCTGTGCGAGCGTCAGATTGGCGGTCACCGAGAGATGCGGAAAGAGCTCGAAGTGCTGGAACACCATCCCCACGCGCGAGCGCAGCTTGGGGAGGTTCGTCTTGGGATCGGCGATCGAGGTGCCGTCGACGACGATGTCGCCCTTTTGGAAGGGCTCGAGCGCATTGACCGTCTTGATGAGCGTCGACTTGCCGGACCCCGACGGCCCGCAGACGACCACCACCTCCCCCTTCTTCACACTCGTCGTGCAGTCGTCGAGCACCTGGAAGGAGCCGTACCACTTGCTGACATGCTTGATCTCGATCATGACGCTTCGCCTCAACGGATGATGGCAATCTTCTTCTGCAGCCGGCGCACCAGCATCGACAGACTGAAGCAGATCACGAAGTAGGTGACCGCCGCGAGGAGATACATCTCCACCGGTCGGTTGAAATTCTTGCCGGCCACCTCGAACCCCTTCAGGAGGTCGTAGGCACCGACCGCGTACACGAGCGACGTGTCCTGGAAGAGGATGATCGTCTGCGTGAGGAGCACCGGCAGCATGTTGCGAAACGCCTGCGGCAAGACGATGAGTTGCATGCACTGGCGGTAGGTCATGCCCACGGCGTAGCCGGCGGCCACCTGCCCGCGCGGCACCGACTGGATGCCGGCGCGCATGATCTCGGAGTAGTACGCGGCCTCGAACACCGTGAAGGTGATGATCGCCGAGACCCCGGCGCCGAGCGGGCGCCCGATGAGCAGCGGGATCAGCAGGAAGAACCACAGGATGACCATGACCAGCGGAATCGAGCGCAGCGTGTTCACGTACGCCGCCGCCGGGACCTCGAGCCACTTCCGCCCGGACAACCGCATGAGCGCCAGGATGGTGCCGATGGCGATCCCGCCGACCATCGCCACCAGCGTGAGCTGGATCGAGAACAGGAAGCCCTTGAGGATGAAGCTCTGGACGAGGCTCCAGTCGAAGAACGCGAAGGAGAGGTTCATTTCGCGCTCCCGATCATTCCCGGCACGCGCATGCGCTTCTCGATGAACGCCGCGATGCGGTTCACGGCGAGCGCGGAGACGAAATACAGGAACGTCACCGCGAGGTAGATCTCCACGCCCCGCGACGTCTCCTCCTGCGCCTGCATGGCGAAGAAGGTGAGTTCGGTGATGCTCACCGCGAAGGCCACCGACGAATTCTTGATGATGTTCATCGACTCGCTGGTGAGCGGCGGGATCACGATGCGAAACGCCATCGGCAGCAGCACGAAGCGGTACGTCTGCGGCAGCGTGAGCCCCATCGCGAGGCCGGCGTAGCGCTGCCCGCGCGGCAGCGCCTGGATGCCGGCCTTGACCTGCTCGGAGATGCGCGCCGAGGTGAACAGGCCCAAGCCCGCCACCGCCGCGACGAAATCAGGAACCTGTTGCAAGGTCGGGAAGATCTGTGGCACCACGTGGTACCACAGGAAGAGCTGCACGATGAGGGGGATGTTGCGGAAGAGCTCGGTCCACGCATTGCCGATCCACACGAAAGCCCGTACGGGTGTCGTGCGCGCCACGCCCATCAGCGTCCCCATGACGAGCGCCACCACCAGCGCACAGGCGGAAAGCGACAGCGTCCAGCCCCACGCCGACATCATCCAGTGGAAGTACGTTTCGCCGCCACCGGTGTCCTGGAGGAAGAACTGCCAATCCCAACTCATGCGCGACCGGCCTCCCTGGCGTCCGGGTGAAACGAAAAAGGCGCCCCGCGGTCATGACGACCGCGGTGCGCCTTCGCTACCGATTGCAGGATCGCCTGCCCTCGATCGGAGGTGGCCGATCAGGGCAGCGTGTATTCTTCCATCGGCTTGTTGTTCGGGTTCGCCCACGCCTGCTTGGTCGCCTCCGACAGCGGCAGACCCACCTTCACGTTGGCCGGCGGGATCGGCTGCATGAACCACTTGTCGTACATCTTGGCGAGCTCGCCGCTCTTGATCATCGCCTTGATGCTGTCGTCGACCATCTTCAGGAAGGCGGGATCGTCCTTCGGCAGCATGCAGGCGATCGGCTCGACCGAGAGCACCTCACCGACGATCTTGAAGTCACCCGGGTTCTTGGCCTTGGACGCGAGGCCGGCCAGGATCTGGCCGTCCATCACGAAGGCGTCGGCACGGCCGGATTCGAGCAGGAGGAAGCTGTCGGCGTGGTCCTTGCCGAACACTTCCTTGAAGTCCATGCCCTGCGCGCGGCGGTTCTTGCGCAGCGTCTGCACCGAGGTCGTGCCCGTCGTCGTGGCGACCGTCTTGCCGTTGAGGCCCGCGATGCCGGTGATGCCCGAGTTGGCCTTGGTCAGGATGCGCACTTCCTCGACATAGGTGGTGACCGCGAAGGCGACGTCCTTCTGCCGCGCGAGGTTGTTGGTCGTCGATCCACACTCCAAGTCGACGGTGCCGTTTTGCACCAGCGGGATCCGGTTCTGCGAAGTCACCGGTTGATACTTGATCGCGAGTTGGCTCATGCCGAGATTTTTCTTGATGTCGGCGGCGATCTTCTCCCCCATCTCGGTATGGAGGCCGACGTACTTGCCGTCACCCAGCGTGTACGCGAGCGCGCCCGACGACTCGCGGGTGCCGAGCGTAATCGAGCCGCTATCCTTGATCTTCTTCAACGTCCCGGTGAGTTGCTGCGCATTCGCCGACAGGGCGAACAGCGCGGCCACCAGCACGAATCCGGTCTTGGGAAGCAATTTCATGCCATTCTCCAGGTTGGGCACCTGCCGCATCCGCCACGGCGATCCGGCCGACGGCATGCGGGAGGCAGATAAGAAAAAGGCCGCCGGTGAGGAACCGTCGGCGCGGCGCCAGTGTAGCCGTGCGGTTGCGGTCTTGTCCATGCACCGACAATGAGGCAGCGAAGGCCACCGGGGAGCCCGTCCCTCGCGATGGGCGCCGGCGAGCCATGCCCACCGCCGGCACGCACGCCGCCCCCTATAATCGATTCATGACAACCGCATTGGCGCCGATCGTCGAGCTGCCCGAATTGCGCGCCGCCGAAGCGCGGCATGCCGAGGCGGCGCTCATGGAACGGGCGGGTGCGGCCGCCGCCGTGGTCGCGCAGCAGCTCGCGGGCGACCGCGGCCGTCCGATCGTCGTCCTCGCCGGCCCTGGCAACAACGGTGGCGACGCCTTCGTCGTCGCGCGCCTCCTCGCCGCCGCCTGGTACGACGTACGCGTGGTGTTCGCGGGGCACGCGGACCGGTTGCCAGTCGACGCGGCACATGCGTTTCGGGCGTTCACCGCCGCCGGGGGCGGCACCCGCGATGCGCTCCCGACCGCCCCGGCGCTCATCGTCGATGGCTTGCTCGGCATCGGCATCGCCCGCCCACCCGAGGGGCGCATCGCCGAACTCGTGCAGTGGGCGAATGCGACCGCCGCGCCGATTCTCGCGCTCGACGTGCCGACCGGACTCGACGCGGCCACCGGCGCCGCACACGCCCCGACGGTGCGCGCCACTCATACGGCAACGTTCATCGCCTTGAAGCCGGGCCTCGTCACGCTCGACGGCCCCGATCACTGCGGCGAGATCTCGGTGCACGACCTCGAGGTGCGCGATGCGCCGGCCAGCGGTCGTCTCCTCGCCTGGGACGCCCTCGCCGCGGCGCTGCCCGCCGTCCTCGCCCGCCGCCAGCGCAACGTCAACAAGGGATCGTTCGGCACGCTCGGCGTGATCGGGGGAGCCGCAGGCATGGGGGGCGCGCTCGTCCTCGCCGGCCGGGCAGCCATGCGCAGCGGCGCCGGCAAAGTCTGGCTCGGCTTCCTCATGGCCGAACCGCCGCCGTTCGACGCGTGCCTGCCCGAGCTCATGCTGCGTCACGCGAGCCGGGTGCTCGAGGCGCAACCCGATGCGCTGGTCGCCGGTCCCGGCCTCGGCACCGGCGACGCCGCCCGCGCCCTGCTGCTGCGTGCCATCGGCGCTGCGGTCCCGCTCGCACTCGACGCCGATGCGCTCAACCTCGTCGCCGCCAATCCCCCGCTGGCGCGGGCGATTCGGGAGCGCACCGCGCCGACGCTCGCCACCCCGCACCCGGGGGAGGCCGCGCGCCTCCTCGGCAGCACCGTTGCCGGGATCCAGCGCGATCGCCTCGCCGCGGCCCGCGCGCTCGCGCAGCGGCTGGGTGCGAGCATCGTATTGAAAGGGGTCGGCAGCGTGCTCGCCTACCCCGACGGCAGCTTCGACATCAATGCCACGGGTGGCCCCGCGCTCGCCAGCGCCGGCAGCGGCGATGTGCTGTCCGGCATCCTCGGCGCGTTCCTCGCGCAAGCGCTCGACGCGCGCACCGCGCTGCGTTACGCCGTATGTCTGCACGGGGCTGCCGCCGACGTGCTCGTCGGGGGCGGCATCGGCCCGCTGGGTGTGACCGCGTCCGAGCTCCCCGACGCCGCGCGCGCGCTCCTCAATGGCGCGGCCCGGGCCGTGGGGTGAGGAACCCGACGTCGCCGCGCCTGCCGCTGGCGCTTCACCTCGTGCGCCGCCGGCGGCGCCGCGTGCAACCTGCCTACGGGATCAGCACCGTCGCCCCGGTGGTCGCCCGCGATTCGAGGGCGCGGTGGGCCGCGGCCGCGTCGCGCAGCGCGAAGCGCTGTCGCGCCTCGGAGCGGATCTTCCCCGCCTCGACCAGCGCGAAGAGTTCGCCGGCCATCGCGACCAGGCTCGCCCGCGTCGCCGCGTAGGTGAAGAGCGTCGGCCGCGTGACGTAGAGCGATCCCTTCTGCGCGAGCAGTCCGAGGTTGAAGGCGGCGATCGGTCCCGACGACGAGCCGAAGCTCACGAAGAGCCCGCGCGGCTGCAGGCAATCGAGCGACTTCTCGAACGTGTCCTTGCCGATCGAATCGTAGACGACCGGCACGCCCTTGCCGCCGGTGAGCTCGCGCGTGCGCGCCACGAAATCCTCGCGCGTGTAGACGATGGTGTGCGCGCAGCCGTTCGCCCTGGCGAGTTCCGCCTTGGCGTCGGAGCCAACCGTGCCGAGCATCGTCACCCCCAGTGCGCGCGCCCACTGGCAGGCGATGAGCCCCACGCCCCCCGCCGCCGCGTGGAAGAGGATCGTCTCGCCGCCCTGCAACGGGAAGGTCTGGCGGAAGAGGTACTGCACGGTGAGGCCCTTCAGCATCAGCGTCGCCGCGGTGACGTCGTCGATCCCCGCTGGAATCGGCACCAGCTTGTCGACCGGCATGAGCCGGTGCGTCGCGTAGGCGCCGGGGGCGCCACCGCAGTACGCGACGCGATCGCCGACCCGCAGTTCGGTCACCCCGGCGCCGACGGCCTCGACCACGCCCGCCGCCTCCTGGCCGATCCCGGACGGCATCGATAGCGGGTAAAGCCCGCTGCGATGGTAGGTATCGATGTAGTTGACGCCGATCGCCGTCTGCCGCAGGCGCGCCTCGCCCGGTCCGGGCGCGCCGACCGCGATCTCGTCGTACTGCAGGGCGTCGGGGCCGCCGACCGCGTGGATGCGTATGGCATGGGGCATGGTGTCTCCTTTCGTGTCGGCGTCGCGCTCAGGCGAGCCAGTAGCGGTACGTCGCAAAGCCCGCGGCGGTGAGCGCGAGCGAGCCCAGGACATGCATCGCGGCGAGTGCGATGCCCGTCCCGTAAGCCCCCGCGCCCAGGAGCTCGGTGACCTCGGCGGAGAAGGTCGAGAAGGTGGTCAGGCCGCCCAGGAATCCAGTGATCGCGAAGAGGCGCCACGCCGCCGGGAGGTCGGCGCGTGCCACGAAGAACGCCACCGCGATGCCGATGAGGTAGCCGCCGATGAGATTGGCGGCCAGCGTGCCGAGCGGGAGGTGGGCAACGCGTGGATTGAGCCACAGCGAAAGCCCCCAGCGCAGCCACGCACCGAGCGTGGCGCCGAGCGCGATGGCGAGAAGTTGCAGCATCATGGCAAGAGACCTCGACGTCGCGGTGCGCGCGGCAGGAGCGCCCCGTCAATGGGTCGCCGACCCGCCGGCGGCGACGAGCCGGCCGACGGCAGGGGGCCGTGGCAACGGCGCCACCGCACCGTAACCCGTGGTGGCGAGCGCCGCCGCGGCGTTGGCATAGCGCGCCGCGATGACGGGATGGTCGCCGGCCAATAGGCGCGTGGCAAACGCGCCATCGAAGCAATCGCCGGCGCCGGTGGCGTCGACGCTGTCGACGCGGAACGCCGCGACGCGTTCGCGCCGCCCGGCGTGCGACACGATGCAACCTTGCGCGCCCTGCTTCAACACGACGCTGGGCGCCCCGGCGGCGTGCAGGGCATCGATGATGCCCTCCGTCGGCAATGCGCCGAACAGCAACTGCGCATCCTCCTCGCTCGGCAGGCACCAGGTGCACAGCGCCATGGTGGCGGTGATCACGGCCCGCGCCCGCGCGAGCGGCCACAGCTTCAAGCGCAGGTTCGGATCGTAGGTGACGATCGCCCCCGCGTCACGGGCGGCCGCGAAGGCGGCGAAGACGGCGTCGCACGCCGACGCCGAGATCGCCTGGCTGATCCCCGACGCGTGCACCAGGCGCGCCCCGCAAATGAGGTCGAGCGGCAGCGTGTCGGGTCGCAGCCGCGTGGCCGCGCTGCCGGCGCGCAGGTAAGCGAACTCGTGTCCCTGCGGACCGTGGGTCACGTAATAGATCCCGGTGGGCGCCTCGGGATCCACGGCCACGCCCTGATGATCGACGCCCTCCTCCGTCCACAACTCGAAGAACATGCGACCGAAGCGATCGTCACCCAGGCGCGTGACGTACGCCACCCGCGCTCCCAGTCGCGCGGCGGCAATCGCCATGTTCGACGTGTCGCCGCCGAAGCCTTGCAGGTACGTGGCGCCGTCGGTGGCCCGCGCCTGGTTGAACTCGATGAGCGGCTCGCCCAGGGCGACGATGTCAGGCATTGCGGCGGAAGTAGAAATGGCGACTGGAGCCGACGTCGCCCAGGAGCAGGCCCGGACCCTCGGCGGCAACCCACGAGCGCTGGCCGTTGTGCCAGACGATGAGCCCGTCGCGCAGGTCGCCTTCGTTCACGATCGCACCGGTCTCGCTACGCAGGTAGGCGTGGCCGGCGCCGCTGACGACGAGCGTGACGATGTCGCCGGTATCGGGGTCGAAGCCCTGGAACGAACCGATCATCCAGGTCGGGGGTCGATGCGGTGCGGTCACCGCCGGCGGCGGCGGCGGCGGCGCCGCCGGCGGCGTACTCGCCGAACCGATCGCGGCGCCGAGCGCCAGGGCACCGATCACGCCGGCAGCGATCGCGGCATCGTTGTTCCGATCTCGATGGTCGGTACGGCCGAAACTGAACTCGCCGCGGCAGCCGTGATCGACCCAGATGCCGCGGCTGTCGAAGCCCCAGCCCCGGCCCTGCCGGCACAGGTTGCCCGTCGAGAGCTCGCGCATGAGGCTCACGCGGTTCTGCGTGTCGGCGGTGCAGAAGTTGCGCCGGTAGCGGATGCTCTCGCAGACCAACCGGTTGGGGCCCGTCCAGTCGCCGCCGCTCCAGTTGCCGCCGTCGCGGCCGAAGCTGAAGTCGGCGCGGCAGCCGCGGTCGACCCAGATGCCGCTGTTGTCGAAGCCCCAACCCCGGCCCTGCCGGCACAGGTTGCCGGTCGACACCTCGCGCACCAGCACGACACGTCCCTGCGTGTTCGCCGGACAAAACTGGTAGCGGTAGCCGTTGCTCGCGCAGTGCAGGAAGCCCTGCTGCGCCTGCGCCGGCGCCTCGTGGAATCCCAGCAGCACCAGCACGAGCAGCATCAACCCTGTGCGCATGCGAATCGTCTCCCCATCGATCGTCGCTCCCTTGGCGGCGGCCCGCTCGCGCGCGCCATCACCACCTCCATCCCCTCATGGCGAGAGCCAACCGGCAGTGCTCCAGCCGCTTTCCCCGCCGCGGTCAGTGCGCCGGCAGCGCCCGGATCGCCGCGGCGTACGCCGCCGCCACCTCGCGCACCACGCCGGACGAGGCGCCCGGCTTGTACAACGACGCCCCGGTGCCGAATCCGGAAGCGCCCGCGACCCAGTACGGCTCGAGATTGTCGGGCTTCATGCCACCGACGGCCAGCACCAGCGTCGAGCGCGGAAGGACGGCCCGCCAGGCGCGCAACACGCCGGGCGGCAGTCCCTCGGCCGGGAACATCTTGAGTGCGTCGGCACCCGCGGCCAGTGCCGCGAATGCCTCGGTCGGCGTCGCCACCCCGGGAACGCACACCAGGCCCAGAGCCTTCGAGGCGCGGATCACCTCGCCGTCGGCGTGCGGCATGACCACGATGCGGCCACCCGCCTCGCGCACGGCCGGCACGTCGCTCGCCGCGAGCACCGTCCCGGCCCCGACGAGACAGCGCTCGCCGTAGCGCCGCGCGAGGCGACCGATCGACTCGTACGGTCGCGGCGAATTGAGCGGCACTTCGAGGATCTGGAAGCCGACGTCGACTAGCACGTCGCCGATGACAGGAATCTCCTCCGGGGTGATGCCGCGCAACACGGCGACGAGAGGCAGTGGATCGAGGTATCGGGACAGTGGATTCACGGGTGATCCTGATCGGAGTGAACGAGACCGGCCTGCACGGCGATTCGCCACAGGCCGAAGGCGGCCGCACAACGGTCAGCGTGCACCGCCGCCACGTCGCACGCGCGAAACACGGCAGCGTAACGCGCGACGAGCGCGTCGTCGCCGACCACGTGGACCCGCGAGGCATCGAGGCCGTGGCGGTGCGCCCACTGCCGGGCGTCGCGGACTTCGCGGCCGATGAGCAGGCCCGACAGCCAGTCCGCCACGTCGTCACCGTCGAGTTCGCCGACGAGCGCGTGCGTACGCGCGCCGAAGACATCGTGCAGGACGCTGCCACTGCCCGCACCGCGCGTGGCGCCGCGCTGGAAGGCCGATGTCGCGCTGCCTCCGCTGCCGGCGCCGGTGCTCGCGAGCCGGCCGAGGATGCTGTTCTGGAGCAGCACGTGCCAGAGCTCGCCCGTCATGTAGGTGACGAAATCGACGACCCGGCCCTGGTCGACGTAGACCCACTTGCTGTGCGTCCCCGGCAGGACGAAGAGCGTTGGGCCGGCGTCGGCGACGGCGGCGCCCAGGACCTGGGTCTCCTCACCGCGCATGACATCGGGCATCCCGCCCGCATCGCGGCTGCGCAAGCCCGGCACCACGAGCAACCGAACACCGGGGACCGGCACCAGCGCATCGGCCAAGGCGGCGAGCGCCACCGGGCAATCGAGATAGGGTGCCTCGACCCACCCCTGCCGGCTGCCGATCATGCCGCAGGCGATGCGCGGGATCGGCAGCGCGGCCCAGTCACCGAGCAGCGCCGCCAGCGCGTCGGCAAAGCGACCCGCTTCGACCTGCGATACACCGAGGGGTGCGACCCGCGTATCGACGACGCAGCCCGCGCCGTCGAGCCGGTAGGCGCGCGCCGATGTGGTGCCCCAATCGATGGCGACGAGCGCGGTACCCGGGGTCATCGGCCGGCTCGCGGCTACCGTGCCCACCGCGCCGCGGCCGCATCGTCGCTCTCGCGCGCGTCGACCCAGCGCGCGCCGGCCGACGTGGCTTCCTTCTTCCAGAACGGGGCGCGCGTCTTGAGGTAATCGATGACGAAACGACAGGCGTCGAAAGCGTCGCCGCGATGCGCGCTGGTGACCGCCACCAGCACGATCTGGTCGGTCGGCGACAACGGCCCGATTCGATGGATCACCAGCACGTCGATGATATCGAAGCGCCCGCGTGCCTCGTCGACGATGGCGGCAAGCGCCTTCTCGGTCATGCCCGGATAGTGCTCGAGCGCGAGCCCACTCACCGAGCGGCCCTCGCTCAAGTCACGCACGGTACCCACGAACGAAACGAGGGCCCCGACGCGCGCATCGCCGGCACGCAAGGCCGCGATCTCGGCGGCGACATCGAAGTCGTCGGCGGTGACCCGAACCGTCATCACCCCCCCGTCACGGGTGGAAAGAAGGCCACCTCGTCGCCGCTGAGCACCCGATGCGCCGCCGTGACGACCTCATGGTTCACCGCCACCCGCACTCGGCGACCGGCCGCCAGCTCGTTGGCGTACGCGCCGCCGCGAGCGACCAGCGCCGCCGTGACATCGGCCACCGTCGCGGTGGTGGCCATCGGCAGCGTCAGCGATTCACCCGCGCACCCGAAGGCTTCGCGCAGGCGAGCGAGGTAGACGAGATGGAGTGTGATGTCCGCCGCGACGGCGGGCGCGAGCGTGGTCATACGACGTGTTCGAAGCGGCCTCGCCAAATTATAGGCCCCCGCCGTGGTCGAGGCGCGGTAGCGCGTCGATTGGGAAGCGATGCGTCGGCCATCGCGCGTATCGCCGGACCCTGCGCACCGCCGCGCTGCACCCGCCGCGGCCGGCACGGGGTACGGCTAGAAGCGGTACTGGACGCCGACCTGGACCTGATCGCTCTCCGGCAACGCGCCGGGCGCGAATTCACCCGGAAGCCGTGCGAAGCGGGAGTACTCGAGCCGCAGACCGAGGGTCGAATTGAGGTCGTAGCGAACGCCGACGCCGTAGTTCATGCCCTCGCGATCGCGGCGGACATCGTTGGTGAAGCCCGCGAGTGGCGCCGGCACCGAACCATTCTGCGCATAGCCCAGGCGCCCGTACAGGGCGAGGCTGCGGCGCAACTCCCACGTCGTGTACAGATCGACGTTCCACGCCTTGCCGGGGGCATCCGCCGCCGGCACCAGGGCCAAGCCGACGCCCCGCCGCGCGCCCGGTGCCGTGGGCGCAAGCGCGTAGCGATCGAACGTGGATACCGCCACCTCGAGCGCCGCATCGTTTGCGAAGCGATAGCCGCCGTAGGCGAGCGCACGGTTGCCGGCATCGTCGGCGGAGGGTAGCGCGTAATGACTCCACGCCGACCCCGTCCCGCCCAGCGCGAGGCCCTGCCCGGGCGCGCTGCCGCTGCGCAGCGAAACGCCACCGTAGAAGCCAGGCGTCGCCGTCGTCGCGGTCGCCGCCGGGCCGGCAGCATCGACCGCCGCCGAAACGGCGAGACCACACACGAAGGCGATGCTGACGAGTCGATGCATGACGAAGGCTCGAAGATATCGACGGAGCGGCGGTGAGCTTACCGGCCCGGCTTTCCCCGGGTTTGTCCACCGGCTGCCGTGTAAAGTTCACCGTACTCCGACTGGGTGAGTGACGTCAATTGGCGACAGGGAAAACAGCAAGAAAACCGGGCCGGGCGTTGCGTTTGCCGCGGTGCGGCGACGCCACCCGGGTGCGCTATGGCGCGGCAGCGTGCGCGACGACGAAGTCGGCGATCGGCTGGATCGCATCGAGCCCGAAAACAGGCAGCGTGGTGGCCGGCGCGGCATCGGCGGCCACGGCGATGATCGACGGATCGTCGCGGTAGAGGTACGGCTTGTCGTTCGCCGCGCGGTGGACCTCGAGCTTGCGCAGGCCCGAGGCGCGCTTGAAGCCCTCGACGAGAACGAGGTCGCAGGGCGACAGACGTGCCACCAGCGCCTCCAGCGTCGGCTCCGGCGCCCCGCGCAACTCGTGCATGAGCGCATACCGCCGGTCCGAAGCGACCAGCACCTCGCGGCATCCCGCCTGCCGGTGGCGGTACGAATCCTTGCCGGGCTGGTCGACGTCGAAGTCGTGGTGCGCGTGCTTGACGAGCGACACCACGAGCCCACGCGCGGCAAGCGCCGGAATGAGCTTCTCCAGCAGCGTCGTCTTGCCGCCGCCCGACCAGCCGGCGAAACCGAACATCCTCATGCCTGTGCTCCCATGACCTGCGAAGACCCGGACGCCGCCGCGCGCCGTCCTTCGTTTCGCGTCATCCGCCGAACCCCGTGACGCCGACGGTGTGCCTTGCCGCAAATCGAGGGGACCCTTGGATCGACACCACCGTCCGCAGCGCCCGATTCTACGCAAGACGCCTCGACACCACGCCGCATCGTGCCCCGGGTAGCGGCGCACGGCGCGGCCGCCTATAGTGGAAGCGCCTTCGATACCCCATCTACCGCGCCATGCCCAACTCGATCGAGTCTCTTCCCGTACCCCGCGCCGAGGCTCCCCGCGAGGTGACCGGCGCGATCGAACGCGTCATCTCCCACGTGCCGGCGCCACGCACGCAGGAGGTGCGCGACCCCGGCCGCGAGGCGCAGTTCATCGCGAAGACCGCAGCGCGCCAGGCGGCGGTCCTGTCGGGGTCGCTTGCGCTCCCGCCCGGACCGTTCGGCATGGTCACCGTGCTGCCCGACCTCTACCTCATCTGGAAGACGCAGCGGCAGATGGTCGCCGACATCTTCGCGCTCCACGGCCGATCGGCCGAGCTCACCCGCACGCACATGCTGTACTGCCTCTTCCGCCATGCGGCGAGCCAGGTGCTGCGCGACGTCGCGGTGCGCACCGGGCAGCGCATCGTCGTCGAGCAGCTCTCCGCGGGCGCCGTCAAGAGCATCGCCAGCACGGCCGGGGTGGCGATCAGCAAGCGGGTCGCCGGCACCGCGGCGACGCGCTGGGTGCCACTTGCCGGCGCGGCGGCGATCGGTGCCTACGCGTACTGGGACACGCTGCAGGTGGCGCGGACTGCCCAGCGCCTGCTCGATGTCGACGAACCGGCCGTCACGGGCTGATCATGTGCGGGCGCTACGAGTTGCACACGCACCCGGCCGTGCTCGCGCTCGCCTTCGGGCTGCCGTTCCCGCCGGAGATCCGGCCACGTTACAACATCGCCCCGATGCAGGACGTGCCCATCGTGCGCGCGACGCGCAGCGGCAGCCGCGAGCTGGCGCAGGTTCGCTGGGGCCTCGTGCCGCGCTGGGCCAAGGATGCGTCGATCGGCGCGCGCATGATCAATGCGCGGGCGGAAACGGTCGCCACCAAGCCGGCGTATCGGACGGCGTTGCGCTGGCATCGCTGCCTCATTCCCGCCGACGGCTTCTACGAGTGGGCCATCGGGCCGGACGGCACGAAGCACCCGATGCACGTCGCCATGAAGGATGGTGGTCCGTTCGCATTCGCCGGCCTGAGCGAGCGCTGGCGGACCCCGAGTGGGGACACGCTCGACACCTGCACCGTCATCACCACCGCCGCCAACACGCTGCTCGCGCCCGTGCACGACCGCATGCCGGCGATCATCGCACCGGCCGACTACGCGCGCTGGCTCGACAGCGAGATCCAGGAGGTCGCCGACCTGCTCGCCCCCTACCCGCCCGAGGCGATGCGCTACGTCCAGGTATCGACGCGCGTCAATTCGGTGCGCAACGACGACGCCACGCTGATCGAGCCGGTCGAACCCGCGGAGCGCCTCGCCGGCGAAGTCGCCGCGCCGCCCGGCGGTGAAGCGCAGGCGGACGCGGCGCCGGTGCAGACATCGCTGTTCTGA
>JADZAQ010000181.1 GCA_020852555.1 Burkholderiales bacterium
ATTCCATCGTCCAGGCGGTATTGCTCGCTTCGTTGTGGGGCTACCTGCGCCA
This sequence comes from Burkholderiales bacterium, assembly GCA_020852555.1. Taxonomy (GTDB): domain Bacteria; phylum Pseudomonadota; class Gammaproteobacteria; order Burkholderiales; family Casimicrobiaceae; genus VBCG01. The sequence goes on from JADZAQ010000181.1 coordinate 53, forward strand.
CCCTTCCGCATTGCCGTGGAATCTGCCGGAGGCGAAGAATTACTATCACAACTGGCGCTGGCGTCTCGTCTGCTACCTCGGTCGCTGCATTCCGGTCCAGCGCGGCGCATCGCGTGACCACGCGGCGCTCGCGCAGGCGCGGATGCAATACGTGCTCGGGCGCGGGGATGGCATCGCCATCTTCCCCGAGGGCAAGCGCAGCCGCGACGGCCGCGTCGACGACCGGGACTTCTCGTACGGTGTCGGCCAGCTGCTCAATCAGATTCCCGACGCCAAGGTGCTGTGCGTCTACCTGCGCGGCATGCGCTTCGGCGGCTTCGGCGACTTCCCGCGGGTCGGTGAGCGGTTCTACCTGCAACTGCAGATGTGCACTCCGCAGTCGGCGAGCCAGGGGCTGCGTCGTGCACGCGACCTGTCGGCGCAGGTGGTCGCGCGGCTGAAGGCGATGGAAGAGGAGTACTTCGCGGCACGCGAGTCGGGGACGCTCGTGCTGCCCCGCGCGCCGTGAACTCCTTCGTCGGTAACGACCTCATCGATTTCGCCGCCGCGCACAACCGGGGTCGGGCGCGGCAGGCGCGCTTTCTCGAGCGCGTCCTGACCGCCGCCGAGCGCGAGTGGCTGGCGCTCGCGGACGACGGTGATCGGGGCTTTGCGCTGCTCTGGTCGGCCAAGGAGGCGGCGTACAAGGCGGCAAAGAAGCATGATCCGGCACTCGTGTTCGCGCCGCGTCGCTGGCCGGTGGAGTGGGACGCCGCGGCCGCGAGGCCGCCTCCGCGCGAGGCGAGCGTGGTCGTCGCCGTCGATGCGCGCATCGCGGTCCGCTGGGAGGAGGGGAACGGGTGGCTGCACTGCATCGCGTTCCTCGGCGCCGCGCGCACGATCGACGAGGCGGTGGGCACCATCGACGAGTGGCGAGCCATGGGTGAGCCGCCCGCGCGCGCGCGGGACGGGATCGTCCGCGCCGAGTCGGTCGCGGCGCGCAACCTCGCCGGCCATTTGCTCCTTCGGCATGGGTTCGCGGGGATCGAGATCCTGCGCTCGCCGTGCGGTCCGCGCCCCGGGCCTCCGCAGGTCGTCGTCGGTACCGATCGGCTCGCCGGCGTCGACGTGAGTCTCGCCCATGATGGGCGCTTCGTCGCGACCGTCGTGGCGATCGACGACGCGCACCGCGGCTGACGCCGACGGCGCCCCGGCAGCCGGCCCGAGGCACGCGGTGGCGCAAGCGCGGCGCCTGGTCCGCGGAGCATAAAATGAAAGGATCTTTCACCGTGATCCGCGAGCGGAGGCGTCCCATGGAACAGCGACTCGACTACCGATTGGCCTCACCCGAAGCGTTCAAGGCGATGCTTCGTACCGAGGAGCAGGTCCACAAGAGCGGCATCGAGGAATCGCTGCTCGAACTCGTGAAGTCGCGCGCTTCGCAGATCAACGGCTGCGCCTGGTGCCTCGACATGCACACCAAGGACGCGCGCGCGCGCGGCGAGACCGAGCAGCGGCTCTACCTCTTGTCGGTGTGGCGCGAGGCGCGGTGCTACAGCGAGCGGGAGCGCGCCGCGCTCGCGTGGACCGAGGCGGTCACCGGGATCGCCGCCACGCACGACGTCGCCGACGCGGTGTACGACGAGGCCCGCCGCCACTTCGACGAGAAGGCCTTGGTCGATCTCACGCTCGCCGTCATCGCGATCAACGGCTGGAATCGGCTGAACGTCGCGTTCCGCACCCGGGTCGGCGATTACGTGAGCCCGCACGCGAAGGCGCGCTAAAAGAGGTATTGACAATACACCTTCAAAAGTGGAAGCTTGCGGTTGTCCGTATCGCGCGGCGTTGCCCATACGCGTGACGGTACGGTCGCGTTCCAACTCAACGATCGACGAAGGAAAACGTCAATGTCCGATACCCAAGCCGCAGCGATCCAGGAAATCGATATCCGCAGTCTCATCCCGATGCAGCGTCACGCCAAGATCTTCGAAATGATCGGCAACCTGAAGCCGGGTGGTGCGTTCATCTTCGTCAACGATCACGACCCGAAGCCGCTGTACTACCAGATCGAGGCCGAGCACCCGAAGCAGTACTCGTGGACGTATCTCGAATCGGGCCCGGTCGCCTGGCGCGTCAAGATCGGCAAGAACGCGTAACTGGCAGGCGTGCCGCAGCGGGTGGCGCGCGCCGGCTGCGCCGCACCCGCTGTCGCAGGGTCAGAAGATGATCGGGGCCACTCTCTCCCGCTGGACGCTGTCCTATTTCGCGTGTGCCATCGCCTTCCTGCTCGGCGCGGAAGCGCTCATGGCACTCGGGTTTGGCTATCCCGGTGCCGCGCAGCGTTCGCCCGAGACGCTGGTGCTCGTCCACTGCGTGGCGATCGGCTGGTTGAGTCTGCTGATGTGCGGCGCGCTGTTTCAGTTCGTGCCGGTGTTGGTGGCGAAGCCGATCCACAGCAACGCGCTCCCGCTCCCGGCGCTGCTGTCGATCGTTGCCGGCCTCGTCGCGCTCATCGCGGGCTTCCTGCAGCTTGCCGGTGACTTGCCGCCGAATTCCACGACGTTCGTGGTGGCGAGCGCCTTGCTGGGCATCGGCTTTGTGCTCGTGTTGTGGAATCTCGGACGCACGCTGGCGACGGCGTGGCCCCTCAATATCTCGGCGCGGTTCGTCGCGGTCGGCCTCGCCAGCGTCGCGGCGACCGTCACGTTCGGGATCGTCTTCACGTTGGGCTTCGCTGGCCTTGCGCAGACGCCGTTCCTGATCGACCTGCGCGCGCACGGCCTGCCTCTGCACATCATCGCCGGCCTCGGCGGCTGGCTCACGTTCACGGCGATCGGCGTCAGCCACCGGCTGCTCGCCATGTTCATGCTCTCACCCGAACTCGACGGCGCGTCGACGCGCTGGACCTTCCATCTCGGCACGCTCGCGTTGGCCGTCGTCGTCGTCGGGGGTGTCGTGGCGATCGCCTTCGGTGGTGGCGTCGACGCCGTGCTCGCCATCGCCGGCGTCGCCGGTCTCGCCAGTCTCGCGCTGTACGCGCGCGACGTGCTTCATCTCTATCGCAAGCGGGTGCGGCCGGTGATCGAACTCAATAGCCGCATGGCGGCGGTCGCCCTCGAACACCTCGCTGCCGCGGTGCTGCTGACCGTCGCCTGTGCCGCACTCGGCCTCCTCGATCGCTTCGCTGGCGCACTTGTCTTCCTGGTCGGCTTCGGATGGTTGTCGGGACTGGGCCTCGCCAAACTCTACAAGATCGTCGCCTTCGTGACCTGGCTCGAGTGCTACGGGCCGGTGTTGGGCAAGACGCCGACGCCGCGCGTGCAGGACCTGGTCGTCGAGCCGCGGGCGCGCAAATGGTTCTGGCTCTACTTCGCCGCGGTCGACGTCGCCACGCTGTGCCTCGTCGCCGAACTGCCGCTCGCCTTCCGCGCCGCTGCCGCGGTTCTCTGGATCGCCACGGCGGCCATCGCGGTCGAACTCGTCCGCACCCGGCGGCTCGTCAACGTCAATGCGGCGTTGCGCTTGCCGACGGGGGCGCGCCAGCCACGGCTGCTGTTCACCTTCGTCGCCAGTTGAAAGGAGTTCCTCATGACCGATTTCGTCGATCTCGATGTGCGCCCCATTCTGCGTGGCGGCGGTGAGCCCTTCGCGAAGATCATGGAAGCGGTGCAGGGCCTCACGCCCGGCCAGGGGTTGCGGCTCTTCGCGACCTTCAAGCCAGCGCCGCTCTTCCACGTGCTGGGGTCGCAGGGCTTCACGCACGAAGCGAAGGAGATCGGCGGCGGCGATTGGCAGGTCGAGTTCACCCCGGCAGCCGGCGCCACCGAGCGGGCGCCCGGTGCGCGCGCCACCCCGTCGACCGCCGATGACCTGTGGCCGGCAGCGGCGCGCGAGTTGGACAACCGCGACCTCGACCCACCCGAGCCGATGGTGCGCATCCTCGCCGCCACCGAGACGATGACCAAGGGCGAGGTGCTCTCGGCGCTCTTGTGTCGCGAGCCGATCTTCCTCTTTCCGGAACTCGCCAAGCGCGGCCACGCCTGGCGCGGCGGCTTCGAGCCCGACGGCAAGACGTATCGCGTGCTGGTGCGCATCGGAGCGGCGGCATGAGCGAGAGCCCCGACGACGCCTTGCGCGAACAGGTTCGCGACGCGCTGCACCTCGTGATCGATCCGGAGTTGGGCTACAACATCGTCGATCTCGGTCTCATCTACGACGTCGCGATCGACAACGGCTGCGACGCGCGGATCACGATGACGACCACGACCCGCGGCTGCCCGGCGACGCACTACCTGCAAAGCGGCGCACGTGACGCCGCCTCGTCGGTCGATAGCGTCGATTCGGTCGAGGTCACGCTGACCTACGATCCGCCGTGGACGCCGAAGATGATGTCGCCCGCCGCCAAGGCGCACTTCGGGATCGACGATGAGTGATGCCGCGGCGACCGGGCGCCCGACCCCCGCGGCGCCGAGCATCGCGCCACTCGACGAGATCCTGCTGGCGAGCCTCGCGGCACTCGCCGCGGCGGGCGAGGTCGAGGAGGCGTGCCGGCTCGCCGGTCGCGCCTGTGCCGTCCACCGGACCACCGATCCCGCTGCCTGGAACCGCTACAACGTCCTGCTGCACCGGCTCGCGCGCAAGGCGGTTGGCGCGCATTCGCCGTCGACCTGACGCCTGA
>JADZAQ010000182.1 GCA_020852555.1 Burkholderiales bacterium
CTACAAATGCAACATCCTGGCCGAGGCGGCGAATGACGCCCGTATCGGCCGCCGATCGCCCGGCCCGGCCCTACGTGTTCTGCACGACGATGTTCGGGAAGCGCGCCGAGAAATCCGCGGCCTTCTCGGCCACCGAAAGCGCGACCTTGCGCGCGATGTCGCGATAGAGCTCGGCGGCCTTGCTCGTCGGATCGGCGACGACGGTCGGCTGTCCCGAATCCGCCTGCTCGCGGATGCGGATGTCGAGTGGCAGACTGCCCAGGAAGGGCACCTTGTAGTCGGCGCAGAGCTTGGCGGCGCCGCCGGCGCCGAAGATGTGCTCGGCGTGACCGCAGTGGCTGCACACGTGGATGCTCATGTTCTCGACCACGCCGACGATCGGTACACCGACCTTCTCGAACATCTTGAGGCCCTTGCGCGCGTCGATGAGCGCGATGTCCTGCGGCGTGGTCACGATTACCGCGCCGGTCACCGGCACCTTCTGCGCGAGCGTGAGCTGGATGTCGCCGGTACCGGGCGGCATGTCGACGATGAGGTAGTCGACCTCGCGCCAGCGGGTGTCCTTCAGGAGTTGCTCGAGCGCCTGCGTGACCATCGGACCGCGCCACACCATCGGCGTGTCCTGGTCGATCATGTAGCCGATCGACATCGACTGCACGCCGTGCGCGATCATCGGCTCCAGGGTCTTGCCGTCGGTCGATTCCGGGCGGCCGGAGATGCCGAGCATGATCGGCTGCGACGGCCCGTAGATGTCGGCGTCGAGGATGCCCACCGTCGCGCCTTCCTGCGCGAGCGCCAACGCGAGGTTCACCGCGGTCGTCGATTTCCCGACGCCGCCCTTGCCGCTCGCCACCGCGACGATGTTCTTCACGCCGGGAATGAGCTTCACCCCGCGCTGCACGGCATGCGAGACGATGCGCGTGGCGATGTCGACCTTGACGCGACCGACGCCCGGCACCTGCCGGACCGCATCGGTCACCGCGGTGCGCAAGACCTCGTGCTGGCTGCGAGCCGGGTACCCCAGTGCGAGGTCGATGGTCACGTCCGCGCCGCTCACCACGACCTTGCGCACCGCCTTGGCGCTCGCGAGATCGCGACCAGTGAGGGGATCGATGACGGTGGCGAGAACCTGCTGGATGTCGGCTTCGGTCATGGCAGTCGGAGAGGCAGTGGGGAGCGGCGCACGGACCGTGCGCTCTCGCAATTCTAGCGGAATGCGGAATGCCCCGAGGCGAACCGGGATCCCTTCTTGCTAGAATCGATATCCCTCATCGCCGCAGGCCCATTGTCGATGGCGTCGCCCGCTGCACCGCGCAAGCTCTTCGTCACCACCGCACTGCCGTACGCGAACGGTCCGTTCCACGTCGGCCACATCATGGAGTACATCCAGGCCGACATCTGGGTGCGCTTCCAGCGGATGCAGGGTCATCAGGTGCACTTCGTGTGCGCCGACGACACGCACGGCGCGCCGATCATGCTCAAGGCGGCGGAGGAAGGCATCACCCCGGAGGCGCTCATCGCCCGCGTGAACGAATCGCACCGCGCCGATTGGGCGCGCTATGCGATCAGCTTCGACACCACGCACACCACGCACTCGCCGGAGAACGTCGAGCTCGCCCAGTCGATCTATCGCAGGCTGCGCGATCATTCGCCCTCGCTCATCGGCAGGCGGACGATCGAGCAGTTCTACGACCCCGTGCAGGGGATGTTCCTCGCCGACCGCTACATCAAGGGCACCTGCCCCAAGTGCGGCGCCAAGGACCAGTACGGCGACGCCTGCGAGGTGTGCGGCTCGACGTACGCGCCGACCGACCTCATCGAGCCGTACTCGGCGATCACCGGGGCGAAACCCGAGCTGCGCACGTCGGAGCATTTGTTCTTCCGCCTCTCGGAGCCGCTGGTCGTCGATTTCCTGCGGCGCTGGACGCGCGAGACCGCGCTGCAGCCCGAGGTCTTCAACAAGATCCAGGAGTGGCTCGGCGACGATGACGCCGACGCCGACCGGGAGCTCGCCGACTGGGACATCTCGCGCGACGCCCCGTATTTCGGCATCCCCATTCCCGACGTCCCCGGCAAGTACTTCTACGTGTGGCTCGACGCGCCGATCGGCTACCTCGCGGCGCTGAAGAAGCACTTCGACAGCGGCGCCGCGCGCAGCGCCTACCCCGACGAGACACGCAGCTTCGACGAGTTCGTCGCCGATCCGGACGTCGAGCAGTACCACTTCATCGGCAAGGACATCGTCTATTTCCATACGCTGTTCTGGCCGGCGATGCTGCGCTTCGCCGAGCGCAAGACGCCGACCAACGTCTTCGTCCACGGCTTCATCACCTTCTCCGGCGAGAAGATGTCGAAGTCGCGCGGCACCGGGATCAGCCCGCAGCGCTATCTCGAGCTCGGCATGAATCCCGAGTGGCTGCGCTACTACCTCGCGGCCAAGCTCAACGATCGCGTCGAGGACCTGGACTTCAATCCCGACGATTTCGTCGCCCGCGTGAACAGCGACCTCGTCGGCAAGTACGTCAACATCGCGAGCCGCGCGGCGTCGTTCCTCACCCGGTATTTCGGCGGCGAACTCGCCGCGCCGGCGGCACGTCCGGCGTGGTGGCTGACGAGCCACGACGACACTGCTCGCGACATCCGCACCTGGCTCAACGAGCGCCAGTACAGCCGTGCCGTGCGGCGGATCATGGAGTTCGCCGACGAGATCAACCGTCACTTCGACGAGCGGGAGCCGTGGAAGCTCGCCAAGGATCCGGCGCGGCGTGACGAGTTGCACCGCGTGGTGAGCGACTGCATGACCGGCTTCAAGATGCTGTCCGTGTTCCTCGCGCCGATCATCCCGGCGACCGCGCGTGCCGCGGCGGGCTTCCTCGGCGTGGATCGCGATTTCACGTGGGCGGATCTCGACGTCGCACCGACCCGTATCGGCGAGTACCGGCACCTCGTCACCCGCATCGAGGCGAAGCAGATCGACGCGCTGCTCGCGCCGCCGGAACCGGTCGCCCCGGCGCCGCAGCGCCCAGCCGCGGCTGTCGATGCACCCCGCGGCGCCAACGCCACCCCGGCGGCACCGCCGCCCGCCGCCGCATCGGCCGGCGCAGCGCCGCCGGCGACGATCTCCATCGAGGACTTTGCCAAGGTGGAACTGCGCATCGCCCGTATCGTGAACGCCGAGCACGTCGAAGGCGCCGCCAAGCTCCTCAAGCTGACCCTGGACGCGGGCGAAGGCCGGCAGCGCACCGTGTTCGCCGGCATCAAGTCCGCTTACGATCCGGCCACCCTCGTGGGACGACTCACCCCGATGGTCGCCAACCTCGCCCCCCGCACCATGAAGTTCGGCGTTTCCGATGGCATGATCCTCGCCGCTTCCGGCGAGGGTCCCGGCATCTTCCTGCTCGCGCCGGATGCGGGTGCCGCACCCGGCATGCGCGTGAAGTGACCGCGAAGGGGAACTCGGGCGCGCGATGAGCGAAGACACCACACCGCGACCGCGATCCCTGTTGGCGGCGCTGCAGTTCCGACCCAAGCTCGTCGACTGCTTCGCGCAAGGCTACACGCGCGACGACCTGCGCGCCGATCTCCTGTCCGGGATCACGGTCGGCGTGATCGCCTTGCCGCTCGCGATGGCCTTCGCGATCGCCTCCGGCGTTTCGCCGCAGGCCGGCATCTTCACCGCGATCATCGCGGGCTTCCTCATCTCGCTCCTCGGCGGCTCGCGCGTGCAGATCGGCGGGCCGACCGGCGCGTACATCGTCATCGTCTACGGCATCGTCGCCCAGTACGGCATCGCCAACCTCGCGATCTGCACGGTCGCCGCCGGAGTGCTGCTCTTCGTGATGGGCGCGATCCGCCTGGGCAGCCTCATTCGCTTCATCCCGGTGGCGATCGTCATCGGCTTCACCAACGGCATCGCCGTCCTCATCCTGCTCTCGCAGGTCAAGGATTTCCTGGGCCTCGATCTCACGCTGCCGGAAGAGTTCTTCACGCGCGTGCAGGCGCTCGCCACCAGCGCCCCCAAGGCCGATCCGGTCACCGTTCTCCTCGCGCTCGCCTGCCTCGTCGCGCTCCTGTTCTGGCCCAAGGAGATCACCACGAGCGGGCAGGTCCTGGAAGCCGAGGCCGAGCACGCCGCGCTGGTCGCCGAGAGCGACACCGACCCATCGTTGCGTGAACGTACGCTCCACGACACGATGCATCGTGCCCGCCTGATCCTCACGCGATTGCCCGGCCCCATCATGGTGGTGGTCATCGCCTCGCTCGTGGTCGCCGTCTTCCACCTCGACGTGCAGACCATCGGCACCCGCTTCGGCGGCATCGCGCAGGAGCTGCCGGCGTTCGCGTGGCCCGAGATCTCGCTGCCGACGCTGCGCAACCTCCTCGCGCCGACCATCACCATCGCGCTCTTGGGGGCGATCGAGTCGCTCCTCTCCGCACGGGTCGCCGACGCCATGATCGACGACCGCCACGACCCGAACCAGGAGCTCATGGGTCAGGGCATCGCCAACATCATCGCACCACTCTTCGGCGGGATTCCGGCCACCGGCGCGATCGCCCGCACCGCGACCAGCGTACGCACCGGTGCGCGCACGCCCATCGCCGGCATGGTCCACGCGCTGACGCTCCTCGTCATCGTCCTCGCCGCGGCGCCGCTCGCCAAGTACATCCCACTCGCCGCGCTGTCCGCCGTGCTGGTGGTGGTCGCACTCAACATGGGCGACTGGCACGCCTTCCGCGCCTTGCGCAAGTACTCGGTCGCGTACCGGACAGTGCTCCTCGCGACGTTCGTCGTCACCGTCGCCTTCGACCTCTCGCTCGCGGTGCAGATCGGCCTCGTGCTGGCCAGCCTCTTCTTCATCTACCGCATCTCGGAGCTGACCCGGGTCGAGCCGATCACGCTCGATGGCGCACCGGTCGGGGTCGCCGCGTACAAGGTCTTCGGCTCGCTCTTCTTCGGATCGATCGGCAAGCTCGAGCCGCTGCTCGACCCGGTGGTGTCGCCCGCGCACATCATGATCCTCGAGATGCACCAGGTCATCAGCATCGACAATACCGGCCTCGAGACGCTGCAGGCGCTGGAACGCGCACTCGCCAAGCGCGGCGGCCAGCTCATCCTGTGCGGACTGAACCGCCACCCCGCCGAGCAAGTGACGCGCTCGGGCTTCCGCGATGAGCTCGGCGCGGACAACATCGTTCCGCACCTCGCCTCCGCGCTCTTCCGCGCGCACAAGCTCGCGCCGCAGAATGCGTCACCCGATTTCTTCGAATCCGGCGAGCCGACCCTGTAGCGGCGAGCCGCGCCGGCGGTGATCCTCACCCGGCGCTGAACAGCCGCGATCAGGCCGACGCCTTGCGCCCGCGTCCGCCACGGGTTGCCACGACCATCGGGCCACCCTGCCGCTTGGCATCGGCGTCGAGTGCTTCCTTGAGGTAGATTCCGGTGACGCTCGCCGGCGCTTGGGCGATCGTCTCGGGCGAACCTTCGGCGATGATCCGGCCGCCACCGGCGCCGCCCGCGGGGCCGAGATCGATCACCCAGTCGGCGGTCTTGATGACGTCGAGGTTGTGCTCGATGACCACGACCGTGTTGCCGTGATCGCGCAGCCGATGCAGCACGGTGAGCAGCAGCTCGATGTCGTGGAAATGCAGCCCCGTGGTCGGCTCGTCGAGGATGTAGAGCGTGCGCCCGGTGTCGCGCTTGGAGAGTTCGAGCGCCAGCTTCACCCGCTGCGCCTCGCCGCCCGATAGCGTGGTCGCCGACTGGCCGAGCGTGATGTACCCGAGGCCCACGTCGAGGAGCGTCGCGAGCTTGCGGGCGACCGCGGGCACCGGCTCGAAAAAGGCGTGCGCCTGCTCGACGGTCATCGTCAGCACGTCGTGGATGTTCTTGCCCTTGTAGCGCACCTCGAGCGTCTCGCGGTTGTAGCGCTGCCCGTGGCAGACGTCGCAGGGCACGTACACGTCCGGCAGGAAGTGCATCTCGACCTTGATGAGGCCGTCACCCTCGCAGGCCTCGCAGCGCCCGCCCTTCACGTTGAAGGAGAACCGCCCGGGACCGTAGCCGCGCTCGCGCGCCTCCTTGACCTGCGCGAAGAGTTCGCGGATCGGGGTGAACAGCCCGGTGTACGTCGCCGGATTCGACCGCGGCGTGCGCCAGATCGGACTCTGGTCGACGTTGATCACCTTGTCGAAGTGCGCCAGGCCGTCGATCTCGCCGTAGGGCGCGGGCTCCTCGGCGCTGTCGTAGAGGTGGCGCGCGACCGCGTGATAGAGCGTGTCGTTGACAAGCGTCGACTTGCCCGATCCCGACACGCCGGTCACGCACACGAAGAGCCCCACCGGGAGCTTCAGCGTGACGCTCTTCAGGTTGTTGCCGGTGGCGCCCTCGATGGTCAGCACCCGCTCCGGATCGGCGTGGTGGCGCGTCGGCGGAACCGCGATGTAGCGACGGCCCGCGAGGTACTGGCCGGTGAGCGAATGCGGCGCCCGGCGGATGTCGTCCGGCGTGCCCTGCGCGACCACCTGCCCGCCGTGCTCGCCCGCTCCCGGCCCCATGTCGACGACGTAATCGGCGGCGTTGATCGCGTCCTCGTCGTGCTCGACGACGATGACGCTGTTGCCCAGGTCGCGCAGGTGCTTCAACGTCGCGAGCAGGCGATCGTTGTCGCGCTGGTGCAAGCCGATCGACGGTTCGTCGAGCACGTACATCACGCCGGTGAGCCCCGAGCCGATCTGCGAGGCGAGGCGGATGCGCTGCGCCTCGCCACCGGACAGCGTCTCCGCCGAGCGGTCGAGCGAGAGGTACTCGAGCCCGACGTCGTTCAGGAACGTGAGCCGGCTCATGATCTCCTTGACGATGCGATCGGCGATCGCCGCCTTCTGGCCGTCGAGCACGAGCCCGCGGAAGAACGCCATCGTGCTCTTCAACGGCAGCGCCGAGATCTCGTAGATCGGGCGCGCCGCCGCGCCCTCGCCCACCTTCACGTGCCGCGCCTCGCGTTTGAGGCGCGTGCCGTGGCATTCCGGGCACGGCCGGTCGTTGAGATACTTCGCGAGCTCCTCGCGCACCATCTGCGAATCGGTCTCGCGATAGCGCCGCTCGAGGTTCGGAAGGATCCCCTCGAACGTGTGCTCACGAGTGACCGGCTTGCCGCGCTCGGAGAGGTACGCGAAGGGGATCTTCTCGTCACCCGAGCCGTCGAGAATGATTTTCTGCACGCGCTCGGGGAGCTTCGCGAACGGCTTGTCGACGTCGAAACCGACGTGCCGCGCGAGGCTTTGCAACATCTGGAAGTAGAACTGGTTGCGCCGATCCCAGCCGCGGATCGCGCCCGAGGCGAGCGAGAGTTGCGGAAAGGCGACGACGCGCTTGGGATCGAAGAAGGTGATCGCACCCAGACCGTCGCAGCGCGGGCAGGCGCCGAGCGGGCTGTTGAACGAGAACAGTCGTGGCTCCAGCTCGGACAGCGAGTAATTGCACACCGGGCAGGCGAACTTCGCGGAGAAGAGATGCTCGCGCCGCGGCGCGCCGTCGGTGTCCATCTCCACGGCAATGGCACGGCCGTCACCGTGGCGCAGCGCGGTCTCGTACGATTCGGCGAGGCGCTGCTTGAACTCGTCGCGCACGCGCAAGCGATCGACCACCACCTCGATGGTGTGCTTGGTGGTCTTGGCGAGCTTCGGAACGGCGTCGATCTCGTGCACCTTGCCGTCGACGCGCACGCGCACGAAGCCCTTGGCGCGCAGTTCCGCGAAGAGGTCGAGGTGCTCGCCCTTGCGATTGACGACGACCGGCGCGAGGATCATGAGCCGCGGGCCCTCCGCGTCGTCGGACGCGCGCAGCGCGAGCGTCGCGTCGACCATCTGCGAGATCGTCATCGCGGTGAGCTTTTGCTCCGGATGGTCGGGACAGTACGGATCGCCGACGCGGGCGAAGAGGAGACGCAGGTAGTCGTGGATCTCGGTGACCGTCCCCACCGTCGAGCGCGGATTGTGCGAGGTCGCCTTCTGCTCGATCGAGATCGCCGGCGACAAGCCCTCGATCAGATCGACGTCGGGCTTCTCCATGAGTTGCAGGAACTGCCGCGCATAAGCGGAGAGCGACTCGACGTAGCGGCGCTGCCCCTCGGCGTACAGCGTGTCGAAGGCGAGCGAGCTCTTGCCCGACCCCGACAATCCGGTCACCACGATCAGCCGATGGCGCGGCAGATCGAGGTTCAGATTCTTGAGGTTGTGCGTGCGTGCACCGCGAATGCGGATCGAATCCATGCGTCGGGCCAGGGATCGGCCATCAGGCTTAAGGTGAGGACGGCGAACCTGCTAGTATATTGCGATTCGAGTGCACGCCTCCACTGGCTCGAACCCCCCGATCGTCGCCTCGCGCGCAGGTCTCGATCCATCCTCTGAAGATCCGTCTGTCGATGCGCCCTGACGAGCGTCCGCTGCCAAGCACTGCTGCGCGATCCACCGCGCGTCCGGGGATGACCCCGAGCGAGCGGCGCGCGACGGCGAGTCTCGCCAGCATCTATTCGCTGCGTCTCTTCGGGATGTTCGTCATCCTGCCGGTGTTCGCGCTGTACGCCGAGCGTCTGCCCGGCGGCGAGAGCCACACGCGCATCGGCATCGCGCTCGGCATCTATGGCCTCACGCAGGCGATCCTGCAAATTCCGTTCGGCTGGGCCTCGGATAGATGGGGGCGCAAGCAGGTGATTTACAGCGGGCTCGTCATCCTCGCGATCGGCAGCGCGGTCGCCGCGCTCGCCCGCGACATCGAGTGGGTGATCATCGGTCGCGCGCTGCAGGGCGCCGGCGCGATTTCAGCCGCAGCGGTGGCGCTGGTGGCCGACCTCACGCGCGATGCCGTGCGTACCATGGCGATGGCGATCATCGGCATCAGCATCGGCGCCACGTTCGCACTGTCGCTCGTCGTCGGCCCCATGCTCGAAGGTGTCGTCGGCGTGCCCGGCATCTTCGCGCTCACCGGGCTGCTCGCGCTGGTGGCGATCGCCGTCGTGCGCTTTGGCGTGCCCGATGCTGACCACACGACGGGACCCGCGAGCGTGCCCGGACAACTCGTGCCCGCACTGCTCGACCGGCAGCTCCTGCGTCTTTCGTACGGGACGTTCACGCTGCACGCGGTGCTGATGGCGCTCTTCACGCAGGTTCCCTTCGCCTTGCGCGACGCGGGCCTTACCGAGAGGCATCACTGGTGGCTCTACCTGCCGGTCCTCGTCATCGCGGTGGCCCTGATCCTGCCCTTCCTGCGCCGCACCGATCGGCCCGGTCAGGCAAAACCCGCAATGGTCGCCGCGATCGTCGTGCTCTTCGCCGGCACGGCCGGCATCGCCTGGTCGCTGCGCTCGCTGACGGGGCTCGCCATCGCGCTGACGGTGTTCTTCGCCGCCTTCAACCTCCTCGAAGCGCTCCTGCCGTCGCTGGTGTCGAAATACGCGGCGGCGGAAGGACGCGGAGCGGCGATCGGCGTCAATTCGAGCGCGCAGTTCCTGGGCGCCTTCGTCGGCGCCGCCGCGGCGGGTTGGCTCGCCGAGCACGTGAGCAACGTGTCGGTGTTTATCCTGTGCCTCGTCCTGGTGGCCTTCTGGTGCGTGGTGGCGCTGACCATGGCGCACCCGGACGGCTACGTCTCGAATTACACGATGGGAGAAACGTGAAATGGCCTCCGTCAACAAGGTGATCCTGCTGGGCAACCTCGGTCGGGATCCGGAAACGCGCTATACCGCCAACGGCGACGCCGTGACCAACCTGAACATCGCCACCAGCGAGCAGTGGAAGGACAAGAGTGGCGAAAAGCAGGAGCGTACCGAATGGCACCGCGTGGTGCTCTTCGGGCGTCAGGCCGAGGTCGCCAACGAATACCTCAAGAAGGGCCGCTCGGTGTACATCGAAGGCCGTCTGCAGACGCGCAAGTACACCGACAAGGACGGCGTCGAGAAATACTCGACCGAGATCGTCGCCGACCGCATGCAGTTGATCGGCGGCGCGCGTGACGGTGGTGGAGGCGGCGGTAGTGGGGATACCGAATTCGGTGTGCCGCCTGCTGGTGGTGGCGGCGCACGCCGCGAAGGCAGCGGCAGGCCAGCGGGCGGCGGGGGCGGCAAGAAGGGCCCGGACGACTTCGACGACGACATTCCGTTCTGACCACCGGGCGACGCTCGCGCCGCGCCGGCCATCGGCGGCGCGGCGCCCGTTGCTCGCGCGCCCCCACCCCGGTGCGGAAGGCGCACCGGCGGCCGCTACGCCGTCGCCTCGACCGGCGCCGCGGCGTGTGTGGCCTGCACGATCACGCCGCCGCCCAAACACAGCTCGCCGTCGTAGACGACGAGGTACTGGCCGGGCGTCGGCGCCCACTGCGGCGCGTCGAAGCGCGCCACGAGACCCGCGTCAGTCGTCTCCAGGACACAGGCGGCGTCGGCCATCCGATAGCGGGTCTTGGCGGCGACGCGCAACGGCAGCGCCGGCGACACACCCGCGATCCAGTGCATCTCGTCGACCGCAACCTCGCGCGCGTACAGGCATGGATGATCGTGACCCTGCACGACGACGAGCGCGTTGCGTGCCAGGTCCTTGCCGGCGACGAACCACGGCGCAGCGCTGCCCCCGCGCGTGCCGCCGATGCCCAGGCCCTGGCGCTGCCCGAGCGTGTAATACGCGAGCCCCGCGTGCTCGCCGACGGTCACGCCTTCCGGGGTCATCATCGGCCCGGGCGTGCGCGGCAGGTAGCGCGCCAGAAAATCGCGGAAGGGGCGCTCACCGATGAAGCAGATCCCGGTCGAGTCCTTCTTCGCGTAGGTGGGGATCCCTTCGCGCCTGGCGATCGCGCGCACCTCGCGCTTGGTGAGCTCACCGAGCGGGAACACGACGGGCGCCAGTTGTCGCTGCGCCAGCCGGTGCAGGAAGTAGCTCTGGTCCTTCGTCGCATCGACCGCTTTCAGGAGCTCGACGCGTGCAGGGTCGCCGGCCGCGCGGCGCACGCGCGCGTAGTGGCCGGTCGCGACGCGCTCGGCGCCCAACTCGAGCGCGTGGTCGAGGAACGCCTCGAACTTGATCTCGCTGTTGCACAGGACGTCGGGATTGGGCGTGCGGCCCGCCCGGTACTCGCGGAGGAACTGCGCGAACACGCGCTCGCGATACAAGGCGGCGAAGTTGACGGCGGCGAGCTCGATGCCGATCACGTCGCACACCGCCGCGGCATCGACGAGGTCGGCGCGCGACGTGCAGTACTCGTCGGTGTCGTCGTCTTCCCAGTTCTTCATGAAGACGCCGACGACGTCGTAGCCCTGCTGCTTCAGGAGCCACGCGGCCACCGACGAATCGACGCCACCCGACATCCCCACCACGACGCGCTTGCTCATGGCGGACTCGCCTCGATCACGAGGTCGAGCGGCAGGCGCTGTCCGGCGCGATAGTCGTCGATGCAGCGGAGGACGAGTGGCGTGCGGTGCTCGGCACGGCGCGCGACGAGTTCCTCGTAGGTGAGCCACAGCGCCTGCACGATGCCGGTATCGAGCGGCCGCGCCGGATCGTGCTTGCGGGCCTCGGCGACAAAGGCGAAGCGCACGTAGGTCGTGCCGTCGCCGGGCGCGTCCCAACGATAGATCCCGACGAGCCCGGTAGGAACGATCGCCCAGGCGGTCTCCTCGAGCGTCTCGCGCGCCGCCGCGGCCGGCAGCGACTCTCCGCATTCGAGGTGCCCTGCCGGCTGGTTGAGGCGACGCCCCGCTGGGGTTTCCTCCTCGACGAGCAGGAAGCGTCCGCCCCGCTCGACGATCACCGCAACGGTCACGGCCGGACGCCTGGCATCGTCCTCGACTTGGTCCACGCCGACCTCAACCCAGACGGGCACCCGTTCCGGGCGCACCAAAAAACGAGGCAGGGCGCGTTGCCGGCCCTGCCTCGGATGAAACGAAAGAGCGAAGCTTACTTCGAGGCCTTCTGCTGCAGGTCCTTCGACAGTTCCTTCTTGCCTTCCTTGGTCTTGAGCTCGGTGTTCGCCTTCGGCGTCCCCTTCGATGCGGCGACGTTGGCCTTCTGCTCCGCCGCGGTGGCATTCACGCCGCCGGTATTGCTGGGATTCGCCTGGGTCTTCATGGCGTCCTTGGCGAGCGTCTTCTTCTCCGCCGTGCTCATCTTGGCGGTTTCCTTCGACGCAGCGGTGTTGGCCTTCTGCTCGACCGCGGTCGCCGCGGTCGATGCGGAGCTGCCGGAGCCCGCTTGCGTGGCGGACCTCACGTCGGCCTGCTTTTCCTTGGCCGCGGGCGATTGCGCCGCTGCGACGGTCGCGAACGCGCCGACGAGGAGGGCAACGAGAAGCTTGTTCATGTCAATTCCTTCAGGGTGTGATGGAGAGAGTTGGGGAGCGGGTTACTTCGCGGGCGCTGCGGCGGGCGCTTTCGCTTCGCCCGATTGGTGCTTCTTCGCCTTCTTCTTCTTGGTCTTCTTGGCCTCGGCCTTCACCGGCGCCGGGGTCGAGGCCGCGGCCGCCGGAGCGGTCGGTGCAGTCGCTGGCGCAGCGCCCTGCGCGAAGGCTGCAAGGCTGAACGTCGCCGCGACCAATACCGCAATCAATTGCTTCATGACATTCGATCCTGTTTGGCTATGGGGAAAGACATGACCCTCAGTCGCGGCATCACCTTCGACCAACGAAGAGCCGCGCGCATCGGTTCTGTCATTGCCCATAACGGGCACTCATTCGTGGCGGTTGACACCCCTCCCGACGAGCACTCCCCGGTATCGCCGACGAATCGGCCAGCGAGCGCTCAAGTTTACCCGGCCAATCAAGGATCTAGCAAATCGCATCGGGCGCCGCCGTGACCTGCGCGCGGGAAAATGATGCGCCGGCGCGACACCTGTTCGCGGCGGGCGCGCGACCTCAGCGCGGCACGTCGACGGCGAGCGTGCGTTGCAGCCACGTTCGCAGCAGGGCGATGGTCACCGGTCGCTGGGCGGCAAGCGACAGGCGATCGAGGGCGGCGAGGGCCGCGAGCAGCGACGGCATGTCGCGCCGGCCGTGGATGAGGAGGTAGGCGATCACGTCGCCGTCGAGACGCATTCCCCGGGCGCGGGCGTAGGCGGCGAGCGCCGCCGGCTTCTCGTCGTCCTGGAGCGGGACGATCTCGTAGACGAGCCCCGAGGCGAGCCGCGAGCGCAGGTCGTCGCGCAAGTCGAGCCGGGCGGGGGGTGCCGACGCGGCGGCGACCAGCGTGCCCCCGGATTCGGCAAGCCGGTTGAAGAGCGTGAACAACGCCTGCTGGGCTGCCGCGTCGGCGGTCCCGATGTCGTCGACCGCCACCAGCGCCGCCACGTCCGGAGGCTCACCCGGTGCGCTCGCGGGAGTCGCGCAATAGACGGCGGTGCGACCGGAGGCGGCGGCCACCGTCGCCTGCAGCAGATGCGAGCAGCCGGCGCCGGCCGCCCCCCACAGCAAGACGACCGGCGGCGCTTCGCCACCGGCGGCCAGACGACGCAGGGCCGCGACCGGCTCACCGTTACGGCCGACGGCGAAATTGGTGAAGGCCGGCGGCTCGGGAACGGCGAGCTCGAAGGCAAGCTGCTCCATGGCTCGTCAGCGGCGCCGGGCAGGCGCGAGCCGCCGACCACGCCGCCTTTGGGGGCAGCGAGCGAAGCGAGCGTGGGGGTCGGACATCAATGGCCGTTGCCGTAGACCGGCGAGACGACGTAGGCGCCGCGCAGGTGCCGCAAACCCACCAGGAGCGCGGCCGAGGCCGGCAGCGCGAGGAGCACCCCGGCGAAGCCGAAGAGCTGCCCGAAAGCCAGGAGCGCGAAGATCACCGCGAGCGGATGCAGCCCGATGCGATCGCCCACGAGGTACGGAACGAGCACGTAGTTCTCGACGAGCTGGCCCACCCCGTACACGGCGAGCACCGCGACGAACCCCGGCCAGCCGCTCCACTGCAGGAGTGCCGCCAGCACGCCGAGGGTGAGGCCGAGTCCGAAGCCCACATAGGGGATGAAGACCAGGAGCCCGGTTAGCACGCCGATCGCGATGCCCCGCTCCAGGCCGACGACGGTGAGCGCGATCGCGTAGTAGATGGCGAGCACGCCCATCACCATGAGCTGCCCGCGGAGGAACTCGGCGAGCACGCGGTCGATGTCGGTCACGATGGTGCGCGTCTTCCCGAGCCAGCGCCGCGGCACCAGCGCGAACAGCCGCTCGCCGATCATCTCCCAGTCGCGCAGCAGGTAGAACATCACGACCGGGATGAGCGCCAGGTTGACGAGGATCGACACGACGATCATCCCGCCGGTCTTGAGGCCCGAGAGGAGCTGCAGCGAAAGGTCGCGCGCCTCGTTCATGTTCTCGGCGATGAGTGTGCGCAGCGATGCGAAGTCGAAGGCGATCTGGACACCCAGCTGCGCCTCGAGCCACGGCGAAATCCGGGCGACGGCCTGCCCGACGAGATCGGGGATCCGCCGCGTCGCCAGCGCGATCTCGGATTGCACGAGCGGAATGAGCACGAGGAAGAGCGCGAGGAGCGCGAGGCCGAAAAGCAGCACCACGACGACGGTCGACAGCGCCCGCCCGATGCCGTGTCCGGCCGCCCAGTGCACCAGCGGCTTGCCGAGGTAGGCGAGGATCGCGCCGATCAGGAACGGCGTCAGCACCGGCCCCAGGTAGCGCAGGCCGAGCACGACGACCACTGCCGCACCGCCGATCCACAGGTAGTTGCGCAGCGTCAGTGCACGCCGCGCCGCCGCGGGCGACTCGGCGGCCGGGGTCACGACGACGGTGACCTCAGCCGCCGGTGGCGGTTCGGGGGAGTGGGGAGGGGTCATTTCCGGTAGAATTTCGCGATAGCGCGCAGCGCGTCGGACGGCGCGTGGATGGCGGATTGTAAAAGGTTCGCCCCGGTGTGCGTTTCCCCATTTGCGAGACCGCCGCCATGTCCACCCGGCCCCCCTGCGCTCCGTCGCCCCTCTCCTATCGCGACGCCGGCGTCGACATCGACGCGGGTGATGCGCTCGTCGAGCGCATCAAGCCCTTCGCCCGTCGCACGCTGCGTCCCGAGGTTCTGGCCGGGATCGGTGGCTTCGGTGGCCTGGTGGAGATCGGCAAGCGCTTCCGCGAGCCGGTGCTGGTGGCGAGCACCGACGGCGTCGGCACCAAGCTCATGCTCGCGCAGCAGGCCGGCCGCCACGACACCATCGGCATCGATCTGGTGGCGATGAGCGTCAACGACATCCTGGTGCAGGGTGCCGAACCGCTCTTCTTCCTCGACTACTACGCCTGCGGCAAGCTCGACGTCGAGGTCGCCGCCGCCGTGGTCAAAGGCATCGCTGCCGGCTGTGAGCAGGCGGGCTGCGCGCTCATCGGCGGCGAAACCGCGGAAATGCCCGGCATGTACCCGGCGGGTGAATACGACCTCGCCGGCTTCGCCGTCGGTGTCGTCGAGAAATCGCAGGTGATCGATGGCCGCACCATCGCCGCCGGCGACGTCCTCCTGGGCCTCGCCTCCTCCGGGCCGCATTCCAACGGCTATTCGCTCATCCGCCGCATTCTCGCCGCGAGCGGCGCGTCGCTCGATGCCACGTTCGGCAACGGCACGCTCGGCGATGCGCTGCTCGCCCCGACGCGCATCTACGTGAAGCCGATGCTCGCCACCCTCGCCGCGGTGCCCGTCAAGGGCATGGCGCACATCACCGGCGGGGGTCTGGTCGAGAACGTGCCGCGGATGCTGCCCGCCGGCTTGCAGGCGCGGCTGGTCCGTGCGGCCTGGCCACGGCCGGCGATCTTCGACTGGCTCCAAGAGCGCGGCAAC
Source organism: Burkholderiales bacterium (assembly GCA_020852555.1). Classification (GTDB taxonomy): domain Bacteria; phylum Pseudomonadota; class Gammaproteobacteria; order Burkholderiales; family Casimicrobiaceae; genus VBCG01. The sequence continues at coordinate 15,798 of JADZAQ010000182.1, forward strand.
GTGCCCGACGCCGAGATGCACCGCGTCTTCAACTGCGGGATCGGCCTCGTGGTGGCGGTTGCCGCGGGCGACGCCGAGCGGGCGATCGCCACGCTGGCCGCGCACGGCGAGACCGCGCGCCGAATCGGCGAGGTCGTGGCGCTGCCCGCCGGTGCGCCGCCGACCGTCGTCGTCTAG
>JADZAQ010000183.1 GCA_020852555.1 Burkholderiales bacterium
CCGTCGGTCTACAGCGCCGGGCTGTCGGAGTTCGTGTTCGCCGCCGGCGTCGCGCTGATGGAGCGCGAGCGCCCCGATGTCATGTACCTCTCGACGACCGATTACGTCCAGCACAAGCATGCCCCCGGCACGCACGCCGCCGACGACTTCACCGGGATGATCGACGGCTATCTCGCCAAGCTCGACGCGCTCGGCGCGACGGTGGTCCTGACCGCCGACCATGGCATGAACGCCAAGACCGACGCATTCGGCCGCCCGAACATCGTGTTCATGCAGGACCTGCTGGACGGCTGGTACGGGGCCGGCACGACGCGCGTGATCCTGCCGATCACGGACCCGTACGTCGTGCACCACGGCGCCCTCGGCTCGTTCGCCACGATTTATCTTGCGACCGAGAAGCTGATGGATGCCGCGGTGCGCATCCGGTCGCTGCCCGGCGTGGCGCTGGTGCTGACGCGCGACGAGGCATGCCACCGCTTCGAGCTGCCGCCCGACCGCGTCGGCGATCTCGTCGTCCTCGCCGAGCGGCTGTCGGTGATCGGCACCAGCCGCGACCGGCACGACCTCTCCGGCCTCGACGCGCCGCTGCGCTCGCATGGCGGGCTGTCCGAGCAGCAGGTGCCGCTGATCGCGAACCGCCCCGCGGGCGAGGTCGCCTATCGTCGCTGGCGCAACTTCGACGCCTTCGACCTCGCCCTCAATCACTTGCACTGATCCCGACATGAACTCGCTCGCTGATCTCGCCGCCGTCCGCCAGGGCCAGGTGCTGCACGAAAAAATGCGCATCGCCGGCGTGAAGGTGGGCGGCGACGCCGCCCTCGAAGTGCGCAACCCCTACACCGGCGCGCTGGTCGGCACGGTGCCGCGCGCGCGCGCCGAGGACATCCGCCGCGCCTTCGCCACCGCGCGCGCGTACAGGCCGAAGCTCACGCGCTACGAGCGCTACCGCATCCTCTACCGTACGAGCGAGCTCATCCGCGAGCGCGCCGACGCGATCTCGGACCTCATCACCGCCGAGTGCGGCATCTGCAAGAAGGACTCGATGTACGAGGTGGGCCGCGCCTGCGACGTCTTCGTCTTCGCCGGCAACGCCGCGCTGCAGGATGACGGGCAGGTGTTCTCCTGCGACCTCACGCCGCACGGCAAGTCGCGCAAGGTGTACACGCTGCGCGAGCCGTTGCTGGGTGTCATCAGCGCGATCACGCCGTTCAACCACCCGCTGAACCAGGTCGCGCACAAGGTGGCGCCGTCGATCGCGACCAACAACCGGATGGTGCTCAAGCCCACCGAGAAGACGCCGCTCTCGGCGCTCTTGCTCGCCGATATTCTCTACGAGGCGGGGCTGCCGCCGGAGATGTTCTCGGTGGTGACCGGGGATCCGCGCGAGATCGCCGACGAGATGCTCGTCAACCCCGACATCGACCTCGTGTCGTTCACCGGCGGCGTGCCGGTGGGCAAGTACATCGCCGCGAAGGCCGTGTACAAGCGGCAGGTGCTCGAGCTCGGCGGCAACGACCCGATCATCGTCATGGAGGACGCCGATCTCGACGAGGCGGCGGCGCTCGCGGCCGCGGGCTCGTACAAGAACTCGGGCCAGCGCTGCACGGCGGTCAAGCGCATCCTCGTCCACGACAAGGTGGCCGATGCGTTCGTCGATCGGCTGGTCGAGCGCACCAAGCGCTGGACTTATGGAGACCCGACGGATCCGGACGTCGAGATGGGCAGCGTGATCGACGAGGCCGCGGCGCGCAACTTCGAGACGCGCGTCAACGATGCCGTCGCGCGAGGCGCGAAGCTCCTCGTCGGCAACGTGCGCCGCGGCGCGCTCTACTCGCCGACGCTGATCGACCACGTCGATCCGGAGATGAACGTCGTCAAGACCGAGACGTTCGGCCCGGTGTCGCCGGTGATCCGGTTCCGCGACATCGACCACGCCATCCGCATCGCCAACGGCACCGCCTACGGGCTCTCGTCGTCGGTGTGCACCAACCGTCTCGACTACGTCACGCGCTTCGTCGCCGAGCTCAACGTCGGCACGGTGAACGTGCGCGAGGTCCCCGGCTACCGGCTCGAGCTGACGCCGTTCGGAGGCATCAAGGACTCGGGCCTCGGCTACAAGGAAGGCGTGCAGGAGGCGATGAAGAGCTTCACCAACGTCAAGACGTATTCGCTGCCTTGGTGACATGAAGCCGCCGGCCGAAAATCGGGGTCAGACCACGACAAATCGGGGTCAGACCACAATTTCCCTCGCCAACGCCGACGCATCCTCGGCGGGGAGCGGGAAATTGTGGTCTGACCCCGATTTGTCTGGCCACGGTTTGTCGGCTGAAGGCGACGTCAACCTCTCGCCGCGCCGCCGCCGGTACGAGACGGCGCACGTCGGCGAGGCGACGCGCGCGTGGCTCGACCGCGACAGCGCGGCGTTCCTGCACCAGTCGCTGTCCACGCCCTGCATGGACACGCTGGCCGAAAGCGACGGCATCTGGCTCACCGACGTCGAGGGCCGCCGCTTCATGGACTTCCACGGCAACAACGTCCACCAGGTCGGCTACCGGCATCCGCGCGTCGTCGAGGCGGTCAGGCAAGCGTTGGACACGCTGCCGTTCTCGCCCCGGCGCTTCACCAACCGCTACGCGGTCGAGCTCGCCGAGCGCCTCGGTGCGCTCGCACCCGATCCGCTCGGGAAGGTGCTGTTCGCGCCGGGCGGCGCGCTCGCGATCGGCATGGCGCTCAAGCTCGCGCGTGCCGCCACCGGCCGCCACAAGACGATCTCGCTGTGGGACAGCTTCCACGGCGCATCGCTCGATGCGATCTCGATCGGCGGCGAGGCGGTGTTCCGCCGGGGCATCGGCCCGTTGCTGCCGGGCACCGAGCACGCGCCTCCCTGCGACCCGCGCGACTGCCGCTTCCGCTGCAACGGCGCCTGCGATGCGCGCTGCGCGGAGTACATTGCCTACATGCTGGACAAGGAGGAGGACGTTGCCGCGGTCGTCGTCGAGACGATCCGCTGCACGGATGTGCAGGTTCCGCCGCCCGGTTATTACCGGGTGCTGCGCGAGGCGTGCGACCGCCATGGCACGCTGTTGATCGCAGACGAGGTGCCGATCGCGCTCGGACGCACCGGCACGATGTTTGCCTTCGAGCATTACGACGTCGTTCCCGACATGGTGGTGCTCGGCAAGGGACTCGGCGGCGCCGTCATGCCGATGGCCGCCCTCGTCGCGCGCCGCGACCTCGACGTCGCGCAGACGATGGCGCTCGGACACTACACGCACGAAAAGAGCTCGCTCGGCTGCGCGGCGGCGCTGGCGACGCTCGACGTCATCGAGGACGAGGGCCTGCTCGCGCGCTCGCAACGGCTCGGCGAACAGGCGCTCGTCCGCCTGCATCGACTGAAGGCAAGGCATCCGCTCGTGAACGACGTGCGCGGCATCGGCCTCCTGCTGGGCATCGAGCTTCGCCACGCCGACGGCCGCCCGGCGCGCGACGCCGCCGAGCAGGCGATGTACGAGTGCCTCGCGCGCGGACTGTCGTTCAAGGTGGGACAGGGCAACGTGCTCACGCTCTCGCCGCCGCTCGTCATCGACGAGCGCGATCTCGCGCGCGCGCTCGACATCCTCGACGAATCGCTGGCCGCCGTCGAAACCGCCGCATGAAGATCCTGCTCGACCTTCTCGCCGGCGTCGCGCTGCTGGTCTGGGGCACGCATTTCGTGCGCACCGGCATCCTGCGGCAGTACGGGAGCACGTTGCGGCGCCTGCTGCGGCAGAGCATGAGCAACCGCTGGAAGGCGTTCGCCTCCGGGCTGTCGGTGACGGCGCTGCTCCAGAGCAGCACCGCCACGGCGCTGATCGTCGCCGCGTTCGCCGGCCAGGGCTTGATCGCCACCGCGCCGGCGCTCGCCGTGATGCTGGGCGCGGACGTCGGCACGTCGATCGTCACGCTGGTGCTGTCGTTCGACCTCGACTTCCTAGCGCCGATCCTCGTCGTCGTCGGCGTCACGCTGTTCCTGCGGCGCCAGGCCTCGGCCGCGGGCCGCTTCGGCCGCATCCTGATCGGCCTCGGGCTCATCCTGTTCGCGCTGCAGTGGATCCGCACCGCAGCGCACCCGGTGATGGATACCGAAGCGGTCAAGGTGCTGTTCGCCTCCCTCACCGGCGACGTGATGCTCGACGTGCTGACCGGCGCCGTCATGACGGTGGTGGTGTATTCGAGCCTCGCCGTCGTGCTGCTCGTCGCGACGTTCGCCTCGCTCGGCCTCGTCACCGCGGACGTCGCGCTCGGCATCGTGCTCGGCGCGAACCTCGGCAGCGGCCTTCTCGCCGTGCTGTCGACGCTGCACGCCGAGGTCGAGGCGCGCCGCGTGACCGTCGGCAACTTCCTGTTCAAGCTCGTCGGCGTGGCTCTCGCGATGCCGCTCGTCGGTTATGCGAGCACCTTCATCTCGCGCGCCAACGTCTCGGCAGCGCACGAGGTCGTGCTGTTCCACATGGCGTTCAACGTCGTGCTCGCCATCGTGTTCATCGGCCTCACCGAGCGCGTCGCGAAGTTCACCGAGCGCGTCATGCCTTCGCCCCCGCCGGCCGAAGGCGCCACGCGGCCCCGCCATCTCGACCCGTCTGCGCTCGACACGCCGGCGCTCGCGATCGGCAATGCGGCGCGCGAGACGCTGCGCATCGCGGACGTCATCGACGAGATGCTGCGCGGCATGCTGAAGGTGCTGCAGGCCAACGACCGCGACCTCGCCGAGCGGCTGCGCAAGATGGACGACGTCGTCGACGAGCTGTACACGGCCGTGAAGCTGTACCTGACGCAGATCCCGCGCGGCGCGCTGGACGAGCGGGAGAGCCGCCGCTGGACCGACATCGTGTCGTTCACGATCAACCTCGAGCAGGTGGGCGACATCATCGAGCGCATCCTCGCCGACATCGAGGACCGCAAGATCGACAAGGGCCGCAGCTTCTCCGAAGCCGGCATGGCGGAGATCGCCGATCTGCACGGCCGGCTGGTCGCCAACCTGCGCCTCGCCACGAGCGTGTTCCTGCACCGCGACCAGAAGAGCGCGCAGGAGCTCCTCGCCCAGAAGGTGATCATGCGCGACCTCGAGCGCGCGTACGCGA
>JADZAQ010000184.1 GCA_020852555.1 Burkholderiales bacterium
CGCCCGCGTCGTTCGATGGGCGCCACCGCCGATTGGCCCTGCCGCCCGATCGCGCGTACCACCCGCGCCGCCTCGGTGAGCGCCGCGGCCGAGATGTCGTCGGAGTAAGCGAACGCCTGCTTGTCGCCCGTCACCGCCCGCACGCCGACACCGCGATCGATACTGAAGCTGCCCGACTTCACGATCCCTTCCTCGAGGCTCCAGCCCTCGAAGCGGGCGTGCTGGAAATAGAGATCGGCGAAATCGACATCGTGGCGATGGATCTCGGCGAGCACGCGCGACAGCGCCGATCGGTCGAGCCCGGCAGGCGCGAGCAGGAGCTGCTCGGCGTCGGCCACGAGCGAAGCGGCAACGATCGGTGGGGCGACAGCGGACTCGGCGGGCGACGGCGAAGCGAAGATCACGGCGCGCAAGAGGGGGCGAGTGCACCGTGCATGATACGTGGTGCGGTCACCCGCCACGCCGCGAGCCGCCGTTCGCGATGCGCGGCGGCCGGGTACCGCGTCGCCGTCGGGCCCGCTGCGCCGCTATGCCCCGGTCGCCTCGCCGAGGTAGGTGGCCGCCACCTGCGGGTCGGCGGCAAGGTCGCGGCTCGCGCCCTGCAACACGCATTCGCCGATCTCCAGCACGTAGCCGTAGTCGGATACTTCGAGTGCCGCGCGGGCGTTCTGCTCGACGAGCAGGATCGATACCCCGGCCGCCCGCAGCGCGACGACGATGCTGAAGATCTCGCGCACGACGATGGGGGCAAGGCCCAGCGACGGCTCGTCGAGCATGAGCAGCCGCGGCTTCGCCATCAGCGCGCGACCCAGCGCGAGCATCTGGCGCTCGCCGCCGGAGAGCGTTCCGGCGTCCTGGCGGGCCCGCTCGGCGAGTCGCGGGAAACGCGCGTAGACCTCGTCGCGCATGCGCAGCGCGGCGCGGTCGCCGGCACGCAATCGCGCGAATGCGCCGAGCTCGATGTTGTCGGCCACGCTCATCGAGCCGAACAGTTCGCGCCGCTCGGGCACCAGCACGAGGCCCGCGGCGACGCGCTGCTCGACCGTCAGCCGCGTGATGTCGCGCCCTGCGTAGCGGATGCTGCCGCGGCTCGGCAGCGTGCCCATGACGGCACCCAGCAGCGTGCTCTTGCCGGCGCCGTTGGGTCCGATGACGGTGACGGTGCGGCCCTCGTCGACCGCGAGCGACACGTCGTGCAACGCCTCCACTCGGCCGTAGCTGACCGCGAGCCGGTCGATGCGCAACAGCGGCTCGGCCATCAGGCAGCCCTTGCCGACGGGGTCACGCGACGCCTCCGAGGTACGCCTCGCGAACCGCGGCATTGCGCTGGATCTCGCCCGGATTTCCCTCGGCGAGTTTCTCGCCGAAGTGCATCACGACGAGGCGGTCGGTGACCCCCATGACGAATTCCATGTCGTGCTCGACCAGGAGGATCGTCATTCCTTCCGCCTTGAGCGAACGCAGGAGGGTGGCCAGCGCCTGCTTCTCGAGATAGCGCAGACCCGCCGCCGGCTCGTCGAGCAGCAAGAGCGTGGGATCGCTCGCCAGTGCCCGCGCGATCTCGACGATCCGCTGCTGGCCGAGGGCGAGGCTGCCGGCTGCCGCGTGCAGGTGCGCGGCGAGCCCGACCCGGGTGATCGCCCGCGCCGCCTCGCTGCGCACCTGCGCCTCCTCGGCGCGGTCGAGCTTCAAGGCGGCGCGCACCACGCCGGAGCGACCGCGCAGATATGCGCCGATGGCGACATTGTCGAGCACGCTCATCGTACCGATCAGCTTGACGTGCTGGAACGTGCGGCCGAGGCCGCGCCGGGCGATCTCGTAAGGCGGACGGCTGCCGATGCTCTCACCGTGCAGCAGCACCCGGCCCGCGGTCAGCGGCAGCGCGCCGGAGATGAGCGCGAAGGTGGTGCTCTTGCCGGCGCCGTTGGGCCCGATGAGGCCGACGATCTCGCCGCGGTCGACGGTGAACGACAGGTCGTCGACCGCGACCAGCCCGCCGAATTGCTTGCGGACTCGCTGCACCTCGAGCAGCGGACCGTCCGCCACGCGGCGCGGCCGCGACGCGAGAGCATTCGCCGGGACGACCTGCTGGGGGCGCGGGCGCGGCAGCACGCGCGCGATCCACTGCCAGACGCCGTCGCGCGCGAACTGGAGAATCAGCACCATCAGGATGCCGAACACGACCAGTTCGAAATTGCCCTGGCGACCGAGCAAAGCCGGCAAGAGGTCCTGCAGCCATTCCTTGAGCAAGGTGATGACAGTGGCGCCGACCACCGCACCCCACACGCTGCCGGCGCCGCCGACGACCGCCATGAAGAGGTATTCGATGCCCTGGTTGATGCCGAACGGCGTCGGATTGACGAAGCGCTGCAGGTGCGCGTAGAGCCACCCCGAGATGGCCGCCAGGAGCGCCGCGTAGACGAAGATCACGATCTTGAGCCGCGCCGCATCGACGCCGAATGCCTCGACCATGTCGAGCCCGCCCTTGAGCGCGCGCACCGCGCGACCCGAGCGCGAATCGAGGAGGTTGTGGGTGGCCCACAACGCCAGCAGCGTCACGATCCAGATGAGGTAGTAGTAGCGTCGCTCGTCCTTGAGCGCGATGCCGGCGAACGACAGCGCGGGAATGCCCGAAAGCCCGGTATGCCCGCCCAGCGCCTCGAGGTTGCCGAAGACGTAGTACAGGCTGATCCCCCACGCGATGGTGGCCAGCGGCAGGTAGTGCCCGCGCATGCGCAGCGTGATGAAGCCCAGGAACAGCGCGACGAGGCCGGTGACGGCGAGGCCGATGGCGAGCGTCAGCCACGGCGAGAACGCGTGGCGGGTGGTCAGATACGCGGTGACATAGGCGCCGATGCCGACGAACGCCGCCTGGCCGAACGAGGTCTGCCCCGCCACGCCGGTGAGGAGTACGAGACCCAGCGCGATCATGCTGTACAGGCCGATGTAGTTGGCGAGCGTGACCCAGAACGCCGGCGCCACCCACGGCAGCACGGCGAGCGGCAGGACGACGATGGCCGCGCGCATCGCGCTACTCCTCATCCTCGTGGTGCTGCGTGCGCAGGCTCCGCCAGAGGAGGACAGGAATGATCAGCGTGAAGACGATGACCTCCTTGAAGGCGCTCGCCCAGAACGACGAGAACGACTCGATGAGGCCGACGAGGAGCGAGCCGGCGGCGGCGATGGGATAGCTCGTGAGGCCGCCGATGATCGCGCCGACGAAACCCTTCAGGCTGATGAGGAAGCCCGAGTCGTAGTACACCGTGGTGATCGGTCCGATCAGCACACCGCAGAACGCGCACAGCAGCGCGGCGAGCGCAAAGGTGAGCGCGCCCGCGAATTCCGGCGAGATGCCGCACAGGCGCGCGCCGGCGCGATTGACCGCGGTGGCGCGCAGGGCGCGGCCGTACAGCGTGCGTCCGAAAAAGAGCGCCAGCGCACCGATGAGCGCGACGCTGGTCCCGACGACCAGAAGGCTCTGCACGTTCATGGTGACGCCGCCGATGGTGAACGACGCCGAACTGAAGGCGGGGGTGCGCGATCCCTCGGCGCCGAAGAACCACAGCCCGAGGCCGACCATCGTGAAGTGCAGCGCCACCGATACGATGAGCAGCACCAGCACGCTCGCCTCGGCGAGCGGCTGGTACGCCACCCGATAGAGGAGCGGCCCCAGTACCGTCACCGCGGCCAGCGTGAGCAGCACCTGCACCGGCAGCGGCAGGAGCAGCGGTGCGGCAAACCCGAGCAGCGCGGCGATCGCGAGCGGCACGCCGCACCACAGGGCGAGCGCCCGCGGCAGGCGGCCGAGTTCGCGCGCCCGGTGGCAGCGCCAGGCCTCCATCAGGCCGGCGAGCACCGCCATGCCGACGACGAGGCCGACGATTCCCGACGCCTTGCCGAGTTGCAGACCGGCGAGTGCCAACGTGCCCCAGGTCACGAACTCGCCGGAGGGCACCAGGATGACGCGCGTCACCGCGAAGACGAGGACCAGCGCCAGCGCCAGCAACGCGTAGATCGCCCCGTTGGTGACGCCGTCCTGCGTGAGCAGCGCGGCGATCGTCAGGTCCACGGAAGGAGGACTCCAATGTGCGACCGCCGGGACGAACCCGGCGGCACACGCGGCATTCTACCGTGCCGCCGCGACTACTTGACGAGCACCCACTTGCCGTCCTCGATGCGCACCATCACCCGGCCCCGATTGTCGAGCCCGTTGTGGTCGTTCGGCGTCATCACGAAGACGCCGTGCGCCCCGGTGACCTGGGCGGTCTCCAGCGCATCGCGCAGCGCGGCACGAAATTGCGGCGTGCCCGGCTTCGCCTTCTTCGCCGCCTCCGGAATCGCCTGCGCGAGCAGCAGGCCCGCATCCCACAGGTGACCGCCGAACGTCGCGCGGACACCGAACTTCTTCTCGTACCGCGCGACGTAGTCCTGCGCTGCCTTCTTGACCGGGCCGTCGGGCAACTGCTCGTAGACGAGCATCGGGCCCACCGGCAGGACGGTGCCGTTGCCGTCCTTGCCGACCACGCGCAGGAAGTCGGGGTTGCCGACACCGTGCGTCTGGTAGAACTTGCCCTTGTAGCCGCGGGCGACGAGTTCTTTCTGCGGGGTCGCGCCCGGGGTCCCCGAGGCGCCGATCAGGATCGCATCCGGGTGCGCCGCCATGAGCTTCAACACCTGCCCGGTGACCGACGGGTCGGGGCGGTTGTACTTCTCCTCGGCGACGAGCTTGATGCCGGCGAGATGCGCCGAGCGCCTGATCTCGGCGAGCCAGCCCTCGCCGTACGCGTCGGCGAAGCCGATGTAGCCCATCGTCTTCACGCCGGCGCCTTTCATGTGGACGGCCACCGCGTCGGCCATGAGCGCATCGTTCTGCGGCGTCTTGAAGACCCAGCGCGTCTTCGGGTCGGCGGGATCGACGATCGCGGCACCGGCGGCGAGCGAGATCAGCGGCGTGCCCGAGTCCGCCGCCACCTCACGCATCGCAAGCGAGGCTGGCGTGACCGACGAGCCGATGATGGCGTCGACCTTGTCCTCGGTGACGAACTTCTTGGCGTTGGTCACCCCTCTCGTCGTGTCGGTCGCGTCGTCGAGCACGATCCACCTGATCTTCTCGCCGGCGATCGAAGTCGGCAGCAGCTCGATCGTGTTCTTCTGTGGAATGCCGAGCGACGCCGCCGGGCCGGTGGTCGAGATCGTCACGCCGATCGTCACGTCGGCACGCGCGGGCGTCACCGCGGCGAGGAGCACAAGGGCGACGGCGGCCGCGAGTGCGGTCGACGACGAGCGAAGCTTCATGGATTCCTCCGGTGGGATGGGCCAGGATCGCGCCGGAGTTCTTCGGGGAGAGCGCGACCCCGGCGAGGCCGCGCGCCACTCCGCGGCGCGGTTACCGGCCGTTGCGCAGCAGGTCGCGGATCTCGCGCAACAGGACCACGTCTTCGGGTGTCGGAGGCGGTGCGGCGGGCGCCGTCGGCGCCAGCCGCTCCTTCGTCCGGTTGACTTGCCGCACCATCCAGAAAATCACGAAAGCGAGGATGACGAAGTTCAAGACGATGGTGAGGAAATTGCCCCAGCCCACCAGGGGCACGCCCGCCTTGGTGAGCGCGTCGTAGGTCATCGGCCCGCCGTAACCTGCGGGTGGCGCACCCAGCATGATGTAGTAATTGGAGAAATCGAGCCCTCCGACCACCTTGCCGACGATCGGCATGATGATGTCCTTGACCAGCGAATCGACGATGCGGCCGAAGGCGGCGCCGATGATCACGGCCACGGCCAGATCGATGACGTTGCCTTTGACCGCGAATTCGCGGAAATCGCGCAGCAGGGCCATGGACGTGCTCCTTCCGAGGGATCAGATGGCGGCGTCGCCCGACTCGCCGGTGCGGATGCGCACGACGTGCTCGACCGACGTCACGAAGATCTTGCCATCGCCGATCTTGCCCGTCCGGGCCGCCTTCACGATCGCCTCGATGGCGCGCTCGACGAGCGTATCCGGAACCACTACCTCGACCTTGACCTTCGGCAGGAAATCGACGACGTATTCCGCGCCGCGATACAGCTCGGTATGGCCCTTCTGCCGACCGAAGCCCTTGACCTCGGTGACGGTAAGTCCCGTCACCCCCAGCTCCGAGAGCGCCTCGCGCACCTCGTCGAGCTTGAACGGCTTGACCACTGCCTCGATCTTCTTCATGGAAAAACTCCAGCCAACGTTGCCGATGTGCGATCCACGCGGGCCGCGCAGCGCGGCGACGAATGCGTGAGTTCCGACGAAAGCTTACACGAACCGGCGATGGGGGCACCCGTAGCCGCATGTCATCGCGCCGGGCCATCGCCTGCCGGACGATGCGCCGGCCCTCCCGAGGCGCACCGTGCGGTGCTTGAGAGACGCCACGCTTTCGCGTCACAATCGACCGGCCATGCAGCCCCCCGTTCCGTTCGTCGCGCCGCCGCTGCCGATCGCCGCGTCGCCGGTGCTGCGCACGGACGTGACGCTCGCCGAGATCGCACCCGCCGCGTGGGACGCGCTCGCCGGCGACTCGCCCCAGCCCTTCGTCAGCCACGCCTTCCTCACCGCGTTACACGAGACCGGTTGCGCGACACCGCGCACCGGCTGGTCGCAACGCTACGTCACCGCCTGGCAGCGCGGGACGCTGGTCGGTGCGCTGCCGCTGTACGCCAAGACGCACAGCTACGGCGAGTACGTCTTCGATTGGGGCTGGGCCGAGGCCTACCGCCGCCACGGGCGCCGCTACTACCCGAAGCTCGTCGCCGCGATTCCCTTCACGCCGGTCACCGGCCCGCGACTCATCGCCGCCGCCGACGACGTGCGCCGTGCGCTACTCGCGCACGCGGTCGGACTGCTGCGCGACGGTGCGTTCTCGTCGCTGCACGTGCTGTTCCTGCCTGAATCCGAGCTACCCGACGCCCGCGACCTGCCGCTCATGGCGCGCACCGGGGTGCAGTTCCATTGGGTCAACGAGGGGTATCGCGATTTCGCGGATTTCCTCGCCGCCTTCTCGCACGACAAGCGCAAGAAGGTGAAGCAGGAGCGGCGGCGACTCGCCGCTGCCGGCGTCACCTTCGAGCGCCGCTGCGGGCGCGAGATCACCGGCGACGATTGGACGTTCTTCCACCGCTGCTACACCGCCACGTATCGTGCGCACCACTCCACGCCCTATCTCACGGCAGCGTTCTTCGCACGCCTCGGCGCGGTCCTCCCCGACCACGTCGTGCTCGTCATCGGCTCGCGTGCGGGCCGGCGGCTTTGCACGGCGCTCGACATCGTGGACGCCGGCACGCTGTGGGGGCGCTACTGGGGCACCACCGAGTACCTCCCCGGCCTCCACTTCGAGGCGTGCTATTACCAGGCAATCGAGTTCTGCCTCGAGCGCGGCCTCGCCCGCTTCGAGGGCGGCGCGCAGGGCGTGCACAAGCTCGCCCGCGGCCTGCGCCCGATCGCCACGCACTCGCTGCACGCAGTGGGCGATCCCGCGTTTGC
>JADZAQ010000185.1 GCA_020852555.1 Burkholderiales bacterium
CGGTGGAAACGCCGGTTCGCCTCACCGCGCGGCAGAAGGAGCTCCTGCGCGAGTTCGAGTCGATCAACCAGGAGGATCCTGGCAAGCACAACCCCAAAGCCAAGGGCTGGTTCGAGAAGGTGAAGGAGTTCTTTGGGGATTAGCCACGGAGGCGTCAACGAATTGCCGCCGGGCTATGGCGTCCGGCGATCGCGCCACGCGATCGCCGCGTTCAATCCCTGCTCCCGACGGATGCGGTCGAATTCGGCGCGCTCGGTGCCGCCGGCGGCCTCGATGTAGATGTCGAGCTCCAGCGCCTGCGCGAGCGCCGCACGCAGACCCATGGCGTCGAAGCTGCGGTTGATTGCGAGCTTGGTGATGCGTACCGCGCTGGGTGCCGCCGCCGCCATCGCGCGTGCGATTGCCCGCGCTCGCTCGAGCTCCTCGCCGTCGGCGACCACGTGATTGACGATACCGAGCGCCTGCGCGCGCTCCGCCGTGAGCTGATCGTCGCCGGTGAGGAGCAACTCCTTCGCTGCCTTGGCACCGGCGATCCACGGCAGCAGCAGCGCCACGGCGCCGGAGCCGAAACGGACCTCCGGTGCACCGAACTTGGTCGATCGCGCCGCCACCGTGACGTCGCAGGCGAGCGCCAACTCGAACGCACCGCCGATGCAGTAACCGTGCACGGCAGCGATCGTCGGCTTCGGGCAATGCCAGAAGTCCATGATGAAGTCGAAATCGGCTTCGAGTACGGCCCGCCATTCGTCGAGTCCGCGCTGTCCTGCGGTGGCAGCGCCCGCCTTGAGGTCGAAACCGGCAGAGAAGGCGCGGCCGGCACCGTGGACGATGATCGCCGCGATCGCATCGTCGCGCCCGAACGCCGCCAGCGCTGCCCGTGACTCGCGGACCAGCGTCGGATCGAATGCGTTGAGTACCTTCGGCCGATTGAACGTGACCGTGGCGATGCGGTCGGTGATGTCGACTGCCAGCGCCGAGAAATCCATTGCAGACTCCTTTCGATGGTCCTTCACGAGAGGCCGGCACGATCGAGGGCGCGCCAGAGCGCGATCGTCGACGCGACCCCGATGGCCTTCAAGCGATGGAATGGAATCGGCTGCACCGGCGTGATGGGCAGCACCGGGTCGTAGGCGGGATCGCCAGCGAGACGCGCGAGTTCGGCACCCATTGCGCTCTGCCATGCGACGCCGCGTCCCTGGCAGCCGATGGCAACGAGCATCCCGGGGTGCGGGCGGTGCAGCCGCGGTAGGTAATCGAGGTGGACGGCCACGCGTCCATCCCACCGGTGCGTGATCGGGACTGCCGCGAGTGCGGGAAAATGCCGGCGCACATGCGCGACGAGGTGGCGCCACGCGAGCTCGGACTCGGCTTCGCGATACGGGCCGCGTCCGCCCATGAGCAGTCGGCCGGCGTCGTCCAAGCGCCAGTAGCGGATCACCCGGCGCGTGTCGGACAGCGTCTCACCATGGGAGAGCATGGTCCCGCGCAGAGCGACGGGCAGCGGTGCGGTGGCAATCTGCAGCGAGTTGAGCGACACGATCGAGCGGGCGAGATCGGGGACGAGATCGTCGGTGTACGCGTTGGTTGCGATCACCACGGTCGGAGCGCGAACACCGGCGCCGTTCGCGGTCACCGCGCACCACTGTCCGCGCTCGGCGCGGAGCGACAGCACCTGCGCATCGCGGTAGATCTGGGCCCCGGCAGTCAGCGCCGCGCGCGCCAGTTCGCGCGCGTAGGAGAGCGGCTGCACGGCAGCGGCGCGATAGTCGGCGAAGGCCCCGACGTAGATGTCGGTGCCGACGATCGCGGCCACCTGTGCACGATCCAGATAGGCGACCGCGGCACCCCGCGCCTGCCAGTCCTCGACGCGCCGGCGCGCCCGCTCCGCAGCCTTCGCCGAGTGGATACCCTGGATCCACGGTGCCCGCCGGGCACTGCACGCGAGTCCGTGGCGCGCGACGAGATCGAGCACGAAGTCGGCGGTCGCGCCGGCGAAGCGCCACAGGCGCTCGCCGCGCTCACGGCCGAACTTCGTCTCCAACTCGCTTGGGTCGTACTTGAGCCCCGGGATCACCTGGCCGCCGTTGCGCCCCGAAGCGCCCCAGCCGGGCGGATGCGCATCGACCACGATCGTTTCGTGACCGGCTTGTGCCAGATGCAGTGCGGTCGACAGCCCAAGATAACCGGCTCCGATCACCAGCACTTGTGCACCGGCAGACGATTCGAGTGCGGGAACGGCGGGTGCCGGAACGGCGGTCTCCTCCCAGACGTTCGCGTGCTGCACCGATCACCCCGCGATGTTCAGTAACTGGGCGGCGTGATCGCCCAGATCACCTCCGCCTCGTGGATGTCGGGATTGCGGTAGCGATGCGCGAGCGTGCTCGGGAAGCCGAAACTGTCGCCGGCCTCGAGCAGAAAGGTCTTGCCATCGACCCACAATTCGAGCTTGCCGCGCAGCACGATTCCCGCTTCCTCGCCGGCGTGCGTGTACGGCGCGGCACCCGATGATGCCCCCGGTGGGAAGCGGCTCGTCAGCAATTCGAGTTCGCCCTCGAGGGTTGGGGAGAGGAGTTCGTCGACGATCCCGGCGGAGAAATCGAGGCGCCGGCGATGGTTGCGGCGCACGACGTAGTCGCGCTCACCGGCCGGCACGTCGCTGGCGGCGAAGAACCAACTGATCGTCACCCCGAGTGCACGGCTGATCGCATGCAGCGCGTTGATCGACGGAGTCGCGAGGTCGCGCTCGAGCAGGCTCAAGTAACCGACCGACAGCGCGGTTTTCGTGGCGAGCACGGCGAGGGTGTAGCCGCGGGCCTTGCGCAGACCGCGGATCTCGCGCCCGAGGCGGCGCGCCGCCTCGGGCGCTTCGGTGGCCGCCGACCCGTGTTTTCCGGACGCTTCGGCGGGCCGGGGTCGTGAGGTGCGCGGGGGTCGGGGGTCGATCATTTTCTATCAGTAAAAAATACCGCTGCAGTTTATATTGACGAAAAGATGGCGCCAGTATAGTTTGACGTTGCTTTCACGCGCAACCGCCGGAGAATGCGATGCCCGAGCGCTACGACGCCATCATCATTGGCGGCGGCCACAACGGCCTGACCTGCGGCTCCTATCTCGCACGTTCGGGCTTGCGCACGCTCATCCTCGAGCGCCGCCCGGTGATCGGTGGCGCGGCGGTGACCGAGGAGATCGTCCCCGGCTTCAAGTTCAGCGTCTTCAGCTACTTGATGAGCCTCCTGCACCCGAAGGTGATCGCCGACTTCGATCTGCGGCGGCATGGCTTCGAGGTGCTGCCGGCCACCGACATGTTCAGCCCCATCCACGGCGGGGACTACATCGTGTTCAGCGACTCCCTGGCCAAGACGCAGCAGAACTTCGCGCGTTTCTCGGCCAGGGATGCTGCCATCTATCCGGAGTTCGATCGCTATCTGATGGAATCGGTCGTCGTCCTGCGCAAGATCCTGTTGGAGACGCCGCCCGATCCGTCCTGCCGTGACTGGAAGGCGTTCAAGCAGACGGCCTCGTTCCTGTGGAAGTACCGGCGCGTCCGGGGCAAGCTCTTCCGAATGATCGACCTCTTCACGATGAGCGCCGATGCATATCTGGCGGAATGGTTCGAGAGCACGCACGTGAAGGCGGTGCTCGCGTATTACTCCGGCATCGGCACTTTTGTCGGACCAAAGAGCCCCGGCTCGGCGTACGTCGTGACGCACCACCTCATGGGTGAGCACGCGGGCGCCGGCGGGTGGGGGTTCATCCGCGGCGGGATGGGTACGATCTCGCAGGCGATCGCCGCGTACGGGCGCAGCAAGGGCCTCGAGATCCGCACCGAGGCCGAGGTGGTCGGCATCGACAGCGTCGACGGCGCCGTCCGCGGGGTCACGCTGGCCGACGGCACCCGGATCGAGGCGCCGATCGTCGCCAGCAACGTGAGCGCGAAGCTCACCTTCCTCAAGTTCCTTCCACGCGCGCAACTGCCGGTGGAGTTCGTGCGCGATGTCGAGGGTTATCGCACGTACTCGACGGCCTTCAAGATCAATATCGCCTGCGAGCGTTTGCCGCAGTTCGCGTCGTTTGATCCGGCGAAGTGCGGATTCGCGTACCCGACGTACACGCACATCGGACCGACCATCGAGTACCTGGAGCGCGCCTACGAAGACGCGAAGAACGGCGACTGGTCACGCGATCCCTTCGTCACGGTCGTCACACCGAGCGCCGTCGATGACACCGTGAGCCCGCCGGGCAAGCACGTGGTGCACCTCTTCGGTGGCCATGCGCCGTACACGCTCGCCGACGGCGACTGGCCGTCGCGCAAGGAGGCGTTCGCGAAGAACGTGCTGCGGATCGTCGACGAGCACGCACCGGGGTTCTCCGACGGCATCATCGGCATGCAGGTGCTCACCCCACCCGACATCGAGGCGATCATCGGCTCACCGCACGGGCACATCTTCCACGGCGAGTTGCAGGTCGACCAGCTCTTCTTCGCGCGGCCGGCGCCGCATTACGCCGATTACCGCAGCCCGATTCGCGGTCTGTATCAATGCGGCTCGTCGGCGCACCCCGGCGGCGGCGTCGGTGGCGTGCCCGGCCACAACGCGGCACGCGAGATCCTGAAGGATCGCCGCCGGTGAACCCTGCGTTCTCCCGCTTCGGTACCTTCGCGCTCCTCGCGCCGGCACTCTTCGTCGTCGCGCTGGCCTTCGTGGTCCCGCTCGCGCGGCTCGTGAACATGAGCTTCGCCGCGAAAGCCGGGCCGTGGGTGGCGTACGCCCAGATCCTGGGAGACGACGTCTACGCCCGGGTCTTCGTCAATACCTTCGTGATCGCGGTCGTCGTGACGCTGGTTGCGCTCTTCATCGCGTTCCCGGTCGCGCTCGCGCTGACGCGTCTGGGATCGCCGTGGCGCGGGATCGTGTTCGCCTCGATCCTCCTGCCGCTGTGGATCAGCGTGCTGGTGCGCACGTTCTCCTGGATGCTGGTGCTCGAACGCAACGGCCCCGTCAACCGACTTCTCGTTGCCACCGGGCTCGTCGACCAGCCGCTCGCACTCCTCTTCAACCATACCGGTGTGCTGATCGGCATGGTGCACGTGTTGCTGCCGTACTCGGTCCTGCCAATCTACGCGGCGCTGGTGCGCATCGACCCTGCGCTGCTGCGCGCGAGCGAAGGCCTGGGCGCGGGGGCGACGACCACGTTCATCCGTGTGCTTCTTCCGCTCTCGCTGCGCGGCGTGGCCACCGCCGCGACCTTCACGTTTCTGCTGGCGTTGGGCTTCTTCGTGACGCCGATGCTGCTGGGCGGTCCTTCGAGCGTCACGTTGTCGATGCTGATCGACAATTTCGTGAGTGACCGGCTCGACTGGCCGCTCGCCGCCGCCGCCGCGGTGGTGCTGCTCGTCGCCGCACTGCTCGTCGTCGCCGTGGCGAGTCGGTTCGTGCGCGTCAGCGCTCTGGTCCGGGTCCACCGCTGACGCGCCGGCGGTCCGCGATGAACGGTCGCCTCGTCCTGAATGCCTTCGTCGCGCTGGTCGTGGCGTTTCTCGTGCTGCCGATCATCGCGATCGTGCCGGCGGCATTTTCTGCACAGAGCTTCATCCGGCTCCCGCCGGAGTCGTGGTCGCTGCGCTGGTGGGGTGTGTTTTTCCACGACGCCTCGTGGCGCCTGGCACTCTTGGCGAGCCTGAAGGTGGCGTTGCTGACGACGCTGTTCTCGGTGATCGCGGGCACCGCAGCCGCGCTGGGGCTCGTCCGGTGCGCTCCGCGCACCCGCGCCGTGGCGGCCGCGCTTTTCCTGGGCCCGGTCGTCACGCCGGCGATCGTGCTGGCCGTCGCGCTCTACAGCATGGCGCGCGCCACCGGGCTCGTGAACACGGTTACGGCATTGGTCGTCGCGCACACGATGCTCGCGCTGCCGTTCGTCGTGCTGAACGTCGGTGTCTCGCTCGACACGCTCGATCACCGGCTCGCCCTCGCGGCCGCGGGACTCGGCGCCTCCGAGTTCCACGTATTCCGGACCATCACGCTGCCGCTGATCGCGCCGGGCGTCGTCGGCGGTACCGTGTTCGCGTTCGTCACGTCGTTCGACGAGGTGGTGCTGTCGATCTTCCTCGCCGGACCCACGGTGAAGACGCTGCCCGTGCGCATCTGGGAGGAGATCCGCGTCGAATACACGCCGGTGGTCGCGGTGGGGGCGACCGTGATGCTCGCGCTCGCCGTCGCTGCCGCCGCTGCGAGCCGGTGGTTCGGTCGCAGAGGTCCGAGGGTGGCGCGATGAGCGGGGTCCAGTTCGTGGGGGTGAGCAAGACGTTCGGTGCCGTGAGCGCATTGGCTACCACGGATCTCGACATTCGGCCGGGGGAGTTCCTGACGCTGCTCGGGCCATCGGGCTCCGGGAAGACCACCTTGCTCAACATCTGCGCCGGATATCTGGCGCCGAGCACCGGCCGCCTCCTGGTGGCCGGGCGCGACGTGACCGCGCTGCCGGCACGACAGCGCAACATGGGGATGGTGTTCCAGAGCTACGCGCTGTTCCCGCACATGACGGTGGCCGAGAACGTGGCTTATGGCCTCATGGTGCGCAAGCTCGGACGCGGCGAGATCGAGAAGCGCGTCGCCGAGGTTTTGCACATGACGCGACTCGACGGCCTCGGCGGGCGCGCGATCCGCGAACTCTCCGGTGGTCAGCAGCAGCGCGTCGCACTCGCCCGGGCGATCGTCATTCGGCCGGACATCCTGCTCATGGACGAACCCCTGGGCGCTCTCGATCGCCAGCTGCGCAAGCAGGTCCAACTCGAGATTCGCCGTTTGCACGCCGCCAACCCCCGGACCACGATCTACGTCACCCACGATCAGGAGGAGGCGCTCGTGATGTCGGACCGGATCGCCGTGATGCGCGCGGGCCAGATCGTGCAAATCGGCAGCGGCGCCGAGCTCTACGAGCGGCCGGTCGACACGTTCATCGCCCGCTTCCTCGGCGAGTCGAACCTCCTGGAAGGGAAGGTCGAGGCCGTGGCGGGCGAGTGCGCGACGCTCGCCGTGGCGGGATTCGACACGGTGTTCGAGGGTCGCGCAACGCCCGGGCTACGGGTGCGCGAACCGGCATCGGCGCTGCTGCGGCCCGAGGCGATCCACGCGGTCGCCGGCGGGCGAGCGGCGCGCGTCGTCGAGCGGGTGTACCTCGGCGAGGTTGTCGCCGTGCGCCTCGCGCTGGCGAGCGGCCACGAACTTTGGTCCCGGCGTCTCGCCAGCGAATGGAGCGGACGAGACACCGTCGAAGTGGGGTGGGATCCGAGCGCGGTCTCGATCCTGCCGAATGCGTCGATCGAGTCCTAAGGAGGAGAGCTCATGCAAAGCAGAAGACGCCTGGTGTTGTCGCTTGGTGCCGCTTCGCTCGCGGCCGGTACGCTCAATCTGGTGGGAGGCGTGCGCTCGACGCATGCGCAGGGAAGGCCGTTGACGTTCTGCTCGTGGGGCGGTGCGTTGTCCGACCTCGAGAAGGCGGCGTTCCTCGAGCCGTTCGGCAAGTTGAAGAAGATCGAGATCGCCTACGCGTCGCCCACCAACTACGCGAAGATCAAGGCGATGGTCGAATCGGGGGTGCCCGAGTGGGATCTCGTGAACGTCGGCGGGCGGTTCATCGAGCAGGGCAAGGACTTCCTCGAAACGCTCGACATGAGCCTCATCCCGAATGCGAAGGCGCTCGACCCGGGCTGGGTGACGAGCCGCGGCATCTTCACGTCGACCGGCGCGACGGTGATCGCCTGGAACACCAAGGCGTTTCCGATCGGCAAGGGGCCGGCGTCGTGGAAGGAGTTCTGGGATGTCAAGGCTTTTCCCGGCCCCCGCGGCCTCTACAAGCAACTCTATTACAACTACGAGGCGGCGCTGCTCGCGGCTGGAACCCCGCGCAACCAGGTCTATCCCGTCACCGACGACAAGATCAAGCTCGTGTTCGAGAAGCTGCGCGAGATCAGGTCGCACGTGAAGGTCTGGTGGACGGCCGGTGCACAGCCGCCGCAATTGCTCTCCAGCGGCGAACTCGCGCTGAGCTCGGCGTGGACCGGCCGCGTCCTCGCGGTCATGAAGGAGAACGCGCCGGTGACGATGACCTTTTCCGACGGCATCGCGTGGGGCAACGCATGGGTTGTGGTGAAAGGGTCGCCACACGCCAAGGTTGCGATGGAGGCGATCAACTACGCGATTTCCGAGGAGGCGCAGTTGCGCTTGCTCGACGTCGGAACCTATGGGCCGTCGCTCGGCGCCGCGGCGGCACGCGCCACGCCGGAGCAGCAGAAGATCCTCGTCACCGCACCGGACAACGTGCGCCAGATGCTGATCATCGACGAGGTCGAGGCGGCGCGGTACTCGGCGAAATACGAGGCCGAGTGGAATCGCTTCCTGCTCGGATAGATGACGCCGCCCGCATCACCGCAGCCACTCGCGCCGCTGCTCGCCCCGCGCACCGTTGCGCTGGTCGGGGCGAGCCAGCGCGCGAATTCGCCCGGCCACGACATGGTGCGCATGCTGCTGCGCGGGGGGTTTCGTGGCGTGGCGTATGCGATCAACCCCAACTACGCGACGATCGAGGGGATGCCCTGCGTGCCGACGCTGCGCGATCTCCCCGCAGCGCCGGATCTCGCCGTGCTGTCGGTACGCAACGAGCGTCTGGAGGAGGCGCTCGCGGAGGCGATCGCGGTCGGTGCCCGCGCTGCCGTGATCTTCGCCTCCGGGATGCTCGCCGCGGATCGCGACCCGCCGCTCGCGCAGCGACTGGCCGCGATGGCCAGCACGGCCCGGCTGCCGATCTGCGGCGGCAACTGCATGGGCTTCTACAACGATCTCGACCGCGTCTGGATCTGCGGCTTTCCCAGCCCGCGCGAGCCGAGGCCGGGGGCCATTGCACTCATCGCGCACTCGGGAAGCGTGTTCGGCGCGCTCGCGCACAACGATCCGCGTCTGGCCTTCGCGCTCGCCATCTCGCCCGGGCAGGAGCTCACGACGACTGTCGCCGACTACATCGACTACGCGCTCGAGCGGCCGGAAGTCAAGGTGATCGGCCTCTTTCTGGAGACTGCGCGTGATCCGCTGCGCTTTCGTGCGGCGCTCGCGAAGGCTGCCGAGCGCAACGTCCCGGTCGTCGCCCTGAAGCTCGGGCGGACGGCGGCCGCGGCCACCGCGGCACTCTCCCACACCGGCGCGCTGGCCGGCAGCGATGTTGCCTGGAACGCGCTGTTCGACCACTACGGCGTGGTGCGCGTCGACACGCTGGATGAACTCGCGTGCACCCTGTTGCTGCTCGCCGCCGGCCGGCGGGCTGCCCCTGGGGCGCTGGTTTCGATCCACGACTCGGGTGGCGAGTGCGAGATGTTCATCGACCTCGCCGAGCGCGTCGGCGTTCCGTTCGCACCGCTCGCCGGCGCGACCAAGCGTGCGCTCGTCGAACGACTCGACCCCGGACTCGTCGCCAGCAATCCGCTCGACGCCTGGGGCACCGGGGTCGACTTCGAGGCACGCTTTGGCGAGTGCTTCGCAGCCATGGTGGCCGACGAGGGCGCGGCGCTCGGCGTATTCGCCGCCGACGTGCGCGATCGCTACTACCTGAGCGATGGTTTCGCGGCCGCCGCCATCGCAACCGCCGCGACGACGACCAAGCCGGTGGCCTTCGTGACGCACTACACCCAGTTGCGGCACGACGCTGTTGCGATGCGGCTGACGCAAGCGGGGGTGCCGGTGCTCGACGGCACGTACCCCGCACTCGTCGCCATTCGCGGTGCGCTCGCGATCCGTGACTTTCAGTCGCGGGATCCGGATCCGCTACCGGGCGTGCCACCCGAGGCCGCGCGCGATGGTGCGCGCGCGCAACTCGCCAAGGGGACGATCGACGAGGCGACAGGCCTCGCGGTGCTCGCGGCCTGGGGTGTTCCTGTCGTTGCACACAAGCTCGTCGACTCGGAGGCGGGCGCGCTCGCCGCCGCCACCTCATTGGGCTATCCGGTCGTCATGAAGACGGCGCAACCGGGAATCGCCCACAAGACCGACGTCGGCGGGGTTCA
The DNA here is from genome assembly GCA_020852555.1 of Burkholderiales bacterium. Taxonomy (GTDB): domain Bacteria; phylum Pseudomonadota; class Gammaproteobacteria; order Burkholderiales; family Casimicrobiaceae; genus VBCG01. The sequence goes on from JADZAQ010000185.1 coordinate 10,049, forward strand.
TCTCGGGCTCGATGACGTAGACGCGGTGCGCCGCGCCTGGCGCGGCCTCGTCACGCACCTCGGTCCGCGCGTGCTCGTCGCGGCGATGCGATCGCCGGGTGTGGAGGTAGCGCTTGGCATGGTGCGTGACCCCAGCTTCGGCCCGATCGTTACGGTGGCCGCCGGCGGCGTGATGATCGAGTTGCTGCGCGACCGCCGTGCGGCGCTGGCGCCATTTGGTCCGGCCACCGCGCGCCGGCTGCTGATGTCGCTTGCGCTCTGGCCGCTGTTCGGCGGCTACCGCGGCGCCGCCGCCGTCGATATCGATGCTCTCGCGCAGATCATCAGCCGGTTCTCGGTGCTGTGCGCCGAACTCGCCGATGTCGTTCGCGAGATCGACGTCAATCCGCTCATCTGCGGCCGCGAGATCGCCGCGGTCGACGCCCTTTTCGTCACGGACTGATCGCCATGGACCTCACCCTCGATGCTGCCGACCTGGCCTGGCAAGCGCGGGCACGCGAATTCGCGGAAACCGTGCTGCTCCCGCACGAACTCGATCTGGAGATGACCGGCGCGCTGCCGCAGGCGACGAAGGACGAACTCCGCAGAGCGGTCGTCGCGCACGGCCTGAACGGCATCAACCACGGCCCCGAGGTCGGTGGGCAGGGTTGCACGCAGCTGCAGCAAACGCTCATCAACGAGGAGCTCGGGAAGGCGACCAACGCGCTCTGGGCCGTGGTGTGGCATCCGGCGGCGCCGCTCAGGCAGGGGACCGCCGAGCAGATCCGGGATTACCTGATACCGAGCTGCCTCGGTGAGCGCCGTGCCTGCGTCGCCGTCACCGAACCCGACGCCGGATCGGACACGGGCGCTATCCGCACGACCGCCACCCGCCAGGGTGACCGCTACGTCATCAGTGGCGAGAAGTGGTTTGTCACCAGCGCCGACGTGGCCGACTACATCATCGTGCACGCGATCGTCGACGGCGACCCGCACCAGCCGACGCTTTTCCTTGTCGACCGCAACGCGAGCGGTGTGATCGTCAAGCGGGAACCGAAGTTCACGCATACGTATGTCTTTGGCCACCACGAGCTCGTCTTCGACCACGTCGAGGTGGGCGTCGAGCGCGTGTTGGGTGGCGTGGGTCAAGGGCTCGAACTTACCAAGGACTGGTTCGTCGAGGCGCGGTTGCAGATCGCCGCCAACTGCCTCGGCGCGGCGATTCGCGCATTCGAACTCGCCAATCACTGGGCGAGCCGGCGGGTGCAGTTCGGTGCACCGATCCGCAAGCAGCAGGCGGTCGAGTTCATGCTTGCCGACATGGCCGTGGAGATCATGGCGGCCAAGAGCATGGTCTACCGTGTCGCCGGGCAGATCGACCACGGAGCCGATCGCAAGCTCGCACATGCGCACGCGAGCGTGGTCAAGCTGCATGCGTCGGAAATGGCCGGTCGCGTGCTCGATCGCGCGGTGCAGATCTTCGGCGGTCGAGGCTACATGCGCGAGAACCCCGTCGAGCGGCTATCGCGCGACGTACGCGTCGACCGGATCTGGGAGGGCACCTCCGAAATTCAGCGCGTCATCATCGGTGGTCAGCTCGCCAAGCGCGGAACCCAAGTCTTCACAGGATGGTATCGATGAACCTCATCAGACGCTCGCCGTATCACCACAAGTTCGTCGCGCTCGGCGCGACTTTCGTCGACCGCCTGGGTTTCGCGGCGCCGCTGGCTTTCACCTCGACCGCCGAAGAACACCGCGCGACGCGCGAGGGGGTCGGCGTATTCGACGTATACTACCAAGTTGCCGTCGAGGTCGCCGGCCGCGACGCTGCTGCTTTTCTGCAGGAGCTGGCCGTTGCCGACGTGGGCGGACTGCCGGTGCACCGGGCGCTGTACACGTCGCTATGCTCGGACAGCGGCGGGATGATCGACGACCTCACATGTTTTCGCCTCGAACCCGACCGCTACTGGCTGTTCCCGACGCCGGCGCGCGTCGATGCGGTCCTCGCGTGGCTCGCGCACTCGCAAGGAGATCGCAACGTCGTCGTCACCAACTTGGGCTACCGGAACGCATATCTGTCGATCCAGGGTCCGCGTTCGCGCGAGTTGCTGGTGACGCTGACCGACACCGACCTGTCGAGCGCCGCGCTGCCGTACTACTCGTTCACGCGCGCGACGGTGGCCGACGCTCCCGGAGCGCTGTTGTCGCGCACCGGCTATTCGGGCGAACTGGGGTACGAGCTCTTCTATCCGGTCGAGTACGCGGAGCACGTCTGGGATCGGGTGTTCGCGGCAGGCTCCGGCTTGGGTATCCGCGCGTGTGGATTGGGGGCGCTGCGCACGCTTCGCCTCGAGAAGAAGTACGTGCTGTACGGCCTCGATGCCGACGAGGCGACGACGCCGCTCGAAGCGGGTCTCGGCTGGACGGTCAAGCTCGACAAGGGCTCCTTCTCCGGCAAGCGGGCCCTCGAAATGCAGCACGCGGAAGGGCCGGCCCGGCGATTGGTGTTGATCGAGTTGCCGTCGCTCGACCTCGTCCCGGCGCCCGGCGCGGAGATTGCGGTCGACGGCAAGGCGATCGGCAAGGTCACTTCGGCGGATCGGGGCTACACCGTCGGCAAGGCGCTGGCCATGGCATACGTGGCTGCCGCACACGCGCGCGACGGGCATGAGGTCACGGTGGCCGCGGAAGGCGGACCGGTTCGCGGCCAGATTCACACGAAGGCGATCTACGATCCGGGGGGCCGGCGCCTGCGTGCCTGATCGCGCGTTTCAGCCGGGGTTCGCGTGAGGGTCCGCCAGCGGTGAGAGGCCCCGGATCCACGCACGACAATCGCCGCGGGATCGTCGCCATGACCGCGGCCATGGCCTGCTTCGTCGTCAACGACGCGCTGGTGAAGTACGCGAGCGAGAGTCTGCCGGCGGGGCAACTCATTTTCATTCGCAG
>JADZAQ010000186.1 GCA_020852555.1 Burkholderiales bacterium
CGACCGATCGCCTCGCGCCGAATTACCTCGTGCTCCGCATCCAGCCCGACGAAGGCATCGCGCTCGCTTTCAACGCGAAGGTGCCGGGAACCGTGTTCCGCATCGGCGGCGTGCACATGGACATGAGTTACCGCGAAGCGTTCGAGGCGGCGCCCGGCACGGGCTACGAGACGCTGCTCTACGACTGCATGACCGGCGACGCGACCCTCTTCCAGCGCGCCGCGAACATCGAGGCGGCGTGGCGCATCGTGCAGCCGATCCTCGACACGTGGAACGACACGCCGCGACCGGTGGCGCTGGCGCGCTACCCCGCCGGGAGCGCCGGGCCGGCCGAGGGCGACGCGCTCATCGAGCGGCACGGGGATCGCTGGCGGGACATCGGGTGAAGCGACTCAGTTTCGCACGTGCGCCGCGAGCGCGGCCGCGAGCGGCGCGCCTAATCGCACCTCCACGTCGTACAGCTTTCCCGGCATTCGATCGATCGACGCGGTCGCCGCGCCGATCAACTCCCACTGATCGACCTCTGCGTATGGGGGTGCCGTACCGATCGCAGGATTGACCGATGCCATGATGAGCAGGTCGCCGCCCCGCGACACCAGCGTAACGCGCCCGGGAACGCCGGCGACGATGACGCCAAGATGGGTTCCGAAATCCGTGTAAGTGCCGGAGAAGGAAATCGCGCTCGTTACGCCGTTGACGATGACGGAGACCGTTTGCATGAGTTGGTTCCCCGCGATGACCATGGTGCCGGTCGCGGCGAGGTTGCCACTGGCGGTGTCGAGCAGCGGACCGCCGAGATAGTCGACGGTGCCGCGTTTCAGTCGATAGGTGCCCTGCAGGCTGGTCGAAGCGGGACGCGCGAAAAGCGGCTGGATCGCCGTTGTCCGGCCACCGGGCAGCGTCAGCGTCGCCGACGTTTCCGACGTGAAATCGATGGCGATGACGCCGTCGTTACCGACCGACGCGGGACGCCCGGCGTAGCCGCACGATATGCACTGCCCGTTGCGGTACCTGTCGAGCGTGCCGGTGAAGCGGCGCTGGTCCGCCGACATCGGACCGGCCGCGAGATACCACTGCGAGTCGCCGTTCGCGTTGAACGAGAACACGGTCACCACGAGGACGCCCGCGCTGACGTCGATGTTGTACCCCGTGCCCGATTCGTCGGGATTCCACCATTGCCCGCTTGCCGGAGTGAAGCCCGATGCCGGCGATGCGCAAAGCACCAGGGCCAGCAGCGCGAGCACGAGGTTGTGCCGCATCGTTCCCATGGTCCCCCCTCGAGGTCGATGAAGCGATGAAGGCTGCGACGCAAGCCGCGTCCATCCGAAACGGCGTGCCCATGCTACGCGCTTGCGACACCGCTCGAAAGGAAGGCAAGGAAAACCGGGCCGCCGGTTCCCCTCACGGCCGTGCGCTCCCGCGAGCGCGAGCCCGAGCCGACGGCGACGCGCTCGACGACGGCGCTACGCCGACACGTTCGCCGCATGGAAGCGCAGGTGATCCTCGACGAACGTGGCGATGAAGTAATAGCTGTGATCGTAGCCGTCGCGCATGCGCAACCGCAGCGGAACACCTGCCCGAGTGCAAGCCTCCTCGAGGAGCTCCGGCTTGAGCTGCTCGTGGAGGAACGAATCGTCCGACCCCTGGTCGACGAGGAGCGGCGGACCCGGCCAGCCGCGCTCGGCGATCAGCGCCGTGGCGTCGTATTGCCGCCACGCATTGCGGTCGCTTCCGAGGTACTTCGTGAGCGCATTCTCGCCCCACGGGCTGCGGGCAGCCGACGAGATCGGCGCGAACGCCGATACCGACCTGTAGCGGCCCGGGTTGCGCAACGCGATCACGAGCGCGCCGTGGCCGCCCATCGAATGGCCGAAGATGCCGGCGTTCGCCGCGTCGACCGGAAAGCTCGTGGCCAGCACGCGAGGCAGCTCCTCGGTGATGTACGAGTACATCCTATAGGCGCGTGACCAGGGCGGTTCGGTGGCGTCGACGTAATACCCCGCGCCGACGCCGAAATCGTAGCTGTCCCGGTCGCCGGGCACGTCGACGCCACGCGGGCTCGTATCGGGCGCGGCGATCGCGACGCCGAGCTCCGCGGCCACGCGTTGGGCGCCTGCCTTGGTGATGAAGTTCTCCTCGGTGCAGGTCAGGCCCGACAGCCAGTAGAGCAGCGGAACCCGGCGCGTTGCCGCGGCCGGGGGCAGGAACAGCCCGAAACGCATCGTGCAATGCGTCTCGGCCGATTCGTGCGAGTACACCCCCTGCGTGCCGCCGAAGCACTTGCTGCGGCTGATCGTGGTGACTGCCATGCTGCCTCCGCTACGAACCCGCGCCGCTCAATACCTGACGACGGTGCGGATCGACTCGCCCCGGTGCATCAGGTCGAAGCCCTCGTTGATCGCTTCGAGCGGCATCACGTGGGTGATCAGGTCGTCGATGTTGATCTTGCCTTCCATGTACCAGTCGACGACCCTCGGCACGTCGGTGCGCCCGCGCGCGCCGCCGAACGCGCTGCCCTTCCATACGCGACCCGTCACGAGCTGGAAGGGACGCGTGCGGATCTCCTGCCCGGCGCCGGCGACACCGATGATCACGGACACGCCCCAGCCGCGGTGGCAGCACTCGAGCGCCTGGCGCATCAGGTCGACGTTGCCGACGCACTCGAAGCTGTAGTCGGCGCCGCCGCGCGTCAGCTCGACGAGATACGGCACGAGCTCGCCCTGCACTTCCTTCGGATTGACGAAGTGCGTCATGCCGAACCTGCGCGCCAGCGCCTCGCGCGCCGGGTTGACGTCGACGCCCACGATCATGTCGGCGCCGGCCATGCGCGCACCCTGGACGACGTTGAGGCCGATGCCGCCGAGGCCGAACACCACGACGTTCGCGCCCGGCTCGACCTTCGCGGTGTTGATGACCGCGCCGATGCCGGTCGTGACGCCGCAGCCGATGTAGCACACCTTGTCGAACGGCGCGTCCTCGCGGATCTTCGCGACTGCGATCTCGGGCAGGACGGTGAAGTTCGCGAACGTCGAGCAGCCCATGTAATGGTGCAGGGGCCGGCCGCCGAGCGAGAAGCGGCTCGTGCCATCGGGCATGAGGCCCTTGCCTTGCGTGGCCCGGATCGCGGTGCACAGGTTGGTCTTGTGCGACAGGCACGACTTGCACTGGCGGCATTCCGGCGTGTACAGCGGGATGACGTGATCGCCTTTGCGGACGCTCGTCACGCCCGGCCCGACGTCGACGACGATCCCGGCGCCCTCGTGGCCGAGGATTGCGGGGAACAACCCTTCCGGATCGGCGCCGGAGCGCGTGAACTCGTCGGTGTGGCAGATACCGGTCGCCTTGATCTCGAGGAGCACCTCGCCGGCGCGCGGCCCGTCCAGTTGCACCGTCTCCACGCTCAAGGGCGCGCCCGCCTCGTGGGCCACCGCGGCACGTACATCCATCGTTGTCTCCCTGCCTCGCGAAGCTGCGACGACTTCGGCGCTGCGAACGCATGCGGCGCCGTCACGCGGGCATTGTAACCAGCGCCAGCGGCGCGAACGCGCTCCGCTCACCGACGATCGGCACCCGTCGCCGGACTACGAACGGCGATCGCGGACGACGCGCACCACGTTGGCGAGGAGTCCCGCAAACGTCGCGACCCATGCTGCCAACGCCGCCCAGAAGAAGACCGGGGCAACGAGCGAGAGAAAGCGAAATCCCATCGCGTGCACGAGCTCGTGCGTGCAGGCCGAGTACATTCCAAGCGGGAACACCGCTCCCCAGTAGAGCGGGTCGTACCGCACCGGGAACCGGTTGAAGACGTAGCGCCACACGCCGAGGATCAGCAGCATCGGGATCCACCAGGTGCCGGTGGCCCAGTAGAGAATCGTGAATCCCTTGAGGAACGGGAGGAGCGATGCGAGGAACGGCGCGTCGCCCGCGTTCAGCATCAGGAGCGACCCCGCGAGCGTCGAGATCGCCATCGCTCCCATGTTGATCCAGTACGGCGGCGTCAGGTCGCCGGGCGCCAGCGGGA
>JADZAQ010000187.1 GCA_020852555.1 Burkholderiales bacterium
CCTCGAACAACTCGCCGCTGCGCTCGCTCTCGTTGGATTCAGGTCCCATAACAGTAGAACGCACCGACCCACGCGTCAGCTGACAGGCCTTCTGAAAAATTCACAAGCTCTCAGGCGAGGTGGGTGAATGCCGTTGCAGCGGGTCGCCGCGCGCCGGTGAGCGAAGACACGTCGACGACGTACATCTGGCGCTCGGATTCGTGGACGGAATCGATGCACGCCTCTCGGCCGTCACGACTCCAGCGAGGGTGGAGATCGCAGCGATTTTCCTTGCGCAATCGCGGATCGGCGTAGTAGCTGCCGAAATCGTGGCGTCGCCCGGTGGCCACATCGAACACGAACAGGATGCGCTCGTGGGTCGTCGGGTCCGGATAAGTGTCGCTCAGGAGCCATCGTGGCTCGACGGGTGAAAAGCTCATGTGCCCGTTTTCTACCAGCGTTCCGTCACCGATGACCTCGACCGCGGCAACGTCCGCATCGCGGTAGAGGTGGTAGCGGATTCGTCCCGAATGGGGGCTCCACACGATCACATGATCGTCGTCACGCCACAGCGGGTGCGAGATCTGATACTCGGACTTTTCGTAATCGTAGGTGCCGACCGCCGCGGGGTCGAAGCGATCGGCGAGTTGCGGCAGGGGATGATCGGAATCCTCGAGGATCCGCAGTTGCGTGCCATCCGGTTTCATGGTGATGAGCCGGTGCAGGAAGCAAGTCTCGTCCTCGATGCGTTCGGTCCAGCGATGAAGGAAGACCACGCGAGTCGACGACGGATTCACCTCGATGTGGCTCACCCAGTGGATCGCCCTGTCCATCGACGGCCGCGGATCGATTTCGCGAAGGGCGCGATAGCTCACGACGAGATCCGACTCGCCGCTCGAGATGTCGATGCGGCGGATGCCGTCGTCGCCGGGGGCAAGGGGAAGCGGTGCCGGCTCGCGGGCATCGCCATAGCCGATCGTCGGGTGCGTGACATGGAGCCGGCGATAGTCCACCGTCAGCGCATAAGCACTGTTCGGAGCGACCACGTAGACGGGGAGCGGAAGGTGGCGCTGCTCCCCCGTTTCGGCGTCGCAGATCACCGAACCGAGGCAGGGGTAGATCGCGGATTCGTCCGTCGTCCGCACATTGAAGATGAGCTTGCGACCGTGCAACCCGTCGAGCCACTGCAACTGGCTTCCCATTTGCCAGTTCCAGGCGGTCGTTCGGCCCAGCGTGCGGAATCGCTCGCCATCATGCAGATCGAAGTAGCCGATCTCGGCGCTGAGATCGGGGGTCAGGTCGGCATTCATCATCGGGACCTGCTGCGCGAGCAGATAGCGCCCGCTGCGATCCCAAGGGGTCTTGTTGTAGTAGCCGAAGAAGTGGTGGCCGTGCCCGCTGCCGATCCGACGCGCGGGGGCGAAGGTGGTGAGCGGATTCGCGCTTGGGTGGAGCATGGCAGGTCGGGTACGCGTCGTGCAGGCGAGGTTTCGACTGTAGAGGGCCAACTCAATGCACGCCAATGCTTTTTGTCGCTCGTTCTATGCGCAAACGATATACTTGACGGCGCCGATGCGCGCGATCGGAAGCGCCATGTCCAGAGCCCTCACCTTCCAGCAGGTCGAAGCCTTCCAGGCCGTCATGCAGCGCGGTACGACGACATCGGCAGCCGTCCTGCTCAACACCACCCAGCCGTCGGTCAGCCGCCGCATCGCGCAGTTCGAGCACTCGACCGGCCTCAAGCTCTTCGATTTGCATCGCGGGCGCCTGCGACCGACGAGCGAGGGGCTGATGCTCTATCGCTCGATCGAGCAGCACTTTTCCGGGTTGAAGAAGATCGAATCGGTGGCGGCGGCGCTACGCAGTTCGGGAACGGGGATCCTGCGAATCGGCTGTACGCCGACCCTCGGCGTCGGGCTGGTCCCGGCGGCGATCGCGCGCTTCCGGAAGCGCTACCCGACGGTGCACATCGACCTGCATACCCACGCCACGCCACAGCTCGTCGAATATCTCCGTCAGGATCTGTTCGACCTCGTGCTGACGACCGGGAAGCTCGACGGTGGCGACCTCGAACCGCGGGTCATTGGCCGCACCCGCGCCGTCTGCGTGTTGCCACCAGGGCATCCGCTGCGAACGGCACGCCGCGTGGACCTGCGCAGTCTCGCGAAATATCCGCTCGTGTCGCTCCTCGACACGAACGATCTCGTGGCCATGGTGAAAGCACTCATGCGCAAGAACGGGATCGACGGCATCTTCGCGATCGAGACGACGTCGTCGATCACCGTCTGTGCGCTGGTCGCGGCGGGTAGCGGCGTTGGCATCGTCAATCCGTACGTTGCAAGCACGTATTCGGACCGTCTCGTGGTGCGCGATTTCGAACCGGCAATCGAGGTCGCGGTCACGTTGGCAATGCCGACGCACGCCGCATCTTCGGCTCTCGCCCAACACTTCGCAGCAGTCGTGACCGAGCACGGCGGGGCGGCGTGAGGGGCGGAATCGTGCGGCACCGCGCATGCAGTGGACGTGCCCGGCTGATCACGGGCGACACGCTGGTGCGCGAAGCCGATCCTGCGCCACGCTTCAAGGCACCACCACGATACGGCCCCGCACGCTGCCAGAAGCCATCGCCGCATGCGCCTTGGCCGCATCCACCAGCGGGAAGATCGCACCCACGCGAGATTTGAGCTTCCCTGATGCCAGCAAGCGGTTGATGTCGTCGGCCGCGTGCGCAAGATCGGCGACCGTAGCGTTGCTGATGGCGAAGCCGTGCAGCGTGACGTCCCGCGTGTACATCTCACCCACCGGCAGCGTTGCAGCCCCACGTCGCAGACCGGACATGACGACGGCCCGGCCGCGCATGGCAAGCAGCGGCAAGCATCGCGCAAAGTCATTGTGCCCGCTGGTGCCCCACCATACATCGATGCCGGCGCGGGCCATCTGCACGACCGCGCCGCCCACCCCCCGGCTCCCCCTTCGACGAAGAGCGTTTCGCCGGCCCGCAGCCTCGCGTCACGGACGAGACCGATGTGCGCGGTCGCGGTGGTGTGCAGCTGCGATACCGCCTCTCGCGCATCGACACCGTCGGGCAACGCCTACAGGCGATCGTCGGCGACGACCGCGTACTCGGCCAATGCACCCTGGCGTCCGTGGTAGCCGAGACTGTTGCACCAGACCCGTCCGCCGACCTTGTGCGACGCCACCCCGGGTCTCGGCTCCACCACCGTCCCCACGAGGTCACGGCCGATCACGAACGGAAATGGCGTGTGGGTACGGTACGCACCCGAGCGCACGAAGAGATCAACGTGGCTGACACCGCCCGCCGCCATGCGCACCAGCACGTCGGTTGGGCCGGGGCGCGGCACGGGCAACTCACCAACCTCGATTTGCTCGACGCCACCCGTGGCGCGGATGAAAGCCGCGCGCATCGTCTTGGGGATCGTCATGATGCAGTCAGCGGGCGATGATCACGGCGCACGTTGGCCAGCTGACGCTGGCCGGGACACGCCGGCGAGCGTCGGGATGCGTACCGCCTCCCATCACTGTGGACGCGAAAGTACCCCGTCGATGATGTCGGTATTCTGCGAATCGATGATCGCCCACCCTCGGGAGGTGCTCGCCAGCACGTTGAGCAACACCCCGGTACGCGCCGGTAGCGGCGCCCCGTCGGGTGCCACGTGCCCTTCGAGCCTCCACCGCGATCTCGCGATGGCGATGTCCGGGACCGGAAAGCGGACGGAAACGTCGGTGATCGTCAATCGACTGTCGCGGAACATCGTGGCGTGCGTCAATTCGTGGGCCCTCCTGATCTCGTCGCGCCCCTTCCACCACAGACCCACGACATTGACGAACTCCGCATCCGGCGCAAACAGGTCGGCGAATGCCTTCATGTCGTGCTGGTTCCAGCATTCAGCGAACTGGTGGACGATGCGTGTCACGGCGGTGACGGTGTCGGACATTCGGCGCCTCCTTTCCCTCGTGTTGTGATGGCTGCCCCAAACCGCGGATATTTGCCAATGCACCAGCATGAAGCGGCGCCGCGTCCTGTGCTCAGAATCCGAATCGCGAACCAGCTCCCAGCAAAGTCCCGATACCCAGCAGCGTAAAGACCCCCGCCGCAATCGCGTGCACCAACTTCATCGGGATCTTCGGCGCCAGCCTGTCGCCAACGAAGACCGCCGGGACATCGGCAATCAGCATTCCAAGCGTGGTGCCGATCACCACCATCAGCGGTGCGCCGTAGTGCGCGGCCAGCGCGACCGTCGCCAGTTGGGTCTTGTCGCCCATCTCGGCGAGAAAGAAGGTGACGGCGGTCGCCCCGAACACGCCGAGCTTCCTTGCGACCTCGGTTTCATCCGCCTCGATCTCATCCGGGATGAGCGTCCAGATCGCCATCCCGAGGAACGACAGCCCCAGCACCCATCGCAGGATGCCCGGGCTCACGGCCGCGGTGATCCAAGCACCGAGCGCACCGGCAAGGCCGTGGTTGATCGTGGTCGCCACCAGGATGCCGAGGATGATCGGCACCGGCTTCTTGAAACGGGCAGCGAGGATGAAGGCGAGGAGCTGCGTCTTGTCGCCGATCTCGGCGAGGGCGACGACTCCGGTCGAGACGAGAAGTGCTTCCATCAGGATTCCCGGGCCGGACTGCGGACGATTGACCACGACACGTCCCCGGCCCAATCGGAGGTGTCGTGGTCAAAGGTCTCGCCAGACTCGGAAACCGCCTATGCCATGACCTGCGGGTCAAGTGTGTTGACATAAGCCTCTTCGTAACGAAGAGCGGCTACTCCCCAATGACCGGCGGATTCTAGCAGGCGGCCCGCCTCGGGTCACGGTCGGCATCGCGGTCGGTGTCGGCGAGAAGACCGGCGACGGGCCGATGCAAGAAGAGGGCCGCGCCTACGAACGTCGTGGTCGAAGCATGTGCCGCCGACTGCCGGGGCATCAGGTGGCGGTTAGCTTCAGTCCGACGATTCCCGCCAGAATGAGGCCGACGCACGCCAGCCGCGCGGCGGTTGCCGGCTCGCTGAAGAGCACGATCCCGAGCACGACCGTACCGACCGCACCGATACCGGTCCACACTGCGTACGCCGTGCCGACGGGAAGCGTGCGCATCGCCAACCCCAGCAGCGCGACGCTCACCAGCATCGCCAGCACGGTTCCCGCGGTTGGCCACGGCCGGGTGAATCCCTCCG
>JADZAQ010000188.1 GCA_020852555.1 Burkholderiales bacterium
CTGCTGCCTGCCGTGGCCGGTGGCGCACTCCCCGGCGCGGCGGCCGCGGACCCCGTCGCCGTCGGAACGCCCATCGTGCTGTTGCCCGCCGGACGCGCGCTGTGCATGCCGACGGTGCCGAAGAAATCGCTGGCGAGCCCGATCGGCGAACCGACCGAGACGGCGTAGCGCACCACCCGATCGGGCGCCGCGGACGCTGGTGCGGATGGCGCCCGCGATGCGAATTCGAGCGTGCCGTCGCCGGTCGCCGTCGCCCGGAAGCGGAACGTCGTGGTGTCGGCAACGCCGACGAGACCGGGTGGCTTCGGCGCGGGGGTGACGTCGGGGCCGCCGATCGGGGTGAGATTGGGGCTCGCCGCGCGCAGCACCCACGGATTGCCGCCCGACGCGTCCGCGGGCAGGTTGACGACCAGCGCCGCATTGACGCGCATCGCCACGGCACCACCGTCGGCGGGAGCCGCAACCTCTTCGCGCTCGAGCGTCGCGCACGACGCGACCGCGAGCGCGAGCGATACGCCGACGGCGGTAATCAGGACTCGATGCCTCATGGTCTTGCTCCCGGTGGCGGCGTCAGGCGATCCCGGCGGCGGCCTTGAGTGCAGCCACCTTGTCGGTGCGCTCCCAGGTGAACTCGGGCTCGTCGCGCCCGAAGTGGCCGTACGCCGCGGTCTTGCGATAGATGGGGCGTAAGAGGTCGAGCATGCGCACGATGCCCTTCGGCCGCAGGTCGAACAACTCGCCGACGAGCGCCGCGATCTTCTCGTCGGCGATCTTGCCGGTGCCCTCGGTGTAGACCGTGACGTTCATCGGCTTCGCGACGCCGATCGCGTAGGCGAGTTGCACCTGGCACTGCCGGGCGAGCCCCGAAGCCACCACGTTCTTGGCGACGTAGCGCGCCGCGTAGGCGGCGGAGCGATCGACCTTCGACGGATCCTTGCCGGAGAACGCGCCGCCGCCGTGCGGCGCCGCACCGCCGTAGGTATCGACGATGATCTTGCGGCCGGTGACGCCGGCGTCGCCGTGCGGCCCGCCGATCTCGAAGCGTCCGGTCGGGTTCACCAGGAAGCGGGTACCCGCGAGCATGGCAGGCGGCAGCACCGGCTTCACGATCTCCTCGATCACCGCCTCGCCGAGCTCCTTCTGCTGGTCGTTCATCGACGGGTGATGCTGCGTCGAGATCACCACGGTATCGACGGCGACCGGCTTGCCGCCGGCGTAGCGCACGGTGACCTGCGACTTGGCATCGGGACGCAGGAACGGCAGCCGGCCGTCGCGGCGGATTTCGCCGTGCCGTTGCATCAGGCGGTGCGCGTAGTAGATCGGAAACGGCATCAGCGTGGGCGTCTCGTCGCACGCATAGCCGAACATGAGCCCCTGATCCCCGGCGCCTTGGTTGAGATAATCGTCGGACGCACGATCGACGCCCTGCGCGATGTCCGGCGATTGCTTCCCGTAGCACACCATCACCGCGCAGCCGTCGGCATCGAAGCGCAGCGATGGATCGTTGTAGCCGATGGCGCGGATCGTCTCGCGCGCGACGCGCGCGTACTCGACGTTGGCGCTGGTCGTGATCTCGCCCGCCATCACCACGAGACCGGTGGAGACGAGCGTCTCCGCGGCGACGCGACCCGTCGGGTCTTGCTCTAGAATCGCATCGAGCACGGCATCGGAGATCTGGTCGGCGACCTTGTCCGGATGGCCTTCCGATACCGATTCCGACGTGAACAGGAATTCGCTCATCTTCGAAGTCTTCTCGCGTGCGGTCAAAAGACGATAATTCTAGCAGCTTGGCCCAGGGCGCCGCGGTGCCGCTCGCGGCGGCGCGGACGACGACGCGATGAGCATCGTGCCGGTCAATGCCGAGACGCTCGCCCGGGCGGTGGCGCTCCTGCGCCGCGGCGAGCTCGTCGCGTTCCCCACCGAGACCGTCTACGGTCTGGGCGCCGACGCCGGGAATCCGCGCGGCGTGCGCGCCATCTTCGCCGCCAAGGGACGGCCCGCCGACCATCCGGTGATCGTGCACGTGGCCGACCTGGCACACGCACGCCAATGGGCGCTGGCGCTGCCACCGGCTGCCGAAGCGCTCGCCGCGGCCTTCTGGCCAGGGCCGCTGACGCTCATCGTCCCACGGGCGGCGCGCGCCACCGACGACCTCACCGGCGGACAGGACCGCGTCGGGTTGCGGGTGCCGTCGCACCCGGTCGCGCTCGCGTTGCTGCGCGCCTTCCACGCGGCGGGCGGCCACGGCATCGCCGCGCCGTCGGCGAATCGCTTCGGTCGCATCTCGCCCACCACCGCGCAACACGTGCGCGACGACTTGGGTGACGCCGTGGCGCTGGTCCTCGACGGTGGTCCCTGCGGCGTCGGCATCGAGAGCACGATCGTGGCCTTCGACGGCGACCGGTCCGTGCTGCTACGCCCGGGCGGCATCGCGGTCGCCGACCTCGCGCGGGTCCTCGGCCGGGCACCGGCGATGCCGGACGCGCAGGCCCCGCGCGCGTCGGGGACGCTCGCCTCGCACTATGCGCCGCGCACGCCGGCACGGCTCGTCGATGCCGCGGCACTGGCGCGCTCGACACCGTCGCACACCGCCGTTCTCGCGCACACGGTGGCGCGGCCGGCGGCCTTCGCCGGCGCGTGGATCGAGGCACCGGCGGCAGCGGCGGACTACGCCCGCGACCTGTACGCGAACCTTCGCGCGCTCGATGCCGCGGGCGCGCGGGAGATCGTCATCGAGGCATTGCCCGACGCCAGTGAATGGCTGGCGATCCGCGATCGCGTGCAGCGCGCGGTGCACGCCGAGGATGACGATCGCGACTGACGCCCGCGACGCCCCGGCCACTCCACCACGCGCCCC
>JADZAQ010000189.1 GCA_020852555.1 Burkholderiales bacterium
AGTCCTCGGGCGACTTGATTTCCTTGCGATACCAGCCGCCCATCTGGGTGCCCGTGTTGAGCGCATTGTGGGCGTGGAAGTTGTACTTGCCGTAGAGCTCGTCGAGGAGCTTGCGGCCGTTGCCGTGTTCCTTCCACGCGAGGCTCTGGCCGGCGGTGAGGCCGAACGGAACCGCGCAGCCGAAGGCGAAGATCGGATCCTTGCCGGTGTAGTAATACGCGGCGGTCGTTCCCATTTCGAGCGTGTCGTTGCTTAGCGCATCGACGATGCCGAAGGCCGGGATCAGTTCACCCGCCGCGTGCACCGATACCTCGAACTTGCCGCCCGACAGCGCCTTCACGGTCTCGGCAAACTTCACCGAACAGCCGTGCAGCGTGTCGAGCGATTTCGGGAAACTCGTGGCGAGCCGCCAGCGCACCGCCTCCTGCGCATGGACGGCGGGCGCCACACCAGCCGCCAGGATGCCGGCGATCCCGGCATTCTTGATCAAGGTACGACGATCCATAGTGGGACACTCCCTCGTTCGTTGATGAGGGGCCGCCCAGCGCGGCCCCGAATGACCAGATCCATGTCCCGGCAACGGGACATGGGGGAAGTGTAAACGGGTTCGCGCCATCCGTTGCCCTGCGTCGCGCGGAAGGGGCGCGACCGGCAACGCCGGACGCGGCAGGGGACGCCGGCACGCAGCCTCGGCGCGAGACGGATGTCGCAAGAGCAGCACCGCGCCGCACGAAACGGCGCCGTCGACGCCGCGTCGATCCGGTATCCTGCGGCACCGATCGTCCCCGCCCATCCGCCGTGTCCTACTTCGCCAACCTGTTGCTACGCAGCCGCCGGCTGTTCGTCGTCCTGATGAAGATCATGCTCCCCGTCATGATCGCGGTCCGGATCGGCGAGGAGTTCGGCTGGATCGCGGCACTCGGGCGCGCCATCGCGCCGGCGATGGCCGGGATCGACCTCCCCCCCGAGGCCGGCATGATCTGGATCACCGGCGTCTTCGTCGGGGTCTACGGGGCGATCGCCGCGCTGATCGGGCTCGCCCACGACCTCGACATGAGCGCCGGCCAGTTCAGCGCGCTGTGCGCGATGATCCTCTTCGCGCACTCGCTGCCGATCGAGCAGGCGATCGTGCGCCGCGCCGGCGGCAGCTTCTGGCTGACGGCGGCCTTGCGTATCGGTATCGCGCTGGCGTACGGCGCTGCCGTCGCCTGGGGCAGCCGGATCCTGGGCGTGCTGACCGAGCCGATGCGCTTCGACTGGCTCCAGGGGTCGGCGCCCGCCGGCGTCGCGGGTCTCGCGGACTGGATCACGACCACCGCGATCTCGCTCGGTATCACCTTCGCCATCATCGCCGCGCTGCTCGTCGTGCTCGATCTCCTCGAGCGGACCGGCGTGACGCGGCGCATCACCACGGCACTGGCGCCGCTGCTGCGTCTTTCCGGTCTCGACGCGAGTGTCGCACCGGTGACGACGGTCGGCGTGCTGCTCGGCCTCACCTACGGCGGCGCGCTGATCATCGAGGAAGCCGAACGCCGCGCCTTCCCGGCGCGTACGCGTTTCCTGGCGCTCGCCTGGCTCTCGTTGTCGCACGCGCTCATCGAGGACACCGCGCTGCTGGTGGCGCTGGGCGCCAACCTCTGGGTCGTGCTCGTGGGGCGCGTCCTCATGACGCTCGCCGTCGTCGCGCTGCTCGCCCGCCTTCTCGATCCAGGGGGTGACGCCCACGCGAAACCCCGCACGCTCCCGCGGTGAGCGGTACGCTGGGGGATGCATCTACCCAGCGAATGCCACTCCGCTCATCGGGCCGCTGAAGTGCACCGACTCCAGCGCGGAGCCCGACTTGAAGTCGTAATCGAGATAGCGCCGGGTCGCCATCACCTGCCCCCAGGAGAACGCGTAACGCGCGCCGCCGATCAACTGGTAGGTGAGCCGCGACTGGCCGGTGCCGACGAGCGCGACGACGGCGGCGATTCGCGCACGCGTGATCACTCGCGTCGCCCGGCAGCCGCGAAGCAGCCGCTGCCATCCTCGGGGCAGATCACGAGGTACGTCCCGCGCTGGTTGCAACCCGCCGCGCCGATCGTGTACTCGAGGCGCGGCGTGCCACGGAACTGGAGCACCGGCGGAACTTCCTCGCGCGAGAGGACCGTCGTCGTGACATTCGGGCACGACAGTTCGAACTGCGCGCGGCGCTGCGCGATGCTGATCGCCTGCGGCTGCGACGCATCCATGATCTGGGCGGTGGTCTGGCATCCGGCGAGGGCGGTGGCCACCAGCGTCGCGGCGAGAGGAATGGCGAAGCGTGCATTCATGCGCGTCTCCTGTGCGTGGATGAAACGAGGTCGCGAGCGAGTGGATACTCGCTCATGGCGTGTGCTCGGATGACTTCGGACGACTCTTGGCATCGGTCACCCGTCGCACGGCGGCGAGGAGCTCATCGTTGCCGAAGGGTTTGAAAAGCACTGTCGGCGCGTGCAGCCGCGCCAGGGCAGCGGCGGCATCCTGCCGGTCCAACGCCGTGATGAAAATCGTCGGCGGATCCTGTCCCGCAGCGGCGAGCGCCAGGCGAAAGTCAACCCCGCTGGTACCGGGCAGGTTGATGTCGAGGACAAGACATGCAGAAGAACAATCCACCGCGGACGCCGCGAGCCGATCAGCGCTGTCGTAGGACTCGACCGCGTAGCCGGCGAGCCGCAGCGTGCGGGCGAGCGCACGGCGCAGCGACTCGTCGTCGTCGACGAGGATAATCCGTCGCTCGGGTGGGATCGTCATCGTGCGCCCTGCGGCATATATCCGACTGCCCCGCAGGGCCATCGTACCGGCAACGAGTGTGCGACCCACCTCCATCTCACGCTATAGGACCTTGGGGCTACGGCGGCGTGAATCGCGGACGCGCCGCGGGGTCGCTCGCATCCAGGGTCTGGGCGATACGCACGAGATCGGCGAGGCGCCGCACGCCCATCTTCGCCATGACCCGCGCGCGATGGATCTTGATCGTCTTCTCGGCGATGCCGAGGCGATCGGCGACGACCTTGTTCATGAGGCCGTCGGTCACCAGCCAGAACACGTCCTTTTCGCGCGGCGTGAGCGACGCGAAGGCGCGGCCGATCGCATCGTGCGTGCGGTGCGCCGCCGCCCGCTCGACGGCAACGGCCAACGCCTCGTCGAGGGTGGCCAGCAGCGCGACATCGGTGAACGGCTTGCTGAGGAAATGGACGGCACCCGCGCGCATCGCCGCCACCCCGGTAGCGACGTCACCGTGCCCGCTGATGAAGACGATGGGGATGTCGCATTGCTGCGCGGCGAGGACCGCTTGCAGCTCCAGGCCGCTCATCCCCGGCATCCGCAAATCGGTGACGATCGCGCCGACGTCGAACTGCGCGCGCCGCTCGAGAAACTCCAGGGGAGAGGCAAAGGCTTCGACGACGTGACCGGCGGCGCGCAACCGGCGACCGAGCGCGCGGCGAACCGACTCGTCGTCGTCGATGAGCACCACCACGCGCGGCGAGACCGAAGGCGGCAGCGTCACGACTCGGCGGAGATCGGGAGCACGAAGCGAAACACGGTCCCGGCACCGGGCGTCGAGCGCAGCGTCAACGACCCGCCATGCTCCTCGGCAATCGAGCGGCTGATGACGAGTCCGAGCCCCATGCCCTTCAGCTTGGTCGTGTAGAACGGCACGAAGGCGCGCGCCTGCGCCGCCTCGTCCATGCCTACCCCCTGGTCGCACACCTCGACCGCGACGTGCTGCGCATCGACGGCTGCCGTGACGACGACCCGCCGTGTACCCGCCGGGTTGGCGGCGACGGCATCGAAGGCATTGAGGAGCAGGTTGAGCAGCACCTGCTGGATCTGCGAGTGATTGCCGACGACCTCGCCGAGGGTCGTGGGGCTCTCCATCCGGAGGGCGATCCCCTTGGCGACCACCTCGCCGCGCACCAGCGAGAGGACCTCGTCGACGAGCGGCCGCAAGGGGAGCACCGTCCGCTCGAGTTCGTCGCGACGCAGGAAGCGCCGCAGTTGCTGGATGAGCCTGCTCGCACGCAAGTCGTCGGCGAGAATGTCGTCGAGCGTCGCGCGCAGTTCCGCGGGGTCCGCGTGCGCGTCGTCGAACAGCACCTGTGCCATCTGGGCATTCGTCATGATGGCGGCCAGCGGCTGCGTGAGCTCGTGCGCGAGCGACGCGGCGACCACGCCCATGGTCCCGAGGCGCGCTGCGTGCGTCGCCTCGGCGCGGGCATCGCGCTCGGCGACTTCCGCCTGAACGCGGGCGACGACGCTCGCGATCATCTCGCCGAAGAGCTGCACCCGCGGCAACAGCGACTCCGGCCACCCTTTCTCCTCGCGCTCACTCGCGAACGACAATGCACCGGTCACCCGCCCACCGATCGACAACGGAACCGCCACGATCGACAACCCGCCCATCGCGCGCAGCGTCGCGCCCTCGATGGCGCCGGCCGGGGGAAAGGCGGACACCGGTTTCGAAACGGCACGATCGGACAAAAGCTCGCCGATCATCCACGGGAACATCGACGAATCCACCTTGTCAGGCGCGGGAAAGATGCCATCGCGCTGATAGCGGTGCGTGCAGTGGAACTCGCCACGCACGGGTCCGGTACGCCAGAATCCGACACCATCCGCATCGAGCAGTTCGGCCATCTCGCCCAGGCCGGTCTCGATCAGGCGGTCGACGTCGGGCGGTGCCGCCCGCAGCAGTGCCGTGAGCGTCGCCGAGATGAGGCGCTCGAACGCAATCGCGGTGGCAAGTCCGCGCTGCACGCGGTCGTGCTCCAGCGCATTGCCGAGCACGGTCGCGAAGAGCCGCATCCGCGCGATGATGTCGGGCGGCCACTGCCGGTGATAGCGAAAGCAGGCAAAGGCGAGTGCACCCTTGAACACGCCGCCCACGAAAAACGGCACGGTGGCATTGGAGGTCACTGCGATCCGTGTCCAACTCGCCCGGTCGACCACCGCTTCCGTCGGCAGCTCATCGATGTGCGAGAAGGACATCGAGCGCCCTTGGCGGATCTCGGTCAGCGCCCACGGGTACTGCGGCTCGAGTCCGACGGCGACAGGAGCGATTCCTGCGACCGCCGCCGAGTGGCTGACATAAGGCACGCCGCCCTCGCGCTCGCGCACCAGCGTGATGCGCTCTGCCTGTATCGAATCGGCGATGCGTACCAGCGCGCTCGTGATCGCCGCGTCGACCTCACCCGCCGGGATGTTGACGAATCCCGCAGCCACCTCGGCGAGTACCTGCTCGAAGCGCTGCAACTCATCGCGCAAGGCCGCGGCGGTATCGAGGGGAGCGGGAACCATGTCGGCGGCGACCGTGAGGGAGCGCCGAAGTATAGACTCGGATGCGCGCCCGCTCGCGTTTGCCTGCCGTTGCTCGATGGGCCCGACGTCCGCGCCTATGGATGCGCGCGGCTTCGCATTTGCGCTTGCCGCTTCTCGGCAGCCCTGGCGGCAGCGCCTATTTCGGGAACAAGAGCTGGACTTGGGCGCGGATCTGCCAGTTGGCAGCGTAATCCGGGCGCGCGACGTTGTAGTAGGCGTTGATCTGCATGCTCACCGGCAGCTTGCCGAAGTGAAAGATGTGGCCGATGCCGCCTCCCAGCGGCACCGTCCAGCGCTGGCTGCCGTCGGCCTCCCAGTTCACCGTCAGCACCGGTGACGAGGTGAAATACGTGCCACCGCGCAGGTTGTAATTGAGGAACGGCTGGATGAGGCCGTTGTTGTACTTGGACGCATTGTTGCTCGTCCCGACCGACCACACGTTGTTCACGAGCACGCCGTAGACCCACGGCGAACCGTGCTCGAGGTGCAGCACGACGAACGACGGTCCCAGCCCCCAGTTGTCGTTGCCGAGGACATTGTTGCTGTGCGTCGGCGCTTGCGCGATGGCGCCCGCACCCCAGATCCAGGCGCCGGGCCTGGCCGGCGACAGGAATGCCGTGAATTGCAGGTCGCCGATGCCGTTGGTGCGCGACTCGCCCGGCGAGAAGCCCGGCTGGGAGATCACGGGAAGGACCGTTCGCGTGATGATGTTCCAGTCCTTCGACACCTCGATCGGAATCACGGGCTGGATGTTGAGGATGTTCTGTGTCGTCTTCTGCGGTCCGACGTTGAGATTGACATTGTCCTGGAACGGCACGCTGATCATGTTGCCGACGGGATTCTGCGCGAGCTTCGCGAGTTCCTCCGCGGAGAGCTCGGCGCGGAGCGCGCTGGAGGCGATGCCGAGGGCGGTGGCGCATGTCATGGCAAACGCGGTGCGCGTGCAGGCGCGTTTCATGCAGGTCTCATTTCACGAGTTCGATCTCTCCGGGCCGCCACGCCTTCGTGAAGAAGGGCTCGAGCGGGCCATACAGGCGCAGGATCGTGAACCAGCCCCTGCCCGGCACGGTCTGGATCCAGTTGCCGCGCGGCACGCCGGGCGGCTGCTGCGGGCCGAAGTAGATCGTGGTCGAGCCATCGGCGTCGGCCTGCGCCGCGGGCGACGGATAGCCCTGGCTGCCGGCACGCGGGTAGTTCTGCGGCGTCGCCAGCATCGAGCGCGTCTGGTTGTCGTACAGCGTCAGCGACCAGAAGTTGGCGTGCGGGATCCCCTTGGGCAGCGTCAGGCGGTATGACTTGGCGCCGTCGAAGATCTGCTTGTCGGCGTCCTGGAACGCGAGCAGGTATTGCGATCCGACGCCGGGCAGGCGCATCGCCATCGCCGGCGTGATGCCGGTCACCCCGTAGAAGAACGCGCTGCGCGCATCGAGCTGGCGGTAGCCGGTGGGCGGCAGCGGCTTGGCGCCTTCCGGGGTGATCTGCGGAATCGGCGTCTCGAACTCGTACCCGCTCTGGAACAGGAAATTCGTCCAGGCCGAGCCGGGGTAGTAGAACCACGACGGGTCGCGCGGCGCGACCAGCAGCGTGCGCGACGCCGCGTTGCCGGCCGCCACCGCGTCGCCGAGGATCTTCTTCATGCGCGCATCGGGCGCGAAGGGCTTGCCCTTGACGATGCCGATCGCCGCCAGCGACCCCATCAGCTCGGGGTCGAGTGCCGTCGCCGGCTCGCGCTGCACCAGATCGTTCAGGAACTCGTAGAAGCTGAAATCGTTGGGCGGCACGGTGTTCATCACCTTGCCGCTGCCTTCGTGGAAGACCGTCGCCGGCGGCGCCGCGATGCGCGACAGGCGGGCCTTCCCGTCCAGAAACTGCGCGATGCTGGTGCCCTCGCCGCCGGCGTCGTACGGATAGATCTTCGTGAACTTGCGGATCAGCTCGACGGCGGGCCGCGGGTCGTTGTTCTCGAGGAACATGCGCCCGAGGATCAGCACTTCGTTGGTGCGCGCGCGCGCCACGTAGAAGCCGCCCTCGGGCAGCGGGCCGGCGTAGCCCGGCGGCAGGATCAGGTACTTGCCGCCTTCGCCGCGGTCGGGCCCGGGCACGCCGAAGTCGGTGACCCAGCGCCACCAGGCGTCGTCCAGCGTGCCCAGCGCCTTGGGCGGCGTCTCCAGCACCAGCGGGCCCTTGCTCAGGTCGAGCGTGCCGACGAAGTACACCGTGTCCGCATTGGCCGTCAGGAACAGCGATTTCGCATCCATCAGCTGCGAGAACACCAGGATCTCGTTGTCCTTGACGCCGGCGGCGAGGAAGCCGCGGCGGATGGCCTCGAAGCTCGCGCCCTGCATCGTGTTGACGAAGGCGTTGTAGGCGTGCGTGAAGTCGATCTGGTCGTAGACCTTGGCGGCCGTCGCCGCGCTGGGCATGCCGTCCCTGAAGTCGAGCGTGCCCAGGCGCGTCGCTACCGTGTCGGGCGTGGTCAGCGAGGGCGGGGTCTGGGCCATCGTCAAGGGGGCGAGCGCCAGCAGCACAGCGCCGGCGGTCAAGCGGGTCAAGCAACGTTGCGTCATCAGGTTCATGGAAGTGCCTTCACAGGTGGAGGGCTGCGTCCGCCGGAAGTCGGAGAGGCGGCTCATCCCGCGTCCACTGCCGCCGGCCGGTCGTTCGAGAAAAACATCGCTCCGAGCCGGCGCATGCCCACGCCGCGGCCCCGCTCGCAGAAGGCGAAGAAGGGCACGAAGGCGACGCCGAACATCAGCATGCGTGCCGCCCCCGCAGGCCCGGCCCGCGCCGTGCTCAACCGCCGACCTTCTGGATCTTCGGCGGGGTCCACGTGCCGTCGAGCACCGATGGTGCCTTCTCCTTCGGCCAGTACATCCGCAGCATCGGGATGAACTCGCCCTTGGGCGCCGGCAGCCAGTTCGATTCCTTGTCCTTGCCCGGCGACTCGCTCTGGAAGTACAGCGTGATCGAACCGTCGGCATTGGTCTTCAAATGGTTGCGCGGACTGACGGTGAACTTGTTCAGCGGATTCGGCACGAACCACCAGCCCTGATCGATCATGTACATCGTGATCGACCAGAAGGCGTTGACCGGCGGCGTCTGGCCCTTGGCGAAGGTCAGCGTGTACTTGTTGGCGCCGGAGAGCGTCTCGCCCTTGGCATCGACCGTGGTGTACGGATAGACCGCATCCTCCTGCAGGTTGGCCGGCCAGCCGAAGGCCGCCACCACTGCGCGCTTCATGTAATCGGTGCCGTACTGGCCCAGGCCCTTGGTCATCAGCCAGCCGTTGGCCTCGGTGCCCAGACTCTTCTGGTTGGCGCCGATCTTGTCGAGCGCGGTCTTCGGCAGATCCTTCAGCGCGGCCTGCACCGCCGGGTCGAGCTTGCCCATCTCGAAGGGCTTGCACGGCTCGATGCCGATCTTGGCGAAGCGCGCCAGCGCCGGCGCGTCGGCCGCATACGCGGGTGCGGCCTCGCACATGCGTTTGGCAAGCCAGTTGAAGTAGCCCTCGGTGCCCAGCGCCAGGATCACTGCCTGCGGCTTGTCGGTCATCGAGATGCCGGGGTTCGCATCCACCGGCGGTGCTTTCGGCGTGTACGGCTTGCCCCAGGCCGAGAGCGGCGTGATCTTGTACTGCGCCTGCAGCGCGTTGGCCGCCTTGTAATCGGCTTCGGTGCCGTTGGCGTAGGTGCGACCCAGGATCACCATGTAGCGCGTTGCGGAGGTGATGTGCTGCATGCCCTTGGGTACCGTCCCCTTCCAACCCGGCCCGGTGATCAGGAAGTTGCCCGCCTTCTGTCCGGTCGTGCGCGTGCCGGGGCTCGCGAAGATCGTCATCCACAGGTCGACCATCGGGAACAGGAAGTAGCGCTTGCCCATGTCCGGATGGCTGAAGACCTGCGGCTCCTGCAGGTCGAGCCAAGCCAGCGAGTACAGCGTATCGGCATTCGGCGCCGACACGCCACGGTAGTCGGCCGGCGGATAGCGCTTGACGTTGGCAAACTGGTTCAGCGGTGCGCGCAGCGCTTCCACCGCCGGAATGTTGGACATCTGGATGCGCGTCACGTCGGTGGTGACCAGCGAGTAGCCGTAGACGTAGGCGTCGGTGGCGATGTCCACGGCCTCCTTCACCGCCGCGCTCGTGGCCGCGGTGGCCGGTTGTGCCAGTGCGGTCTGTACCATGGTGATCTCTCCCTGCAGCCCAGCGACGGTGAGCATGATCGCGACGAGCGCGAACCACCGTGGATGTCGAATCGCCAACTTCATTGCACACCTCCGCTCGACGGCAGCGCCACAAACCACGACGCCGGACGCGCAGTATCCGGCGGCGCCGGCAAAGGTGCAGTAGGACCAAGGACCTACGAACGTCGCGCTACCGTCCTTGCACTCCCGATACGCGATGGCATTCAGCCGCAGGTTCGCGGCGGCCCGCGCGTACGCCGTAGGACCAAGGTCCGATAGCGGATCGGCGCGCGCAGCCGGTAACGTTGCCGTGAATCATCGAATATCACCGGGGCCAATATGTTCGTCGACGGCGACCGCAATTGAACCCCCATTTACGAACGCACCGCTTCCTCGCCAAGGATCGGCTCGCCATCCCCCTCCAGATGGACCGGCCGGCGCCCCGTGCGAGGGTTTTGGGCCGGGCGCGCGCGACGCGTGCCCGGTCATCCTTTTTCCGACACTTGCACGCCGGCGCGGCGCGTTTGGAGCGTATCCATGCAATCGAAGATCGGCATCGCCCTTCTTAGCCTCCTGGTCACGGCCAGCGCCGCCGTTGCGCAAACGATCCCCGCCGACCCCTGGCCGCGCGACGTGAGCATCGCCGACGCGGCGGTGCTCATCTACCAGCCGCAGGTGACACGCTGGGAGGACAACCGGATCGAATTCCGAACGGCCGCGGCGATCAAGCCGACGGGAGTGAAGGACGAAACCTTCGGCGTAATCTTCGCCAGCGCCCGCACGCAGGTCGACCGGGTGGCGCGCACGGTCGTCTTCGAGAACCTCGCGATCGCCAACGTCGACTTCCCCACGCTCCCCGATCGCGGCGCACGCTACGTCGCGGCGTTGACCAAGCGCCTGGCCGCGGACCTGCGCACGATGCCGCTCGATCGCCTCGAGGCGTCGCTCGCGCTCACCGGCATCAAGCCCCCGGCCGTCGCGGTGCGCAACGACGCGCCGCAGGTGCTCGTGAGCATGTCGCCGGCGATCCTCGTCCCCGTCGACGGGCAACCGGTCCTGCGCCCCGTGAGCGGGACGCAACGCTTCCAACGCGTGGTGAATACGCGCGCCTTGCTGCTGCAAGGCGGTTTCGGCGACCACTACTACCTGCACGTCTACGATGGTTGGCTCACGGCGACCTCGCTCGCCGGCCCATGGACGCTCGCCGCCATGGGTCCGCTCGAGCGTGCCGCGGCCGATCGCGTCGCGCAGAGCCTCGCCAAGGCGGGGACGGTCGACCTCCTCGACGGCGGGCCGAAGGCCTCGCCCAAGCCTTCGCTCGCCGACGGCGTGCCGACGATCTTCACGCCCACCGTGCCGTCGGAGCTCATCGTCTTCAAGGGGCAGCCCGACTTCGTGCCGATCGTCGGCACGGGTCTTCTGTGGGCCTCGAATACCACGAGCGACGTCCTCGTCGATACCGCGACGAACGCGTACTACGCGCTCCTCGCCGGACGCTGGTTCCGCGACCCCGGCCTCGCGGGTCCGTGGACGTTCGTGGCGAGCAACGCGCTGCCCGCCGAGTTCGCGAAGATTCCGGCGCACTCGCTCGCGGGCGCGGTCCTGCCCACGGTCGCCGGCACCCCGCAGGCGCAGGCCGCGGTCATCGAGAACTCGATCCCGCAGACCGCCACCGTGCCGCTCAAGGGCGGCCCCCGCTTCACGCCGACCTTCGACGGCGCGCCGCAATTCGTGCCGGTGACCGGCACCGCGCTCACCTACGCCGTCAATTCCGACGTGCCGATCATTCAGGTCGCACCGGGTGCGTACTACGCGGTGACCGCCGGCGTGTGGTTCACCGCGAGCAACGTCACCGGCCCATGGACCGTGGCCACCGCGGTGCCCACGGCGATCTACGCCATCCCGCCGTCGTCGCCGATCCATTACGTGACGTACGTGCACATCTACGGCAGCGCGCCGGGCTACGTCTACGTCGGCTATACCCCGGGTTACCTCGGTACCGTGGTGACGCCGGACGGCACGGTGGTGTACGGCACCGGCTACGCGTACACCCCATGGATCGGCAGCGTGTGGTATCCACCGCCGTACACCTACTCGGTCGCCGCGGCGCCGATCTACAACCCCTACGTCGGCTTCACCTTCGGCTTCGCTGCGGGACTCGCCACCGCGGCGTGGACCGAGCCTTATTGGGGCGGCGCGTACTACCACCCAGGGTACTGGGGCGCCTATCCCTGCTGTGCCTCGGCCAGCACCAACGTCTACGGCCACTGGGGTGCCACGACGTACTCAGGCACGCGGTCGTGGTACGCCGGCGGCGGCGTGGCCGGCAGCACGGCGAGCGGGAGCTATTACAACGCGCGCACCGGAACGTCCGGCAGTTACAACGCGGGGCGCCAGTACAACGCGTGGACGGGCAACGCCACGCGCGGCTACGACCGCACGATGAACGGCGCTTACGGCGGATCGGGCAACGCGGCGCGGGCGAGCAACGTCAACACGTACACCGGTCAACGCTCGACCGCCAGCAGCGTATCGGCCGCCGGCGCGGGCGGCAGCAGCTATCAGCGCAGCGGCGCCACCACCGCCGGCCCCGAGGGCTACGCCCACACGGGCGAAGGCTCGACGTACAACGCGCACACCGGCAAGACGAACACCTGGAATACGGCGACACTCGGCAACGACCACGTCGCCGACGTCAACGGCAACGTCTACCGCAACACCGGTAACGGCTGGCAGCAGCACTCCTCATCCGGCTGGGGGAGCGCCAGCGGCGACACGTCGTGGGCCGATCGCCAGGCGCAGGCGCGCAGCAGCTTCGGCGGTGGCAGCTTCGATCATTCGTTTGGCGGTGGCGACTTCAATCGCTCGTTCGGCGGCGGCGGCTTCGGTGGTGGGTTTGGCGGTCGCTTCGGCGGCGGCGGCTTCGGCGGCTTTCACGGAGGCGGGTTTCGGCGCTGACCCGCCCGCCGATGGGGCTCGGCATCCGAATCGAGGGGTAGAGCGCCTTGCCGCCGGGGGACTATTTCCCTCGCCGCAGCGCCTCCGTGATGGTCGGCGCGAGCTGCTCGGCAAGAAAGTCGCCGATGAGCGCGTGGCCGCGCGCATTGGGATGCCAGGGATCGTGCGCTCCACCGGGTCCCGTGAGCTGCACCGCGGCGGCATCGACCCCCGTCCACGCGTCGAGTGAATCGATCACCGGCAGCCCGTGCCGGCGCGCGAGTTCGCGCAGGTCGGCGTGGATCGGCCGCAAAGGGTATTCGCGAAACGAGCCCTGCGGCGGGATCACCGGCAGCAGCGCCACGACGATCGGCGTCGCATGCGCCTTGCCGGCCGTCGCGATCGCACCGAACTGGCGGTCGATCTCGTCGCGGTAGCCGCAGTGCATCCGCGCGTGCCATTCGGCCGGGCAGTCGCGCGCCCGGATGCGGAAGCGCACCCGGTGTACCAGGCCGCGCAGGTACTCGACGACATAGCTCGTCGGCCGGTCGAAGTACACGCCGAGCTCGCCGTTGGCGTTGTCGAAGACGGGATCGGCGGGATCGTTGAGCGCGTACGCCCACACGACGAGGTCCGGCCGGTAGCGCGACGCGATGTCGAGGAGCGCGAACTCCTGCACGGTCGAATAGCCGGTGACCGCGAAGAGCGTCACCTCGGCATCGATCCCGGATTGGCGCAACCGCGCTTCCAGCACCCGCGCGAATGCCTCGTCGGCGCGCACTCCCTGCCCCAGCGCGATGCTGTCACCGATGACCGCCACGCGAAACGTCCCTGCCGGCTTGGCGAGCGCATGGTCGCGATCGCGAAACCCGAGCGCGTTGTTGCCGCACTTGCCGGGAATCCCCTCGTAGATGCGCACCGGATCGGTCGACGCCTGCGTGCACCGCTCGCGTCCGGCGGCCTTGGCCTCGATCGCTGCGCGCACGCCGGCCCGTTCCCAGCGCAGGTAGAGTTCGGCCGCCGTGCCGACGAGCAGTGCGACGACGAGCGTGGGAACGAGCGCGAAGAGCGCGTGGCGGAGCGTCATTCGTGCCGGAGCGCCTCGATCGGGTCCATGCGCGCGGCGCGGCGCGCGGGAAAATAGCCGAACAGTACGCCGATGCCGGCCGAGAAGACGAAGGACAACAGATTGATGTCGGGTTGGAAGACGTAGGGAACGTGCATGAGCTGCGCCAGCACGACGGACGCGCCGCTCGCCAGCACCACGCCGATGAGGCCACCCAGGCTCGCCAGCACCACCGCCTCGATCAGGAACTGCAACAGCACCTCGCGCTCGAGCGCGCCGATGGCAAGCCGCAGCCCGATCTCGCGCGTGCGCTCGGTCACGCTGACCAGCATGATGTTCATGACCCCGATGCCGCCGACCAGCAGGCTGACCGCCGCCACCGCGCCCAGCAGCATCGTCATGACTTGCGTCGTGCCCGACATGGTATCGGCCAGTTGCCGGGTGTCGAGCACGTTGAAGTTGTCGTCGTCGCTGCGCGCGAGCTTGCGCATCTCGCGCAACTGCGCGGTCAGCGCGGTCTTGATGCGCGTGGTATCACTGCTCGGGTCCATCGACACCAGGAGCGTATTGACGTTGGTGTTGCCGGTGACCCGCCGCTGCAGCGTCTTGAGCGGCATCAGCACGACCTCGTCCTGGTCGTTGCCAAAGGAACCCTGACCCTTGCTCTTGAACACGCCGATCACCTGACAGGGCATCTGCTTGACGCGCAGTTGCTGGCCGAGCGGATCGGCGCCGCCGTAGAGCTGGCGCTGGATGGTGGTGCCGATGATGCACACCGCCGCCCCCGCGCGCAGTTCGGCGTCGGTGAAAGGACGCCCCGTCGCGAGCTCCCAGTTGCCGGTCCGCAGCCAGGCGTTGGTCGAGCCGACCACGCTGCTGCTCCAGTTCTGCCCGCCCGCCACCAGCGTGACGGACGCGCGCGCCTCCGGCGCCACGGCGACGAGGCCGGAGATCTGCGCGGCGATGAGATCGGCGTCGCTGTCCTTGAACGGCGGCGCGGTGGCGCCACCGCCACCCGGGCCCATGCGCTGTCCGGGGCGGATCATCAGCAGGTTGGTGCCGAGGCTCGCGATCTGCGTCTGCACCGCCGCGGTGGCGCCGCGGCCGAGCGTCACCATGGTGATCACCGCCGACACGCCGATCACGATGCCGAGCACGGTGAGGAAGGAGCGCAGCAGGTTGCGCTCGATCGAGCGCAGCGCGAGGAGCAGCGTGCTCCACAGCATCAGGACAGCTCCGCGGCCACTGCCGCACGGTGGCTGCCGGGTGACGTCGGGTGGAGATTGCGCTCGTCGCTCGCCACCACGCCATCGATGAAGCGCACGACACGGCGCGCGTACGCCGCCATCTCCGGCTCGTGCGTGACCATCAGCACCGTGATGCCCTGATCGTTGAGCCCGGCCAGGAAGGCCATGATCTCGTGGCTGCGCTGGCTGTCGAGATTGCCGGTGGGTTCGTCGGCGAGCAGCACCGACGGCGCGGTGACGATGGCGCGTGCGATCGCCACGCGCTGCTGCTGGCCGCCCGACAGTTCGGCCGGCGTGTGGTGCTCCCAGCCCTCGAGGCCCACCGCCTGCAATGCGCGAGTCGCAGCGGCGCGGCGCCGCGCCGCGGTTTCACCGCGATACAGCAGCGGCAACTCGACGTTCTCGCGCGCACTGGTGCGGGCGAGCAGGTTGAAGCCCTGAAAGACGAAGCCGAAATGCCGCCGCCGCAACCGCGCGCGATCGTCGCGCGACAGCGCCTCGACGCGTGCCCCCATGAAGAGGTACTGCCCGCCGCTCGGCCGGTCGAGACAGCCCAGCACGTTGAGCGCGGTCGACTTGCCCGACCCGCTCGGCCCCATGATGGCGACGAACTCCCCGCGCTCGATGTCGAGGTCGACGCCGCGCAGCGCATGGAACGCCGCCGCGCCCTCGCCGTACACCTTGGTGATGCCGCGCAGGCGGATGAAAGGCGGCGCGGCGGTCATTGCGCCTTCTGGTCGGTGATGACTCGCATGCCCTCGCGCAACTCGGGACCGCTCACCTCGGTCAGGCGCCCGTCGCTGATGCCGACCTGCACGGTGATCGGCGCCGGCTGCCCGTCCTGCACGACCCAGATCTGGCGCTCGGCCTCGGGCCCGGGCCCGCCGGCTTCGCGCGGCCGCCGGGCGGGAGCCGGTGGCGGGCGCGGCAGCATCCGTGACACGAGCCCGCCGCCCGACGCCGCAGGTGCCGCGGCCGGCGCGCTGGCGGGGGCGAAGCGCAACGCGGTATTCGGCACGCGCAACACGCCCTTGCGCTCGGTCGCGGTGATGGAGGCCGTGGCCGTCATGCCGGGACGCAGGCTGAGGTCGGCGTTATCCACGCTGAGATCGGTCGTGTAGGTCACGACGTTGCTGATGGTGGTGGAGCCGAAGGACACACGCTCGACGCGCGCCGGGAAGTGGC
>JADZAQ010000190.1 GCA_020852555.1 Burkholderiales bacterium
AGGTTGTTGCGGGACAGCGCCACTCGCGGCCGTCGGCAGGGCTACTTCGCGACCCAGGCGTTGAACTTCGCCTCGAGATCCTCGCCGTGCTGCACCCAGAACTCGGTGTCGATGAAGAGGCCGTCGGCGACGTGGCTCGACAGCATCCCGGGGTTCTTGACGGCGATCTTCGGATTGGCGGCGGCTTCCTTGTTGGCCGGCGACACCGCCCAGTCTTCCGCCAGCGCGAGCAGCGGCTTGCTGTCGGTGATCCACTCGATCATCTTGAAGCCTTCCTTGGCGTTGGGCGAACCCTTGACCACGGCCCAGTAGTCGACCGAGTAGAGCAGCGTCTTCCACAGCAGCGGGTACTTGTCGCCGTTCTCGGCATTGGCGCGTACGGTGCGACCGGTGAAGCCCACCGCGTAGGCCACCTCGCCGCTGCCAACGAGCTGCACCGGTTGCGTTCCCGAGTTCCACCACACGATCTGCGGCTTGATCTTGTCGAGCTTGGCGAAGGCGCGCTGCTGGCCGGCAGGAGTGGCGAGCACCTTGTAGACGTCGGCCGCCGGCACGCCGTCGGCGAGGAGTGCGATCTCCAGCGTGCCCTTGGGCGTGGAGCGGAACGAGCGCTTGCCGGGAAACTTGGCCGTATCCCACAGCTCGGCGTACGTCGTCGGCCCGTTCTTGATCTTGGTCTGGTCGTAGAAGAGCGACATGCCCCACAGCACCGCGCCGGCGCCGCAGGTCGACGTACCGCCGGGGATGAACTTGTCCTTCTTGACCACCGACCAGTCCATCTTGTCGAAGATGCCATCCTCGCAGCCGCGGACGAGTTCGGGCGCCTCGACCATCACCACGTCCCAGGTGACGTCGCCCGCCTTGACCATCGAATAGATCTTGGCCATCTCGCCGTTGTAGACATCGTCCTTGACCTTGACTCCGGTCGCCTTGTCATAGGCTTGGAAGAGGTGCTTGCGGGCGTTGTCCTGGAAACCCCCGCCGAAGCCGACGATCATGAGATCGCGGGCGGTGGCGGCACCGGATACGGCGGTCGCCGCAGCAGCGGCGAGTGCCAACAGCGTTGAAGCGAATTTGGACGGCATGCGGAAATCTCCTGGTCTACGCACGAAGAGGGGCCGACGCGGACGCGGGTGGTTCGCCGGGCCGCCATTGTCCCCCGAATCGCGGCCCGTCGCCCTGGTACGCGGCGCGGACCGTGAGCGGCCCCGCTCATAGTACAGCGCAACTCGTATTAATGATAGTATGACAATACAAATAATCCGCAGCTCGCGACCAACGACCGCGGCAGCCGCTGTGGCGCGGCCGCGCGTGCAGGAAGGGTGCATGATGAAGGACGCCGTCGCCGATCTCGATGCGAAGCTCGATCCTCTCGATGCCTCGCTCGCGCGCACGCCGCGCGTGAACGGGCTCGCCCGCTACGGCCTGTACATCGACGGCGCCTTCGCCGATCCCGCCGGCGGCGAGTGGATCGCCAGCGAGGATCCGGTCGCCGGCAAGGTCTGGGCCGAGATCCCGCGCGGCACCGCCGCCGATGCCGAGCGCGCGGTCGCCGCCGCGCACCGCGCCTTCACGTCGGGGCCGTGGCCGGCGCTGTCGGCGTCGCGCCGCGGCGCGCTCCTGCGCAAGCTGGGCGATCTCATCATCGCCAACGGCGAATGGCTCGCGCATGTCGAGATGAAGGACAACGGCAAGCTCCTGGCCGAACTGCGCATGCAGATGCAGTACATGGCCAATTACTACTACTACTACGGCGGGCTTGCCGACAAGATGGAGGGCACGGTGATCCCCTCCGACAAGCCGGGCGTCTTCAATTACACGAAGTACGAGGCCGCGGGCGTGGTGGTGTGCATCATGCCGTGGAACTCGCCGTTGCCGCTCACGAGCCTGAAGCTCGCCCCCGCGCTCGCCGCCGGCAATACGGTGGTGCTCAAGCCCTCCGAATTCACCTCGGCGTCGCTCCTCGAATTCGTGAAGCTCGTCGAAGCCGCCGGCTTTCCCCCCGGCGTCGTCAACGTCGTGACGGGTTACGGTGCCGAGATCGGCGACGCGCTCGTCAGCCATCCGCGCGTCGACCGCATCGCCTTCACCGGCGGACCCGAGGCGGGCCGCATGATCAACGAGAAGGCCGCGCGCCACATGAAGCGGGTCACGATGGAGCTGGGTGGCAAGTCACCCAACATCGTGTTCGCCGACGCCGACCTCGACGAGGCTGTGAAGGGGGTCGTCGCCGGCATCTTCGCGGCGTCGGGGCAGAGTTGTGTCGCCGGTTCGCGCCTGCTCGTGCAGGACTCGATCCACGACGCGTTCGTCGCGAAGCTCGCCACGTTCATCGCCGACGTGCGCTTTGGCCACCCGGCGGATCCGGCGACGCAGATCGCGCCGATCTCGACCCGGCCGCAATTGGCGAAGATCGCGCGCTACGTCGCCATCGCGACCGGCGAGGGCGCGCGACTCGTCGCCGGCGGCAAGCCGGCGCAGGTGCCCGGCTGGCCCGACGGCCTCTTTTACGAGCCGACCATCTTCATCGACGTCGACAACCGCATGCGCATCGCGCAGGAGGAGGTCTTCGGCCCCGTGCTGGCGGTGATCCGCTTCCGCGACGACGACGACGCGGTACGCATCGCCAACGACATCGAGTTCGGTCTCGCCGCGGGGATCTGGACGCAGTCGATGCCGCGCGCCTTCGCCCTGGCCGAGCGCATTCGCGCTGGTACCATATGGGTCAACAACTACCGCATGACGAGCACGACGTCGCCGTTCGGCGGCTTCAAGATGAGCGGCATGGGTCGCGAGGGTGGCATCGCGGGCATGCGCGAGTACATGGAGATCAAGAGTGTCTGGATTTCCACCGGAGTCGAGTTCCCCAACCCCTTCGTGAGGCGGTAGCCGATGGAGCGCGTCACGGTCGTCCCGCCGTCGATGCAATGGTTTCCCGATGAGCATTCCTCGAGGTGAAGGCGATCGCGGGTCGCTCCCGCTGACGCCACCGTCCCACGAGCGGCGGCGGCAGCGTAGCGTCCGCCGCGACCACGTCGCCTCCGATTTCGTCCCTCGCTACTACCAGGTCTACAGCGTGCTGCGCCAGCGCGTGCAGGACGGCGAATGGTCGGTCGATACGGCGATGCCCACCGAGGAGAATTTCGCCGCGGCGTTCAACGTGTCGCGCGTCACCATCCGCAAGGCGCTCAACATGCTGGAGCAGGAGAAACTCATTCTGCGCCAGCAGGGACGCGGTACCTTTGCGCTCACCCCGCCGCGCCGCCGCGATCCGGCCAATTTCAGCGGCCTCGTCGAGAACATCGCCGACTTCGAATCGCGCACCAAGGTGCGGTTGCTCGCTTTCGGCAGGGTCACGCTGCCCGACGAAGCGGCGCAGCTGCTCGAGTGCGCGCCGGGCAGCCGGGCGCTGCGCATCGTGCGCGTGCGTAGCGACAGCCGCGAGCCGTTCTCGTACACGACGTGCTACGTGCCGGAGCCGGAGGCCGATCTCCTCACCGAGGCGTCGCTCGGCAACCGTACCGTGAACCACGCGCTGGAGACCGCCGGCGTCGTGGCGCTCGCCGCCGAGCAGCGCCTGTCGGCCGCCATCGCCGGTATCGAGGTGGCCGGTCTCTTGCGGGTCGACGTCGGCGCGCCGCTCATCAGCATGACGCGCGTGATGCGCGACGTCAGCGGCCGGCCGGTCGAGGCGCTGCACGCGCTGTATCGCACCGACAAGTACGAGTACCGCGTGAACCTGTCGCGCGAACGCGGCGGCGACGCGCCGCGCTGGACCGTCAAGGACGTCTGACCGCGCGGCGGCGAGGCGCACGCGCCTCGGTCGCGGTGCCGCCGGTCGCGGGTCGTCACCGACGGCGATGCTAGAATTTGCGCTTTTGCGCGCCCGGTGCTTCCGCGATGTCGCCGTACCCTCCCCCCAAGCAACTGCAGATCGCGCTGCGCAAGTCGGCGCTGTCGCTGTGCCACGCGCAGTACATCCGTGACCGGCTGCTCGCACTGTATCCCGACTGCGAGATCGTGCTGCGCGGGGTGACCACGCAGGGCGATCGCGTCCTCGACCAGTCGCTCGCCAGCATCGGTGGCAAGGGGCTGTTCATCACCGAGATCGAGACGGCGATGCGTGAAGGGCGCGCCGACGTCGCGGTGCACTCGCTCAAGGACATGCCGATGGAGGTGGCGCCGGGCTTCGTCATCGCCGCCGTCCCCGAGCGCGAGGATCCGCGCGATGCGCTGGTCGCCAATCGCTACACGTCGATCGAGGCGCTCCCCGACGGAGCGATCGTGGGCACTTCGAGCCTGCGCCGCGAGGCGCAGCTGCGCGAGCGCAATCCGCGGCTCGCCGTACGGCTCCTGCGCGGCAACGTGAACACGCGGGTCCGCAAGCTCGACGAGGGCCTGTACGACGCCGCGATCCTCGCCGCCGCCGGATTGAACCGCCTGGAGCAGAACCATCGCATCTCGGCGCTCCTCGATCCGGCCGACTTCCTGCCGGCGGTGGGGCAGGGGGCGCTCGGCATCGAATGCGCGGTCGACCGTCCCGACGTCGTGGCCGCGCTCGCGCCGCTCAACCATCATCCGACGCTGCTCGCGATCACCGCCGAGCGCGCTTTCTCGCGCGCGCTGGGCGGCAGTTGCCACACGCCGATCGGCGGCTACGCGACGTTTCGCGACGGCGCGCTGTGGCTGCGCGGTCTCCTCGCCACCCGCGACGGCAGTCAGGTGCTGCGCGGCGAGCGCAGCGCGGTGATCGATGCCGAGGCGGGCGATCTCGCCGCCGCCGATGCGCTGGGCCGCGCGCTCGCTGGCGATTTCCAGGCGCGCGGCGCGTCCCGCTTCCTGGTCGCCGCCGAGCCCGCGGCGACGTAACCCGGCAGCGCTGCGCTCGGCGCGGGCGTGCGCTGTGCGCGGCGGGCGGCTAGGGTCGCGGCATGTCGTCGGCGATGTACGCGCGGACGATGGCGGCGAAGTCGGCATCGGCGCGCATGCCGAGCGCCTCACCCAGCCGCGGTGCGAACGCGGCGGGCCACGTCGAGACGATGCGGTCGACCGCCGGATCGAGTCGCCAGGAGACGCGCGCGGCGACCTCGTCACCGGCGACCTCGCGCAGCGCGGCGACCATGTCGGCGACCGCAACGGTGATGCCGGGCACGTTCACCGACCGCGTGTGGGCGAAAGCCGCTGCCGGCGCCTCGTGTCCCACGATGAGATTGTCGATGACCGCTCGCGGTGACTGCACCCACATGCGGGTCGTGGGGGCCACCGGGCAGACGGCGGCGACGCCGGCCAGCGGCTCGCGCACGATGCCGCTCGCAAACGACGAGGCAGCCAGATTGGGCTTGCCCGGGCGCACGGTCACCGTGGGCAGACGCAGCGAGCGACCATCGAGGTAGCCCTTGCGCGTCATGTCGTACACGAGATATTCGCCGATCGCCTTCTGCACACCGTACGAGGCCTGCGGATTGAGTGGCGCCTCGTCGGGGACGGGGTCGGGCAGCGGGCCACCGAATACCGCGAGCGAGCTCGTGAAGACCACCTTGGGCGGCGCCGCGAGGCGACGGCAGCGTTCGAGCACCGCGCGGGTGCCGTCGAGATTGACGCGCATGCCGGTGTCGAACTCCGCCTCGGCCTGGCCGCTCACCACGGCGGCCAGATGGAAGACGCTGTCGGTGTCGGGCGCGAGCGCGCGCTCGAGGAGCGCGCGATCCCCGAGGTCACCGGTGAGTACCCGCACCCGCGGATCATCGGGCAGGCGCGCGGGGACGACGTCGAGCAGCGTGATCGCGCTGATCTCGCGTCTGCGGCCGGCGGCATCGGTGAGCGTGTTGCGCTCGATGAGTTGGCGAGCGAGGCGCGTGCCGAGAAATCCGGCCCCGCCGGTGATGACGATGCGCATGACGATTCTCCCTGCGTTCCGCGAGCGACGCGGCACAACTTGCCATGATAACGGGCCGGCGCCGCGGCGGCAGCGGCTGCCGTGCGGCAGCGGGGTGGTGGCGTGCGTGCTAGAATTTTTTGTGCCTGCGCCGCGCGCCTCATCGCCTCCCGACCCCGCGGCGGTGCCGTCTCCGGTGAACGTGCAGTCGGGCGATGCACCGCCGCCGGCTCCGGGGCCGCTCGCCGGCGTCGGCGTGCTCGTCACGCGGCCGGAGCGCCAGGCCGGCGGGTTTGTGCGCTCGCTCGCGGCACTCGATGCGACCGTGGTCGTGTTTCCGGCGATCGTGATCCTGCCGCCGCGTGACGCGGCGACGCTCGCGCGCGTGCGCGCGGCGCTTGCCACCTACGACATCGCGATCTTCGTGTCGGCCAACGCCGCCGAGTACGGCGTGCCGGCGGCCGGCGCGTGGCCGGCCGCGTTGCGCGTCCTGGCGACCGGCCCGGGAACGGCGGCGGCGCTGGCGGCGGTGGGACTTGCCGGCGCGCAGGTGCCGACGACGACCTACGACAGCGAGGGTCTGCTCCTGCTGCCCGAACTCGTCGCGGTGCGCGACAAGCGCATCGTGATCTTTCGCGGCGAAGGCGGCCGCGATCATCTCGCACGTACGCTGCGCGAGCGCGGCGCGCACGTCGACTACGCCGAGTGCTATCGGCGCGCGCCACCCACGAGCGCCGCCGCCGGGCTCGTCGAAGCGCTCCTCGCCGGGCGCATCCACGCCTCGACGCTGACCTCGCGCGAGGCGCTCGACAACCTGTGCAACCTGCTCCCGGCGGCGGCACGCGAGCGGCTCGCGCGCGCACCGGCATTCGTTCCCCATCCGGCCATCGCCGCGCACGCGCGGGAGCTTGGCTTCACCGCAGTCACCACGGCCGCCGGCGATGCGGGGCTCGTCGCCGGATTGCTAGAATGGTTCGCACGGCATCCCGCCGCTGATATACCGTAGAGACTCCCGCCATGCCTCCACCCGACATCCTGGTCACGGCCGCGCTGCCGCCGTTCCTCTACGATCCGCTGAAGGCCGATTACCGCTGCCACGATTACTACGTGGCGACCGACAAGCCGGCCTTTCTCGCGGCGCAGGGTGGGCACATCCGCGGCCTCGTGCAAGGCGGGCACACGCCGACGACGCCCGCATTGCTCGCGGCGCTGCCCAAGCTCGAGATCATCTCGGTGTTCGGGGTGGGCTACGACGGCGTTCCGGTCGACTATTGCCGGCAGCGCGGCATCAAGGTGACGAACACGCCCGACGTCCTGACCGACGACGTCGCCGACGTGGCGTTGGCGCTCATCCTCATGACGGGTCGCGGCTTCGTTCGCCTCGATCGCTTCGTGCGCGCGGGCGGCTGGCTCGAGCGCGGCCCGGAACTCACCACCAAGCTCGGCGGGCAGAAGGTTGGGATCCTCGGATTGGGGCGGATCGGCAAGGCGATCGCGCAGCGTGTCGAGGCGCTCGGGATGGCGGTCGCCTACACCGGCCGCACGCGTCAGGACGTGCCGTATCGCTTCGTGCCGGATCTCACGGCGCTGGCGGCGGAGTCGGATTTCCTGGTGGTGGCGAGCCCGGGCGGCGCCGCGACGCGGAATCTCGTGAACGCCGACGTGCTCGCCGCTCTCGGCAAGAAGGGCATCGTCGTCAACATCGCCCGCGGCTCGATCATCGACGAGCCGGCACTCGTGGCGGCGCTGCAGGCGGGCACGATCAAGGGCGCGGGGCTCGACGTCTTCGCCGACGAGCCGCGCGTGCCAGCGGCGCTGCTCACGATGGACAACGTCGTCCTGCTGCCGCACGTGGGGAGCGCCACGCACGAGACCCGGCAGGCGATGGGCGACCTGTGCAAGGCCAATCTCGATGCGTGGTTTCGCACCGGCAAGGTGCTGACGCTCGTTCCCGAGCTCGCGTAGCACTGCTGCCGGGCGATTGCCGCATGCGCGCACCGCGGTGCTTGACCGGCGCGAGCCACACCTACTCGGGCTCGACGCGCGCCGGTTGGCCAGAAGGCTGGAACAGCACCGCGGCGAGCGAGGCGAGCACCAGGCCCAGCGCCACGAATTCGGTCGCGCCCGGCCGCTCCCCCAGCACGAGCATCCCGGCGAAGACGCCGACCACCGGCACCGGCAGCGAGGAGAGCGACGAGATCGCCACCGGCAAGCTGCGCGCGAGGTGGAACCACGCCCCGTTGGCGATGGTGCCGGCGAGGACGAT
Source organism: Burkholderiales bacterium (assembly GCA_020852555.1). GTDB lineage: Bacteria > Pseudomonadota > Gammaproteobacteria > Burkholderiales > Casimicrobiaceae > VBCG01. Next base: position 8,142 of record JADZAQ010000190.1, read on the forward strand.
GTTGTAGACGACCGCGAACCAGGCGCCAGGCGACCAGTGGGGCAGGCCCGCCAGCGGGCTCGGGTCGATGAGCGGCGCGATCGCGACCAGCGGCAGCGAGCCCAGTAGCATCATCCAGGCCGACAGCGCGATCTGCGCGATCGGCGGGTTCCACTTGCGCAGGAGAACGATGCCGATCGCCCACGACGTCGCGGCGGCCAGGATGAGCAGCGCGCCGACCGGCAGCGAGCGCAACTGACGCAGGTCGTCGCCCAGCAGCACGACCATCCCGAGCATGCCGAGCGCGAGCCCCACGATCTTGCGGCGGTTGAGCGGCTCGTGGAGGACGGCCATGGCGATGAGCGTGGCCCAGATCGGCATCGTGTAGGCGAGGATCGCGCTGCGACCGGCGGGCAGCTGCTGCACGCCGAAGAGCACGAAGCCGTTCCACCCGGTGATGTTGAAGAGCGAGAGCACGACGACCCGCCCCCACCAGGCGCGGGGGATGGCAAGGCGTTCGCCGGCCATGCGGACGATGACGAACAGGCCCGCTGCGGCGAACGGCAGCGTGATCGCGCGGAAGGTGAGTGGCGCGATCTCGGTCACGCCGATCTTCAGGATCGGCCAGTTGCAGCCCCACACGAGGGCGAGGACCGCGATCGGCGCGAAGGCGTGCGCGAGCGGATGCCGCGCGGTCATCAGCGGTCACGCACCGGCAATGCCTCGCCGTACTTCGATTGGTGCAAGGCGCGCGCCTGCGTGACCCAGGCGTCGCGACGGATGCGGCCGGGGAATTCGGGAAGCCGTGCCTCGAATTCGTCGATGTCGCGCTCGCTCCACCGGGCGATCTGCCGGTACGTGGTGATGCCCATCTGCTGGAGCATCCTCGCGAGGACCGGGCCGACACCGACGATGAGCCGCAGATCGTCGGGTGCATCCGGCCCACCGAGGAGCGGTGGCGGCGCCTGGTTTTCGAGGTCGACGACGAGCGCTCGATAGCGGGCGGTCTCGGTGCGCGCGGTGGCGAGCGCCGCGAAAAGTCCGCGGCGCTCTTCGGCGAGTTGGGCGAGATGGCCGCGTGCCGCGTCGGCGTCGACGAGGCTCGCCGCGAGTCTCGCGTTCAGGGTGGCGAGGGGCACGGTGGGTACGCTCGGGTTCGGCGGCGGAGCGACGACCGCGGGCCGCAAGCCGGGACCGGAGGCGGCGCGCTCGGCGCGGCGGCCGCTCGCGACCCCCGCACGCCAGACGAGCGCGATGCCGACGACTGCCGCGAGCAGCGCAACCAGGGTGAGGCCGTTCATCGTGGAGAGGAGAGGACCCGGCGGCGGCCGGCGGCCCGCCACGGGGCGATTGTAAGCGACGGTGGCGGCGGCGCAACGCGGCATGCACCGGCGCGCCGGGGTACGTGCTACGTCGGCGGCGTCGAATCGCGGATCGCCGGCGCGGTTTCACGGTGCCGCGCAACGGAAGTCGACACGCGGGCTGCTAAACTTGAAGCCTCTTCCTTTTCGCGCCTCTCGCCTCCACGCCATGGACGATCCCGCGATCGCCAGCGGCACCTCCCCTCGCGCAACCGAGCAGGCCGGCGCCGGCGCTCCGGCATCCAGCGAATTGCAGGCGCCGTTCTCGCGCCCGGCGAGCCGCGGGTGGTTCGCACTGCTGGCGCTCTTTCTCATCGCCGGCCTCCTCGGCGGATGGCTGTGGCTGCGCAACGCGCAGCGCGACTTGAGCCTCGAGGTCGGCAAGCGCCTGGCCGACGCCGACGCCGCGGCAGCGCAGGCGCGCGCGCAGGACTCGGAGATGCGCAACGACTTGCGCGAGACGCGCGCCAAGCTCGCGCTGCTCGAAGCCCGCCTCGAGGAATCGCAGAGCCAGCAGGCCTCGCTCGAGACACTGTATCGGGAGCTCGCCCCCTCGCGCGACGAGGTCGCGCTGAACGAGGTCGAGCAGGTGCTGCTGCTCGCGAGCCAGCAACTCGCGATCGCCGGCAACATCCAGGCGGCGCTCGCCGCATTGCAGCTTGCCGAGGCCAAGCTCTCGCGCATGGACCAGCCGCAGTTCGTGCCGCTGCGCCGCTCGCTCGCGCGCGACATCGACCGCCTGAAGGCGGTGCCCTTCGTCGACGTCGCCGGCATGTCGCTCAAGCTCGACCAGGCGATGGCGGGCATCGATGCGCTGCCGCTCGCCCGCGACGAGCGACTGCCCGCCGAAGCGCCGGCCCCGCCGCCGGCCGACGAGTCCGCGTGGCGGCGGGCACTGCGCGAGACCTGGAGCGAGCTCCGTTCGCTCGTCCGCGTCGAGGTCGCCGATCGCGCCGCTGCCCCCCTCGTGCCGCCGCCGCAACAGTATTTCCTGCGCGAGAACCTCCGCTTGCGTCTCCTCGCGGCGCGCGTGGCGCTCCTCTCGCACGACGTGCAGGGCTTCAAGACCGACGTCACCGCCGCCAATGCGTGGGTGAAGAAGTACTTCGACACCCGCACCAAGCCCGTGCAGGCGTTGACGGCGACGTTCACCCAGCTCGCGGCGACCCCGATGCCGGCCGACGTGCCCGACATCGCCGCGACGATCACCGCGCTGCGCACCCTGAAGGCAACCCGCGACCGGGTCGCCGGGCCCGGGCGCTGAGTCCTGTCGCCGCCGTGCGCCTGCTCTTCGCCTTCCTGCTGCTCGCCACCCTCGCCGTCGTCGCGGCGCTCCTGCTGAAACTCAACGCCGGGTACGTGCTCTTCGTGGCGCCGCCGTATCGCG
>JADZAQ010000191.1 GCA_020852555.1 Burkholderiales bacterium
CGATCCATGGCGGTGATCGTCATCGGCGACTCGCCCTGGCCGTAGATCTGCGCGAGCCGCGGCCCGAGTTGCGCGAAGGCCTCCTGGCAGTCGGCGACGTACATCGGCCCGCCGCCGTAGACGAGGCACTTGAGATGCGCGAGCAGCGCATCGTCGGCGAGCGCGCCGCTCGTCACCAGCCGCTTCACCATCGTCGGCGCCGCAAAGAAGAGCGCCCGGTCGAAGGTTTGCACGAGCGTCGCGATCTCGGCGGGGTCGAAGCCACCCGATTCCGGCACCACGCTCACCGCGCCGCGGGCGACGTGCGGGACGAGGTACAGGCCCGAGCCGTGCGAGAGCGGCGCCGGATGCAGCAGCGCGTCGCCCGGGGCGATCGCCTCGACGTCGGCGAGGAAGCACTGGCCCATCGCGAAGAGGTTGCCGTGGGTGATCTCGACGCCCTTCGGCCGGCCCGTGGTGCCGCTGGTGTAGAAGAGCCACGCCGGCGTGTCGAGCGCCACCGCCGCGACCGACGCCCGCTCGGCGCTGGTCGCAAGCGCCTCGTGTTCGGCGCCGTCGAGCACGACCACGCGCACGACGCCGGTCCCCGCGGGCATCGCTGTCGCCCATGCAGCATCGGCGAAGACCCAGCGCGCGCCGCTGTCGCCCAGCACGTAGGCGAGCTCGTTGGGGTGGAGCTTGGCGTTGACGGGCACCGCGACGAGCCCCGCGATCCAGCAGGCGAAGAGCGCCTCGACGTAGCCGGGACCATTGCGGGCGACGAGCACGACGCGATCGCCGGATTGCAGCCCGCCGGCGCGAAGACGCGCCGCCAGCGCATGTGCACGCGCGGCGAGTGAGGAATAGTCGTGACGCACGCGCGTACCGCTCGCGACTGCTGGTAACCGCGGCCAGCGCTGCGCCGTGCGCACGAGCAGCGTCGCGACGTTGGCGACCGGCGACATGCCGGGAGCGTTCACGATCGCGGTCCTCGACGTCGACGACGGCGCGCATCGCGAACGATCTCGCGCGCGGCGTTGCGGCCGGGAATGCCGGTGACCCCGCCCCCGGGATGCGCCCCGGATCCGCACAGGTAGAGGCCCGGAATCGGCATCCGGTAGGCAGCGTTACCCAGCACCGGCCGGGCGCTGAACAGCTGGTCCAGGGTGAGCGCGCCGTGGAAGATGTCGCCGCCGACGAGGCCGAAGTCGCGCTCGAGGTCGAGCGGGGTGAGGGTCCGGCGGCCGAGCACGCTCGCCGCGAATCCGGGTGCGTAGCGGTCGACGGTCGCCACCATGAGGTCGGCGACCTCCTCGCGCGCGTCGTCCCAGCTGCGGCCCGGCTGCACCGCGCCGAGGTCGGGATGAACGTGCTGGCAGAAGAGGCTCGCCACGTGCATGCCGGGCGGGGCGAGCGAATCGTCGACGGTCGAGGGAATGAGCATCTCGACGATCGGCGCGCGCGACCAGCCGGCGAGCTTCGCGTCGAAGAAGGCGCGCTCCATGTAGGCGAGCGACGGCGCCATGATGATGCCGCTCGCGTGGTGCGCTTGCGTGCCGGCACCCGGCCGCACCGTGAAGCGGGGCAAGGCGTCCAGCGCGACGTTCATGCGCAGCGTCCCCGAGCCGCAGCGATACGCGCCGATGCGCGTGGCGAAATCGGCGGATACGTGCTCGGCCGCGACGAGTCGCTCGAAGAGGAACTTCGGATTCACGTTGGCGACGACGCGCGCCGCGGTGATCGTCTCGCCGCCGGCGAGCTCGACGCCGGTCGCGCGGCCGCCTTCAACGCGCACGCGGGTGACCGGCGCGCGGGTGCGAACGACCACGCCGCGCGCGGTGCACTCCGCCGCCATCGCCTGCGTGATGGCGCCCATGCCGCCGATCGCGTGTCCCCACTGGCCGGGCTTGCCGTTGACCTCGCCGAAAACGTGGTGCAGCAGCACGTACGCGGAGCCCGGCGTGTACGGGCTCGCGAAATTGCCGACCACCGCATCGAAGCCGAACGCCGCCTTGATCGGCGCGCTCTCGAACCAGCGGTCGAGGAGGTCACCCGCGCTCTTGGTGAAGAGGTCGAGGAGATCGCGCCGGGCGGCGAGATCGAGGGCGCGAAAACCCTTGCTCGCCCGCAGCACGGCAACGGCGAATGCGGCATCCTGGCGCAAGCCCGCGCCGACGTTCGGCGGCGTGGTCCCGACCAACTCGCGCAGGATCGCCGCGATGCGTTCGAGCATCGCGTAGTACGCCGGCAGCGCCTGCGCGTCGTCGTACGAGAACTTCGCCACCTCGGCCTGCGTCGCGGCAAGCCCACCGCCGACCTCGAGGTAACCATCCCCCACCTCGCTGCCCAGCGGGAGGAAATTGGCGAGCGGCCGCTCGCGGACCACGAGACCGTGCTGCGCGAGGCGCAGCTCGCGGATGACCCTGGGATCGAGCAGGCTCACCGTGTAGCTCGCGGTGGAATTGCGAAAGCCGGGGTGGAACTCCTCGGTGACCGCGGCGCCGCCGACGACCTCGCGACGCTCGAAAACGCACACGCGCATCCCCGCCGCCGCGAGATACGCGGCGCAGGTGAGGCCGTTGTGGCCGGCGCCGATGATGATCGCGTCGAAGGTCGGCGCCGGGGTCACGTCGAGCGCGCTCCCTCGCCGGCGACGCGAAGGAACCCTATTCCCCGCCCAGGCCGGCAGCGACGGTCGAGAACCCGGCGTCGACGTAGGTGATCTCGCCGGTGACTCCGCTCGCCAGCGGCGAGAGCAGGAAGGCGGCGACGTTGCCGACTTCGTCGGTCGTCACGTTGCGTCGCAACGGCGCGGTGCGCTCGACGAAACCCAGGATCTTCGAGAAGCCCGCGATCCCTGCCGCGGCGAGCGTCTTGATGGGGCCGGCGGAGATGCCGTTGACGCGGATCCCTTCGGGCCCGAGCGTGGCCGCGAGGTAGCGCACGTTGGCTTCGAGGCTCGCCTTGGCGAGCCCCATCACGTTGTAGTTGGCCACCGCACGCACGGCGCCCAGGTAGGTGAGCGTGACGAGCGCAGCGGCGCGCTGCTGCATCAGCGGCCGGGCACCCTTGGCGAGTGCGGCGAAGCTGTAGCTCGAGATGTCGTGGGCGGTCGCGAATGCCGCGCGCGACAGGCCGCCGAGAAAATCGCCGGCGAGCGCCTCGCGCGGTGCGAACGCGATCGAATGCAGGAGGCCATCGAGCGCACCCCACTCGCGGCCCAGGGCAGCGAAGAGCGCGTCGATGTCGTCGTCTCGGGTGACGTCACAGCGCAGCACCGGCGCGCTGCCGAAATCGGCGGCGAGCTTGACGACGCGCTCCTTCAAGTCGTCGTTGACGTAGGTGAACGCGAGTTGCGCGCCTTCGCGCTGGCACGCCTTGGCGACTCCGTAGGCGATCGAACGATTGGAGAGCACGCCGGTGATGAGGATCTTGCGATCGGTGAGAAAGCCCATGCCTGTCCACCTTTCCTTCGTCTCAAAGGACCGCCTTGCCGTCGACCAGGACACCGCAGGCAACCCGATTGTTGGGCTGACCCGGGAAGGCCTCACCGACCAGGTTGCCGTAATGGATCACGAACGAGCGGCCCTTGATCGATTTCGGCCCGCTCGTGCTCACTCCCGGGAGGTAGACGACGTACCCCGAGACCTGGCCTTCCTCGCCTGCGGTGAAGCCGGGGAAGAGCTCCGCCCCAGGCTTGGCCGACCCGGGTGGCGCCCAAGCGGCCCCCGCCGAGAAGAGGTTGGGCGACGAGCAATTGCCGCGCTCGTGCAGCGCAAGCCGATACGACCCTGGAATGAGGTTGCTCACGGCGAGTTGCACCTGCACGCCGTCACGATAATCGAAGACGCGGACCGCGCCGGTGACCGCCGAGGAACGACTCTGCATCCGCGCGACGAGGCCGGGGTCGCGGTCTTCGTACGCGCCGATGCCCTTCAATCCTTGCAGGTCGCCCGACGACCCGCAACCGCCAAGCGCGATGACGAGGATGCCCAAGACGAAGCCGCGCAGCGATGGATTCATCGATCCATTGTCGCATTTTCTTCCGCGGGAGCGGCCGGCACCGTGCAGTACAATCGCCCGACACCAGCGCCTTCACGCCGAGCCGCAATCCTCGAGCGCCACCTCGCGGGTGGCGTCCCGCCTCTCGCCCCCTACCGCCATGCCCTCGCGCCTCACCCCCGAAGAAATCGTCTCCGAGCTCGACAAGCACATCGTGGGGCAGGAGGCCGCCAAGCGCGCGGTCGCCATCGCGCTGCGCAATCGCTGGCGACGCCAGCAGGTCCCCGAGCCGCTGCGTCACGAGATCACACCGAAGAACATCCTGATGATCGGTCCCACCGGCGTGGGCAAGACCGAGATCGCGCGCCGGCTCGCGCGCCTGGCCGACGCGCCGTTCGTCAAGGTCGAGGCGACCAAATTCACCGAGGTGGGCTACGTCGGTCGCGACGTCGACACGATCGTCCGTGATCTGGTGGAGGTGGCGATCAAGGAAACGCGCGAGGCGGAGACGCGCAAGGTCCGCGACCGCGCGGCCGACAACGCCGAGGAACGCCTCCTCGACGTGCTCATTCCGCCCGCGCGCGAGGTCAACTTCGCGGACCTGAAGCCGACCGACAACGCGACGCGGCAGAAATTCCGCAAGATGCTGCGCGAGGGCGCGCTCGACGAGCGCGAGGTCGAGATCGAGGTCTCGATGCTCGCCCCGCAAATGGAGATCATGGCGCCGCCCGGCATGGAGGAGCTCACCAGTCAGATCCAGGGCATGTTCCAGCAGATGGGGGGTGGCCGCAAGAAGCTGCGCAAGATGAGCGTCGCGGAAGCCATGAAGGTGCTCACCGACGAGGAGGCCGCGCGGCTCTTGAACGACGACGAGATCAAGGCCAAGGCGCTGGCCGCCGCCGAGCAGCACGGCATCGTCTTCCTGGACGAGATGGACAAGATCGCCTCGCGCTCCGATGCGCACGGCGCCGACGTCTCGCGTCAGGGCGTGCAGCGCGATCTGCTGCCGATCGTCGAAGGCACCACGGTGTCGACGAAGTACGGGATGGTCAAGACCGACCACATCCTCTTCATCGCCTCCGGTGCGTTTCACCTTTCGAAGCCCTCCGATCTCATCCCCGAGTTGCAGGGCCGCTTCCCGATCCGCGTTGAACTCTCCTCGCTGGCGGTCTCCGACTTCGAGAAGATCCTCACCGCGACCGATGCCTGCCTCACCCGCCAGTACGCGGCGCTCCTCGCCACCGAGCAGGTCCACCTCGAGTTCGCACCCGACGGCATCCGCCGCCTCGCGGAGATCGCCTTCGCGGTGAACGAGAAACAGGAGAACATCGGCGCCCGGCGGCTGTACACCGTCATGGAACGACTCCTCGACGATGTCTCGTTCCACGCCACGCAGCGCACCGGTGAGCACGTCGCGATCGACGCGGCCTTCGTCGACGCCACACTGGCGGGCATTGCCGGCGACGACAACCTCGCCAAATACATCCTTTGATCGGGGGGCGCTCGCCGGGAGGCGATTCGACATGATCGAGCGCATCCTCGGCATCTTCCTGCCGGTGCTCGTGGTCGTCGTGGTGGGCTACGGCTACGCGCGGCGCGTGAAGCCGGACATGACGCACGTCAATCGGCTGTCGATGACGATCCTCGCGCCGGCGCTCGTCTTCTCGGCGCTGGCGAGCAAGGACTTCGACGTCGGCGCCAACGCGCTCCTCATGGTCGGCTGCGTCGGCGTGGTGCTGGGCTCGGGACTGCTCGCCTGGCCGATCGCGCGGCTATTGAAGGTCGACTACCGCACCTTCGTGCCGTCGATGATGTTCAACAACTGCGGCAACCTCGGCCTGCCGCTGTCGGTGCTCGCCTTCGGACAGGCCGGCTTTCCCGCGATGGTCGCGCTGTTCACGATCAGCAACCTCCTCCAGTTCACGCTGGGGACGTGGCTCATGGACCACCGCGCGCGCTTCCACCACCTGCTGCGCAACCCGATGGTGGGCGCCACCATCGTCGGCTTCGCCTTCGCGCTCACCCACCCGCCGCTGCCCGAGTGGATCCAGGTCGGCATCCGCATCATGGGCGACGCGATGGTGCCGATGATGCTGCTCTCGCTCGGCGTGCGTCTCGCCGACGTGCGCTGGGCGGATTCGCGCATCGGCGTGATCGGCGGCATCGTGTGCCCGCTGGTCGGTCTCGTCTGCGCACTCGCGCTCGCCCCGCTGCTCGGACTCGACGACATGCAGCGCGGGCTCCTCATCCTCTTCTCGGTGCTGCCACCGGCGGTGCTGAACTTCATGGTCGCCGAGCAGTTCCGCCAGGAGCCGGGCAAGGTCGCCTCGATCGTGCTGATCGGCAACCTGCTCGCCGTCGCCTTCGTCCCGCTGGGGCTGGCACTTGCCATCCGGTGACGCAGCCTGAGCGTACGCGATACGCGGCGGGCGACGCGCCGATCGCGCCCCTACATCGTCAGCACCACGCGGAACCGGGCGGCCCCGGACTTCATCCTTGCGTACGCCTCGTTGGCGCGTTCGAGCGGCATCGTCTCGACGAGCGGCCGCGCATCGACGAGCACGCTGAAGTCGAGTGCGCGCTCGATGTCGTAGGGCGTTCCGGTGATCGAGCCGACGATGCTGCGCTCGCCGCGGATCATCGCGCCGGCGGCGATGCGCAACGGCTCCTTGGCGACGCCGAGCAGCACGAGACGGCCTTGCGGCGCGAGACCGGCGAACAAGCCGCTCACCGCCGCCGCGTCGGTGCTGGTCGCGACGATCGCCCGCGCGCCGCCCAGGCGCTGCAATACCGCAGCGGGATCCTCGACGCTCGCATCGACGTAGACGTGCGCGCCCAATCGCCGCGCGTCGTCGGTGAGGTCGGCGCCGCGACCGACGGCGACGACCTTGAAGCCCATCCTGCGCGCGTACTGCAGCGCGAGGTGACCCAAGCCGCCGATGCCGTGAACGGCGACGACATCACCCGCCGTCGCGCCCGACTTGCGCAATCCGTTGAAGGTGGCAATCCCGGCGCACAGGAGCGGCGCCGCGGCGACCGCGTCGAGTTCATCGGGAATGGCGACGAGCCCCGATTGCTGCGCGAGCATTGCCTCCGCGTAGCCGCCGTCGCAGGTGGCGCCGACGATCGGCTGCTTCTCGCAGAGCTCGAAGCAGCCCTGGCGGCAGGGCACGCACTCGCCGCAGTGACCCCCGAGCCGGCCGATGCCCACCCGCTGGCCGATCTTCCAGCGCGAGGCGCCGGCGCCGAGCGCGGCAATGCGACCGACGATTTCGTGACCCGGGACGCGGGGCGGCACGAGGGCGGGATCGAAGCGCTCGATGTCGCCGGCATCCGCGCCGCAGACGCCGCAGGCCTCGACCGCGATGAGCGCTTCACCCGGCGCCGGTACCGGTGTCGGCCGTTGCACGAGTTCCAGCACGCCCGCCCGGACCACCTGCATCGCGCGATAGCTCGAATTCATCGTCGGCTCCCGTGGGTGCAACGACACCGTGACGAGCGCACGAGGCGGCACGCGCGCCGCTGTGCGCGACCGCGCCTCGCTACGCCGCCCGCTTGAACGTCGCCAGCAGCGCGCTCATCGCCATCAGCACGCCGCCGAGCGCGCGATTCATGAGCTTCATCTGTGACGGCTTCCTCATCAGCCGCAGGGCCTTGGCGGCGAATGCCGTATAGCCGGTCATCGCGATGAGGTCCGTCGACACCAGAGTCGCCGCGCAGATCACGTACTGGATCGCCTGCGGTCGAGCGAGGTCGATGAACTGCGGCAGCACCGCCAGCATGAACACGATGCCCTTGGGATTGGTCGCATTCACGAGAAAGCCGTGCGCGACGAGCTTGCGTGGCGATCCGTGCAGCGACGCCGCATCCGCCGCCGGATCGACCGCGTGCGCGGGGACGCGCCAGGTGACGATGCCGAGATAGGCGAGGTAGGCGACCCCCAGCCACTTGACGAGCGTGAACGCGCCGGCGGAGGTCGCGAGGAGCGCACCGAGCCCGGTGGCCACCACCACCAGCACGAACATGATCCCCAGCACGAGGCCGACGAGGTTCCACAGCGCGCGCGGCAGGCCGAAGCGCAATCCCGCCGCCATGCAGGAGATCGCACCAGGCCCCGGCGAGAAGCTGATGAGGAAGGCGGCGACGAGGAAGGCGAGCCAGGTCTCGAGCGTCATGCTACGTCCTTCGCCCCTGCGCGCAGCGAGCCGCCGGCGCACGCGCCGCCCAGGCGCCGGCGCACCGTGCCGCGAAGCGCGAACGCATCAAAGAGTGGCCAACGCATCGAGCACCGTCCCCGGAGCGAGCACCTCCGGCAAGAGCAGCGGCGCCTGGCCGGGGCGATACAGCACGTAGACGGGGACGCCCTGCCGGCCGAGCGCCGCGAGCGCCTGCGTGATGGTGGGGTCGCGCCGCGTCCAGTCGGCACGGACGAGTTCGACGCCGCGCTTTGCAAACGCCTCGCGCACGTCGGCACGATTGAGCACGAGGCGCTTGTTGACCTGACAGGTGACGCACCACGCCGCGGTGAAATCGACGAACACCGGCTTGTTGGCGGCGGTCAGCTCGGCGATGCGCGTCGGCGTGAACGGCTGCCAGGGGTCGGCGGCGCTCGTCGTGCGGGCGGCCTGCGCGGGCCCCAGCATCTCGGCGGTCGCGTGTCCGGCGAGGAGCGGCCACACCACGTACGCGGCGCCGGCGAGGCCGAGCACCGCGGCGAGCGAGAAACCGCGCGCGCCACCGCCGCGGTACGCGCGCCACGCCCACAGCGCGAAGGCGAGCACGACCAGCGTCGCGAGCAGGCGCACCACGGCATCGTTGTCGACCTGGACGCCGAGAATCCACACCAGCCACGCTACGGTGCCGTACAGCGGGAACGCGAGGAACTGCTTGAGCCGCTCCATCCACGGCCCCGGCTTGGGCAGCGCGCGCCGCCAGCCGGGAAACCAGGCGAGGAGCACGAACGGCAGCGCCATGCCGACGCCGAGCGCGGCGAAGACGAGCAGCGTGAGCGCCACCGGCTGCGCGAATGCGAAGCCGAGCGCCGCCCCCATGAACGGTGCCGTGCACGGCGAGGCGATGACCACCGCCAGCACACCGGAGAGCGCGGCATTGGCGTCGGGATTGCGCAGCGTCCACCCCGCCGCGGCACCCGGCGCGAGCACGCCGAACTCGAAGACACCGGAGAGGTTCAAGCCGAGGACGAAAAACAGGATCGCGAGCGCGGTGACGATGCCGGGTGACTGCAACTGGAAGCCCCAGCCGAATTCTTCCCCCGCGGCGCGGAAAGCGAGCAGCAGGCCCGCGAGCAGCAGGAAGGTGACGACGACCCCCGTACCGAAGGCGAGCCCCTCGCGGCGCAGTTGCGCCCTCGAGCCGTGTCCGGGCCTCGCCAGTGCGAGTGCCTTGAGCGAGAGGACCGGGAACACGCAGGGCATGAGATTGAGGATCACGCCACCGATCAGCGCGAAGACGATGGCGAGCGCGAACGAGATCCCGGCGCCACCGGCCATCCCCGCGGGGCCGACGTCGAGTGCTGGCGTCGCCGCGGCGACCGGCTTCGGGCCGGCGACCACCTGCCCCGCAAGCGGCACGCGCACGGCAATGGCGTTGACCTTGCCGTCGCCGACGGCAAAGCCGTTGCCGGCGGTGAGCACCCCCGCGACTTCGCTGAAGCCGGGCGTGAGCTGGCTCGCCACCGGCAGCGTCAGCACGAAGCTGCCGTTGGCCTGGCGGGCGAAGGTCTGTGGCGCCGCCGGCTCGATGCGCCCACTGTCGTACGGAAAGAAGTGCACCTTCTCGGGAGTGGCGGCGCCGGCGGGGCCGGTCAGGGTGAGCGTCACCTTCTGACCTTCGCCGCGGGCATCGGCGATCCAGCCTGGCGCCGGCTGCGGCAGCGCATCGCGGACGGCGGCGATCGCCGCACCCCACTGCGGATAGCGATCGGCACGCTCGGCGACCGGCAGGGTGAGGTCCACCGCGACCTCCTCGGGGATGCAGGTCTCGCGGCAGACGAGCCACTCCGCCTTCGCGGCCAGCGTGAGCGCCTCGCCCGGTTGCGCGCTGGCCGGAATCGCCACCTCGGTCAGAAGGAATACCTCGCCCTCGTAGCCGAAGTTCATGAGCGGGCCCACCGGCAACGCACGCGGCGCCGGCCACTGGATCGGTCCGGCGGTCACGCCGCCCGGAAGCTTCCAGGCGAGCGTGGTCGGCAACCCGGTGTCGCCGGGATTGCGCCAGTAGGTGTGCCAGCCGTCGGCCATGGCGAGGCGCAAGGCGACGGTCGTGGTGGTGCCGGGTACGAAGGCCGTTCGCTCGGCGACGAGCTCCGCCTCGACGTGCGCCGTCTTCGCGGGCGCCGCGGTGACGCCCAGCGTGGCGCCGGCGAGCACGAGTCCGAGAAGAAGGTGCAACGACCAGCGCAGCATGGCGTGACGGAAATCGGATCGGGCCGCGGAATGCGGCGACAGCGCTTGGTGCGCGAATCGGGCCGGGCAGTTCCCCGCGGAGAGGACGCTTCGTCGCCGGACGCCGCCGGGCAGTCCTCGTCGGCGACGCCCGTAGCGAAACCATAGCACACCCGGCGACGTCGAACGAACGTCCGGCCGAAGCGGTGCGGCGACCCCCCCTCGGTATAATTCATGGTTCGCTCGCCGACGCCATCATGAAACCGTTCAACCCCCAAGAGATCGAAGCCGAAGCCCAAGCCGCCTGGCGGGCGACCGACGTCTATCGCGCGCAGGAGCGCGCCGACCGTCCGAAGTATTACTGCGTGTCGATGCTGCCGTATCCGTCGGGTGCGCTGCACATGGGACACGTGCGCAATTACACGATCAACGACATGATGTACCGCCAGTTGCGCATGCGCGGCATGAATCCGTTGATGCCGATGGGCTGGGACGCCTTCGGGCTGCCGGCCGAGAACGCGGCGATGAAGAATCACGTGGCGCCCGCCAAGTGGACGCGCGACAACATCGCCTTCATGAAGGGGCAGTGCCAGGCGATGGGCTGGGCGATCGACTGGTCGCGCGAGCTCGCGACCTGCGATCCCGAGTACTACCGGTGGAACCAGTGGCTCTTCCTGCGCATGCTCGAGAAGGGCATCGCGTATCTCAAGACCGGCGTCGTCAACTGGGATCCCGTCGACCAGACCGTGCTCGCCAACGAGCAGGTGGTCGACGGCAAGGGATGGCGGTCGGGTGCGCCGGTGGAGAAGCGCGAGATCCCGATGTACTACCTGAAGATCACCGACTACGCCGAGGAGCTCCTGACCTGCCTCGACGGCATGACCGGCTGGCCGGAGCGCGTGCGCACGATGCAGGCGAACTGGATCGGCAAGAGCACCGGCGTGCGCTTCGCCTTCCCGCACGACATCCACGACGCAACCGGCGCGCTCGTCGGCGACGGCCGCATGTACGTCTTCACCACGCGCGCCGACACCATCATGGGGGTCACGTTTTGTGCGGTGGCGCCCGAGCATCCCCTCGCCGCCGTCGCCGCCGCGCGCGACGCGAAGCTTGCTCGCTTCATCGACGAATGCAAGCATAGCTCGGTGATCGAGGCCGACCTGGCCACGATGGAGAAGAAGGGCATGCCGACGGGGCTCCACGTCCGCCACCCGATCACCGACGAGCCGATCGAGGTGTGGATCGGCAACTACGTGCTCATGAGCTACGGCGACGGTGCGGTCATGGGCGTGCCGGCGCACGACGAGCGCGACTTCGCCTTCGCCAAGAAGTATCGTTTGCCGATCAAGCCAGTGATCGCCGTCGAGAACGAGGCATTCGACAACGACGAGTGGCAGGCGTGGTACGCCGACAAGGAGCGTGGCCGCTGCGTGTTCTCGGGTGCGTACGACGAGATGCACCATCACGAAGCCGTCGATGCGGTCGCCGCCGATCTCGCCGCCAAGGGCCTGGGCGAGAAGCGCATCACCTATCGCCTGCGCGACTGGGGCATCTCGCGCCAGCGCTACTGGGGCACGCCGATCCCGATCATCCACTGCGCCGCCTGCGGCGCGGTCCCGGTGCCCGAGGCCGACCTGCCGGTGATCCTGCCGGAGGACTGCGTCCCGGACGGCAGCGGCAATCCCTTGCGCAAGCGTTCCGACTTCACCGACGTGCCGTGCCCGAAATGCGGCGCGCCGGCGAAGCGCGAGACCGACACGATGGACACCTTCGTCGACTCGTCGTGGTACTACATGCGCTACACGTGCCCGAGCGCCACGTCGATGGTCGACGCCCGCAACGACTACTGGATGCCGATGGACCAGTACATCGGTGGCATCGAGCACGCGATCCTGCACCTCCTGTACGCGCGCTTCTGGACGAAGGTGATGCGCGACCTGGGCCTCGTCAAGTGCGACGAGCCGTTCACGCGCCTGCTCACGCAGGGGATGCTGCTCAACCACATCTGGTTCCGCCGCGGCGACAAGGGCGGCCTCGACTACGTTCCGCCCGACGAGGTCGAGCCGCGCCACGACGCCGACGGCAAGCTCGCCGGCGGCACCTGGAAGAAGGACGGCGGTCCAGTCGAATACGGCGGCGTCGGCAAGATGGGCAAGTCGGAGCGCAACGGCGTCGACCCGCAGACGCTGGTCGATCGCTACGGCGCCGACACTGCACGCCTCTACGTGATGTTCGCCGGCAAGCCCGAGGATTCGGCGGTGTGGTCGGATGCCGGCGTCGAAGGCGCCTACCGTTTCCTCAAGCGGCTGTGGACGTACGCGCAGACGCACGCGGTGGCGATCGCCGCGGCGTCCGCCCCGTTCGATCCCCGCGGCGCCGACGATGCGGTGCGCAAGGCCCGCCGCGACCTCCACCGCACGCTGCAGCAGGCCAATGCCGACTACGTGCGCCTCCACTACAACACCGTGGTGTCGGCAGGCATGATCATGCTGAACACGCTCGAGGCGCTGCCGGCGCAGGGAGCAGGTGCCGACGCGCTGCGCCGCGAGGGACTCTCGCTCCTCCTGCGCGTGCTCTATCCGGTGGCGCCGCACACCACCTGGGTGCTCTGGCGCGACCTGGGCTTCGCTGGGCAGGCCGGCGATCTCGTCGATGCCCCGTGGCCCACGGCCGACGAGGCAGCGCTCGCGCAGGACGAGATCGAGCTCGTCCTCCAGGTCAACGGCAAGCTCCGCGGCAAGCTCGTGGTGCCGACCAGTGCCGATCAGCAGGCGATCGAGGCCGCGGCACGGGCCAGCCCCGAGGTCGCGCGGCACACGGCGGGTGCGCCGATCCGCAAGGTCATCGTGGTGCCCGGCCGTCTGGTGAACGTGGTCGCCCCGGCATCGGCGGCGTGATGCGCACGCTCGCGATCATCGCGCTGGCGACCCTCGTCGCCGGCTGCGGCTTCCACTTGCGCGGCGACGCGAGCTTTCCGTTCACCAGCATCTACGTCAATGCGCCGTCGTCGCCGCCGATGGCCGCCGAGACCCGGCGCGGCATCGGCGCCGCCGATGCGACGACCAAGGTCGTCGATTCCGCGGCCAACGCGCAGGTGACGCTCGATCTGCCGCTCGTCGTCGACGACAAGGACGTGCTGTCGCTGTCGTCGGGCGGTTCGGTGCGCGAATTCCAGCTCGTCAAGCGCGTGCAGTATCGGCTCCACGACAAGAACGGCGACGACTGGATCCCGGCGGGCGAGATCGTGATCCGTCGCTCGTACACCTTCAACGAGACGCAGGTGCTCGCCCGCGACCTGCAGGAGCAGCGGCTCTTGCGCGAGATGCAGAGCGACGCCGTGCAGCAGCTCATCCGGCGCATGCAGGCCGCGCGCAAGCCGGCGTAGCGGCCGCGCCGCATCGCCCACACGCATGCGCCGCCTGGGCCCCGCGAAAGGGGCACGTCGGAAGCTACAGCAGGTCGGGCTCACCGTCCTCGCCGTCGTGCTGCTCGCCGCGGCGATCACCTGGTTCCTGCAGTCGGCGATTCCACGGCGGATCGTCATCGCCACCGGCGCACCCGAGGGCACGTATCACGTGCTCGCGCAGAAATACAAGGCAATCCTCGCGCGCGATGGCATCACGCTGGTCGAGCGCCCGACCGAGGGCTCGGCGGAGAACCTGCGCCTGCTCATGGATCCCCGATCGGGCGTCGACGTCGCCTTCGTCCAGGGTGGCCTCGGCACCGGCGTGACCGGCGTGGAGATGCTCGCCGCGCTCTACTACGAACCGCTGTGGGTGTTCACGCGCAGCGGACCCGTCCCGACGCAACTCGATCAATTGCGCGGCAAGCGGATCGCCGTCGGCCCGGCCGGCAGCGGCACCCGCGCCTTCGCCGAGATCGTGCTCGCCGCCAACGACGTCACCGCCGGCAACTCCACGCTTACCGCGCAGACGAACGTCGCGGCGATCGACGCGCTACGTGACGGCGCGCTCGACGCCGTCTTCCTGGTGGGGTCGGCGCAGGGACAGGCGATTGGTGCCGCACTGCGCGATCCGGCGCTCACCCTCATGAGCATCGGCCGCGCCGATGCGTATCCGCGCCGCTTCCATTTCGTCAGCAAGCTCGTGCTCCCCGCCGGGGCGATCGACCTCGCGCACGACATTCCGGCGCGCGACGTCACGCTCCTCGGCACCCGGGCGATGCTCGTCGCGCGCGACGACCTGCCGAATCCGCTCGTCGACCTCCTGCTCGATGCCGCCCGCGACATCCACGCGGAAGCGGGCACCTTCGAAGCCAACAGCGAGTTCCCGACGGTCGATCACGTCGACCTGCCGGTCTCCGAAGCCGCGGTGCGCCACCTCAAGTTCGGCCCACGGGTCCTGCAGCGGTACCTGCCCTTCTTCATGGCGACGTACGTCGAGCGGCTCATCATCGTGCTGCTGCCGCTGCTGGTGATCCTGGTGCCGCTCGCCAACATCCTGCCGCACGTGCTGCGCTGGCGCTCACGCTCGCGCATCTATCGCTGGTACGGCGAATTGGCACTCCTCGAGCGGGAAGTCCGGCGACACACGGGCGATCCCCCGCTCACCCGCTGGAACGCCGATCTCGATCGCATCGAAAGTGCCGTCACACGGGTGCGGGCGCCGGCGAGCTACGCGGGCGAGCTGTACACGCTGCGCGAGCACATCGAGTTCGTGCGGCGTGCCGTGCAGGCCAAGGCGCACGCCGCCAGTCAGTAGGATCGCGCATGCAGATTCGTCACGACGATCTCGCCGCGCACCTCGCGCGCGGCGTGGGTCCGCTCTACGTGGTCCACGGCGACGAGCCGCTGCTCTCTCTCGAGGCGGGCGACGCCATCCGGGCCGCGGCGCGCGCCGCGGGTGCCGTCGACCGCGAGGTCTTCGTCGCCGAGCCGGGGTTCAAGTGGGACGCGCTCCTCGCCGCCAACGCCAACGCGAGCCTCTTTGGCGATCGCAAATGCGTCGACCTGCGCATCCCGAGCGGCAAGCCCGGGATCGACGGCGGCAACGCGCTGGTGGCGTACGCGGGGCACCTCAATCCCGACAACGTGACCCTCGTCACGCTGCCACGCCTCGATCGCGCGGCGCAGGCCACGGCGTGGTTCGCGGCGCTCGCCGCCGCCGGCGTCACGATCGCCGTCTATCCGCTGGAGCGCGACGCGCTGCCGCAATGGATCGCGGCGCGACTCGCGCGCCAACAGCAACGCGCGACGCGCGAGACGCTCGCCTTCCTCGCCGACGCCTGCGAAGGCAATCTGCTCGCCGCGCGACAGGAGATCGAGAAACTCGCACTCGTCCTGCCGGCAGGCGAACTCGACCACGCAGCGGTCGAGGCCGCGGTCGCCGACGTCGCTCGCTACGACAGCTTCGAGCTCTCGGAGGCCTGGCTCGCCGGCGACCCGGCGCGCACGCTGCGCATCCTGCGCGCGCTCGAGGCAGCCGGCAGCGCGCCGACGCTGCCGATCTGGCAACTCACCGAGGACGTGCACGCGCTCGCGGCCGTCGTTGCCGCCGTGCGCAGCGGCGTCTCGATCGACTCCGCCGTCAAGGGTGCGCGGGTATGGGGCAAGCGCCAAGGCGCGCTCGCCCGCGCCGCCCGCCGCGTGTCGCCCGCGACCATCGCCCCGCTCCTCCTCGCCCTCGCCCGGCTCGATGCGCTCGCCAAGGGCATCGGGGATGGCAACGTCTGGGACGACCTCACGACGACCGGGCTGGCCCTCGCCGGGGTGACCGTGGTGGCGCTGCCCTGACCGCCCCGCTCGGTCTGACGGACCCTCGGCGGCGAAGCATCGCACGGGAGGTGCGCATCACCTCCGGTCGCAGGATGTTCCGCGCATCACGGCCGCTGCGGAAGCGCCACGAGAGGACTGCAGCTCGCTGCGCGCCTTCGCAGCGTGCAAGCGGCAAACGCCTTGCCGTCGACGTCAAAGGCGCGCAGCGCCCAGTCCTCACCGTTGCGTTCGAGCGTCAGGAAGCCGAAGCGCGGGCTCGACAGCATCTGCCCGACCACGGCCCCCGGCGCCGGCGTCGCACCCACCGGGAAGGGCACCGGCAGCGGCCCATCGAGGTGCGCGCCACCGATGCCGGCGATGATCTGCGCGGGATGCGCGGTCGCGAAATCGACGACCTCGAGCAAATGATTGTGCCCCGCGATCGTCGCCGCGACGTTGGGCGGGAACAGCGTCGCCGGATACATCGCCGCCAGCACCGACTGCAGCCCGGCATTGCCCGGATACGGGCGCTGCGGATCGCGCGGGTTCGCGGCGAAGCCCAGCACCGGATGATGGGCGAGGAAGAAAGCGTGCGGCCGGCGCGTGCCCATCGCGAAGAGCAACTCGAACTGCGCGCGGTACTCGCGGTAGGCGAGATCGGTCGGCACGAGGGCGCGCGTGGCGGTCGCCGACGAATCGAAGACGAGGAGCTGCGTGTCGCCGGCGTCGCCGAGGGGGACTGCATACGGAGCACTGAAATTGCCGAGGTCGTCGTCGGCCGGATCGTTGCAGGTGCGTTTGCCGTCGACGGGCCGCGGATCGAGAAAGCGCCACCAGCCCTGCCCCGCGCGGGCGCAGGATTCGTGATTGCCGCGCACCACGATCCACGGCGCCGCCGCCAGGAGCGGACGCGAGGGCGCGAAGAAATCCGCCTGCCACGCATCGAATCCGTAACCCCAGGGGCTGCCCGCACATCCCGCTTCGCCCTGCGGACACGGATTCTCGCGATAGTGATAGTCGCCGACGTGGATCACGAGATCGGGCTTCATCGCCGCGGCCGCCGCCGCGATGCGCGGATACGGCCATTGCGCCGGATCGTTGCAGGCCTGCGCTCGCGCCGGATCGGCGGTGACGGCACACCCGGTGTCGCCGAGGACGACGATGCGCTGCGGGCGCGCCTTGGGAAGTGGCAATGACACGCCGTCGATCGTCGCCTTGGCGACCTCGGCGGGCAGCGTCGCCTCGCAGGTGGTGACATCGAATGCCGCGGCCTTCGCGGGCGCGCCGCCGGCGCGTGCCGGGCGTGCCGCGATGGTCGCGGGTGGCATCCGTACCGACAATGCGACGGTGCTCCCGTCGACGACGAGCGTCGGGCATGCGGGCGCGGTGGTGACGACGCGCACCACGGGACGGCCCTCGGGTCCCAGCAGGACGTAGCGATGATCGACGGCAGGCGGCACGGGTGTCGTTGCGCACGCGCCGAGCGCGGCGCACACGATGCCCGACCCCACCCGCCACGCCGGTGATGAAGCTGCGCGGCGGTGAGGCGCCAGGGCCCGCGCGTCGCCGCGGGTGGCTCCTTCCGTCAAGCGTCGTCCCACGTCAGCGAAACGGCGGCGAGTGCCGCGAGTGCGGCCGTCTGCGCGCGCAGGATGCGCGGACCCAGCGATACCGCAAGGAAGCCGGCCGCTTGCGCATCCGCGACCTCGGCGAGGGCGAAACCGCCCTCCGGACCGACCAGCACGTCGAGATCGCCTGCACCCACGCGCAACTGCGACCACGCCACGCCCGAGTCCGCCGCGAGCACGATGCCGATGCGCGACTTCTCGCGCAGCGCAAGCCAGGCCGCCAGCGGCACTGGATTCGCGACGGCGGGAATCCGGTTGCGCCCGCATTGCTCGCACGCGGCCACCGCGATCGCCTGCCAGTGCGCAATGCGCTTCGCGCCGTGCGCGCCGGCCGGAAACGGTGTACTGCGCGCGGTGACGAGCGGCTGCACGATGCTGGCGCCCAGTTCGACCGCGTGGCGCACGATCGTATCCATGGTGTCGGTCGCGACCAGCGCCTGCGCCAGGGTGACCGCACGGGCCGGCTCGGCGACACCGTCGACGAAAGCGTCGAGGCGCACATGAGCAGCGCGCTTGCCGACGCGGGTCAGCGTCGCCGCATACTCGCCTCCGGCACCGTCGAAGAGCACCAGCGCGTCGCCCGTCGCGAGACGGCGTACCCGCACGGCGTGGTGCGCGGTCGCCTCGGGCAGGGCGAGTTCGCTGCCGACCGCCGCCGGTGCGAGTGGAATCGCGACGTGGAAACGCGGGACTGCCACGACCTCGCCTACAGGAATACGCGCAGCGCGTCGAGCACCGCATCCGGCTGTTCGGTCATCAGCGCATGTCCCGCGCCGCGGAGCGTGACGGTGCGCACGTCGAGCAGGGCGGCGAGGAGCGCGCGCGCATTGCGCGCCGGCGCCATGAGGTCGCGCTCGCCCAGGATCACCAGCGTCGGACAGGCAACACGCGCCGCCGCGTCGAGTCCATCCGCGTAGCTGTGACAGGCGGCGAGGTCGGTGTGCAGCACGCCCGGCCGCGAGCGCTCCATGAGGCGCAGCGCGGCGCCCGTCATCCACATGCCGGGCACCGGATTGCCGCCGAGTTGTCGCGGTACGCTGTGCGACCACGCATTGATGAGTTCGAAGGCGACGTGATCGTCGCCCTTCGCCGCGGCGAGGAGCGCGTCGCTCACCGGCATCGGCACGCTGGGGCCGAGGAGCGCGACCTTGCGCACGCGCGCCGGATATCGCGCCGCCATCTCCAGACAGGCGAGTGCCCCCATCGAGTGGCCGACGAACGCGGCACGCTCGACGCCTGCGGCATCGAGCAATGCGACGAGCCACGCGGCGATCGCCCCGATGTTCGCCAGCGGCACGCCACCCGACCGGCCGTGCCCCGGCAGATCCACCGCGAGCACGTTGCTGCCGTGGTGCGCGAAGTAGCGCGACTGCAGCGCCCAGATGCTGTGGTCGTGTGCGGCGCCATGCACGAACACGACCGTCGGTTGTGACGGAACGAGCGGCCGCGCGCCGGTGTACGCGTACGTCTCGTGGCCGGCGACGGTGAGGCGCATGGCGAGTCGCGCGCGGCTCAGGCCGTGGCCTTCCCGGCCACGTACAACGCACGCGACAGGTCGTCGACGAGGTCGTCGGGATCCTCGAGCCCGATGGAGAGCCGGATCGTGCCCTCGCCGATCCCGGCGCGCGCGAGATCGGC
>JADZAQ010000192.1 GCA_020852555.1 Burkholderiales bacterium
CTAGCCCGCCGGGGTCGCCGACCGCCGACCCCGCCCCACGCCGCCCCATCATGGCCACGCGCATCGTCGTCCTCGTCTCGGGCCGCGGCTCCAACCTCGCCGCGCTCCTCGCTGCGCAGGCGCGCGATGCACTCGGCGGCGGGCGCATCGTGCGCGTGCTCGCCAACCGACCGCGGGCGGGGGGTCTCGCCATCGCCGCCGCGCACGGCGTGCCCACCGAAGTCGTCGATCACCAGGACTACGCGGAGCGTCCCGCGTTCGACGCGGCCCTCGGCGACGTCCTTGCCGCCACCGCGCCCGATCTCGTCGTCCTCGCCGGTTTCATGCGCGTGCTGGGCGCGGCGTTCATCGACCGCTTCGCCGGCCGGATGCTCAACATCCACCCCTCGCTGCTGCCGTCGTTTCCGGGCCTGCACACGCACCGACGCGCCCTGGCCGAAGGGGTGCGGGTGCATGGCTGTACCGTGCACTTCGTGACCCCCGATGTCGACGTCGGCCCCATCGTCGCGCAGGCCGCGGTGCCGGTCCACGACGACGACGACGAGGCGAGCCTCGCCGCGCGGGTGCTCGTCGCCGAGCACGCGCTGCTGCCGAAGGCGGTGGCGTGGTATTGCGGCGGGCGGCTTGCGATCGTCGGCCGTCGGGTCCATCTGACGACCGATCGGCCACCTGCCGACACGACCCTGTTCGCCCCAGATGCCTGACGATGTGCGAGTGTCCACCCGGCCCCCGCCGCTGCCCGCCACGCACCGCCGCGCGCCGCCGAAGCCGGTCGGCGTGACGCCGCGGCCCCGCCGCGCCCGGCGCATCCTCGCGCTGGCGCTCGCCGGGTCGCTCCTGCTGCATCTCACGGTGTCGCTGTGGCCGGTCGCGTTCACGACGCCGGACGATGCCGTGCCGCTCACGGCCACGCTCATCGAGCTGCCGCCGCCACCGGTTCCCGTCCCCGTCGCTGCGGCGCCGGTGCCCGCCCCGAAGCCCAAGCCCGCACGCCGCCCGGCGGTGACGGCAAGTGTCCCCGCACCGGTCGCGCTGCCGCCGCCCGAAGCGGCACCCGCCGAACCTGCTCTGGCGGAAGCAACGCCGCCGGTACCGGTCGCCGCGGCACCCGAGGCGCCGCCTGCCGCCGAAACGCCGGTCGCCGTGCCGGCCGCACCGGCCATTGCGCCACCCAAGACGCTGCCGCCGCGGGTGGATCTCGCCTACAAGGTTTTCTGGGGCACGCAGGGCTTCGAGATCGGCGACGCGGTCTACCGCTTCGAGCACCACGACCAGCGCTACCGCATCGTCACGCTGGGTGCGGCGCGCGGCCTGGCCGCGCTCGTGCTGCGCGGCCAGGGCAAGCTGGAGAGCACCGGTTCGATCACCGCCGAGGGTTTGAAGCCCGATCTGCTGCGCGTCGAGCGCGGCGGCCCCGACCGCGTCGAGTTCGCCGCCTTCGATCGCAAGGCCGGCATCATCACGCTGCGCGACGGCATCGAGCCGCTCATCGAGCCCACCTTCGATCCGCTCTCGCTCATGTGGCAGTACTACTTCACGCCGCCGACGACCGACTCGGTGGCCGTCGCCGTCGCCACCCCGCGCCGGCTCACGAACTACACGATCACCCGCGAAGGCACCGACGAGATCACCTGGCCGCACGGGACGCTCACCGCCGAGCGCTGGCACCGGCGCAGCGCCGATGGCAAGACCGATGCTTACGTGTGGCTCGCACCGTCGCTGCGTTATATCCCCGTAAAGTTCCGCCTCGCGCACACCGAGCGCGGGACGATCGAGGTGCTGCTCGATTCGATCCGGGTCGACGAGGATCCGACCGCGGTCGGCCGCGACGAGCTCGCGCTGCCGCCGCTCTTCGAAACGCCACAGGCGGAGGCACAGGCGCCGGTCAATCCCCTCGCGGCACCGCGCCCCGGCGAGACCTTCCCCACCATGACGCCATGACCGTCCGGGCGAGCGAGATCGCCGCGTTGGCGGCCGCCATCGGCGAAGTGCGGCGCTTTGCGACTCCCGCCGACAGCGGCCTGGCGGTCTTCTTTCGCGCCCACCGCGAGTTCGGCGCGCGCGATCGCGCGTTCATCGCCGACGGCGCTTTCGCGTACCTGCGCCGCAAGCGTTCGCTGGAAGCGCTCGCCGGGACCGACGATCCCCAGCGCCTCGCGCTCGCCGTCGTGCTGCGCGAGATGGGGCGCTCGCTACGCGACCTCGCTCCCGCGCTCAATGCCGCCGACGACCTCTGGGCGCGCGCCTTCAAGTCGCGCCTGCACAACGCGCTGCCGCCCGCCGTCGCGCACGACGTGCCGGACTGGCTGTGGGACCGCCTGGGCACGGCCTACGGTGACGACACCCGCGCCGCGCTCACCCGCGCCTGGCAGGATCCGGCGCCGTTCGACCTGCGCGTCAACGTCATGAAGACAACACGCGAGGCGGCGCTGGCGGCACTCGTGGCCGATGGCCTCGCCGCCACCGCCACGCCGTTCTCGCCGCTCGGCATCCGGGTGACCGGCCGGCCCTCGCTGGCGCGCCATCCGTGGCTCGCCGACGGCCGCCTCGAGGTGCAGGACGAAGGCAGCCAGCTCGTCGGCTACGCGGTCGCCCCCCGACGCAGCGACATGGTGGTCGACTTCTGCGCGGGTGCCGGCGGCAAGACGCTGCTCCTTGGTTCGCTGATGCGCGGGCAAGGACGTCTCTATGCGTTCGACGTCGCCGCCGAGCGGCTGGCCAAGCTCACGCCGCGCCTCGCGCGCTCGGGCCTATCCAACGTGCATCCGCAGGTGCTCGCCCACGAGCGCGACGTCAAGGTCAAGCGCCTGGCCGGCAAGATCGATCGCGTCCTGGTCGACGCGCCGTGTACCGGCTTCGGCACGCTGCGCCGCAACCCCGACTTGAAGTGGCGTCAACCGGAAAGCGCGGTGGCCGAGCTCGCCGCGAAGCAGGCGGCGATCCTCGCCGCCGCCGCCACGCTCGTCAAACCCGGCGGGCGCCTCGTCTACGCGACGTGCAGCGTGCTGCCCGACGAGAACGAGGACGTCGTCGCCGACTTTCTCGCCGCGCATCCGTCGTTCGCGCTGGGCGACGTCGCCGCCGACCTCGTCCGTGCGAACATCGCGCTCGACACCGGCCGCACGCTCAAGGTCCTGCCCCACCTGCATGGCTGCGACGGCTTCTTCGCGGCCGTCCTCGAACGCCGCACCTGAAACCGCGCCCGCCGCGCCGACCGCCTCGATCCCATGCTCGCCCCCATCGACTTCTCCCGTCTCGAGAACGCGCTCGCCAATCCGCGCTACTGGCTGGAGCTCGGTCTCGTCGTCGTCTGCCTCGCCCTCGCCTGGCTCATCGATCGGCTGCTCGAACGACGCGCACGCGCCCGTCCCCGCGACCGCGAGCAACGCCGTGGCAAGCTGCATCCTCGGCTGTCCGGCAGCGTGGGGCGCATCACCTTCTCGCTCGTCGGCCTCGTGCTGCTCGCGCTGGTGCGGCCGATCTTTCACGGGGTGACGGGCGGCCGGCCGTTCTTCATCGACATCGCGACGCCGCTCCTCATCGCGCTCGCGGTGATCCGCATGCTGGTCTACATCATGCGGCGCTTCTTCGCGCAAGCGACGTGGCTCAAGACGTCGGAGCGGGCGATTTCCTTTGCGATCTGGCTCCTCGCGATCCTCTACTTCGTCGGCGTGCTGCCGCTGGTGGCGGCCGAGCTCGACGCGATGCAGATCCCGATCGGCAAGGGCGGCGTGTCGCTGCTCACCATCTTCAAGGGCGTCGCCGCCGTGCTGGTGACGCTGGTGATCACGCTGTGGCTATCGGGTGTCGTCGAGCAGCGGTTGTCGAACGCCACCACGCTCGACAACAACGTGCGCGCGGTCCTGGGTCGCGTGGTGCGCGCGGCGCTGCTCACCGTCGGCGTGCTGATCGCGCTGGATGCGATCGGCTTCGACTTGACGCTGCTCACTGTCTTCGGCGGAGCGCTCGGCGTCGGCGTCGGGTTGGGTCTGCAAAAATTCGCCGCCAACTACATCGCCGGCTTCACGATCCTCGTCGACAAGTCGATCCGCCTGGGCGACATGATCACCGTCGACGGCCGCCAGGGACGCGTGGCGAAGGTCACCTCGCGCTACGTGGTGCTGCGCAGCCTCGACGGCGTCGAGGCGCTCGTCCCCAACGAGACGCTCATCAGCACCACCGTGCTCAATCATTCGCACGCCTCGCACAACGTGCGCCTCGCCTCGACCGTGCGGGTGGCCTACGAGGCCGACGTCGAGCGTGCGTTGGCGCTCATGGTCGAGGCGACCACCGGCGAGCCGCGCGTGCTGGGCGGCAGCGACGCACCCACGGCCTTCGTCAACGGCCTCTCGGAAAACGGCGTCGACCTCGAGCTCGTGCTGTGGATTTCGGGCGGCCCCGTCGGCAGCCAGACGATCCGCAGCAACGTCCACCGGCGCATCCTCGCCGGCTTCGCGCGCGAAGGCGTCGCTATCGCGCGGCAGCGTCGCGAAATCCAGTACACCGCCGCCGATGGCGTGGCACCGGTCGCCGCCGCCGGGGAGCCGTCGCCGGACCGCCGGCCCGGCGACCGGTCGGTAGGGTAGAATCCGCCCCCGACCGCCGCAGCCTCGCGCTCCCGGCAACAACACAAGGTTTTCAATGGCTTACGATTTTCTCGCTTTCGCCGCGCATGGCCTTCTCGACCTGCCGTGGTGGGGCTATCTCGTGGTTACCCTGATCCTCACGCACATCACCATCGCGTCGGTGACGATCTTCCTGCACCGCGCGCAGGCGCACCGGGCGCTCGACCTGCACCCGCTCGTGAGCCATTTCTTCCGCTTCTGGCTGTGGCTCACCACCGGGATGGTCACCAAGGAATGGGTGGCGATCCATCGCAAGCACCACGCCAAGGTGGAGACCCCCGACGACCCGCACAGCCCGCAGACCCGCGGCATCCGGACCGTCTTGCTCCGCGGCTCCGAGTTGTACCGCGCGGAAGCGAAGAACCAGGAGACGCTCGCCCGCTACGGGCACGGCGTGCCCGACGACTGGCTCGAGCGCCACGTGTACACGCCTCGGTCGGCATGGGGGGTGATGCTCATGCTCGCCATCGACCTCGTCCTGTTCGGGCCGATCGGGCTGACCATCTGGGCGGTGCAGATGCTCTGGATTCCGATCACCGCGGCCGGGATCATCAACGGCATCGGTCATTACTGGGGCTATCGCAACTTCGCCTCCGCCGACACCTCGACCAACATCGTGCCGTGGGGCATCGTGATCGGTGGCGAGGAGCTGCACAACAATCATCACGCCTACGGCACGTCGGCGAAGCTCTCGTCGCAGTGGTACGAGTTCGACATCGGCTGGCTCTACATCCGCGGCCTCGCGACGGTGCACCTCGCCACGGTGCGCAAGGTCGCGCCGCAGGTCCGCTTCACTCGCGCCAAGGCGATCGCCGACCTCGGCACGCTGCAGGCGGTGCTCACCCATCGCTACCATGTCGCGACCCACTACGCGCACGCGCTCAAGGCCGCGTGCGCCACCGAACTCGCGCATCTCAAGGCCCGCGCCGGCAGCCTCGACCTGCCGAGCCCGCGGCGAATGAAGCGTTTCCTGCTCGCCGACCCCGCGTCGCTCACCGACGCCGACCGCGTCGAGCTCACGGCCGCCGTCGGCAAGAGCAAGGCGATCGCGACGATCTATGCCATGCGCCAGGAATTGGCGTCGCTGTGGGAGCGCTCGACCGAGTCGTCGGAGCAGCTCCTCGCGCGCCTGCAGGACTGGTGCCATCGCGCCGAAGCGTCGGGCATCGCTCCGCTCGCCGCGTTCTCGCACCAGTTGCGGCGGTACGCCTGACCGGCTGCCGCCGTCACACCCGCACCGCAGCCGCGGCAGGAACCGCACGACGTTGTTGGCACGCGGCCAGCGGCGCTGCTCCGAGGGCAGCGTGATGAACGCCAAGGGCCGCTTGCGCGGCCCCTGATCGACTTGCCTTCGTTGTACGGCGCCCGCCGCTACTTGAGCTTCGTTTCCTTGTAGGTCACGTGCTTGCGGGCGACGGGATCGAATTTCTTGATCTCGATCTTCTCCGGCGTGTTCTTCTTGTTCTTGTCCGTCGTGTAGAAGTGGCCGGTGCCGGCGGTCGATTCGAGCTTGATCTTTTCGCGCATGTCCGGGCTCCCTTAGATCGCCTCGCCCCGGGCGCGCAGGTCGGCGAGCACCGAGTCGATACCGTTCTTGTCGATCGTGCGCAGCGCGTTCGTGGTGAGGCGCAGGCTCACCCAGCGACTCTCGCTCTCCACCCAGAAGCGGCGCCGCTGCAGGTTGGGGAGGAAACGCCGCTTGGTCTTGTTGTTGGCGTGCGAAACGTGGTGGCCCACCATCGGGGCCTTTCCGGTCACTTGACAGACTCGAGCCATGGCTCGCTCCTTCGTATCGGGGTGTGGCTTTCGGCTTGCGCGGCGGCCCCCAAGGGAACCGCGGACCCGGAAGTTCGCGGGCCGTACGCAAGACGCGGCAAGCCCGTCATTATGGCATAGGCAGGCGAGTGCTGGCAAACTCGACATGCGCACACGCCCGTGCCGATCCGGCCGACCCGCGCCGGGCGACACCGTCCCGGCACGATCGGGAACCGCAAGCACGACCGGCGGCCTCGCCGCAGCCGCGTCGCGCCCGCTGCTACTCGCCGAGGATTGGGGCGAGCTCGACGCGAATCGACGGCGCCGCTTCGGGACTGACGACGTCGGCCGCGAGGCACACGAGCTTCACTTGGTAGCTGCCCGCCACCGGCTGGCGATAGACGTCGACTCGACGACCCGTGAGATCGACGATCCACACTTCACGGATGCCGTGCGTGGCGTACAACGGCAGCTTGATCCCCACGTCGTAGCGCAGCGTGGTGTCGGCGACCTCGACCACAAGCAGAACATCGCTCGCCCGCGGCAACTCGCGCCGGTAGTGATCGGTCCGCGGCTCGAGGAGCGCGAGATCCGGTTGCGGCTCGCTCCACGGCGGCAGGCCGATCGGATTCTGGGTGAAGACGATCGCCTTCCCACCGCTGCGCGCAAAGAGCATCGACAGGTAGCTCACCACACTGGCATGCCGGCTGCCGATCGGCGCCATGTCGATCAGCTCGCCGTCGATGAGCTCGACCCGGCTGCCGGGCGCGAGGATGCCGGCCCGCCCCATCTCGTGAAACTGGTCCGCGGACAAGCGGTGACGCGAAAGAGGAAGCGCACTGGCCATCGTCCGTCGAGTGTACTACCGCAGCGGGTCGCAGCGGCATGGGTACGGGTCGCCGGCGCCGTATTGCCGTGCAGCGTACGGACCATGGCACGCACGACCGATTGTCGCGGCGCATCAGATGAAATGGCGATCGGCCATTGTGCCTACGGCGAACGAATCGATGCTCACGCGCTCGTACTCTGCGGCAAGGGCGGCACCGCTACAATGAATATTCACACGCGTCGCCAATGATCGTGCGCGACGGCCCACTACTCCCTCACTCCATGCCCACCCTCGACCTGCGCATCCTCGACGAGCGCATCCGCGCACACCTGCCCGCGTACGCCACCGCCGGTTCGGCCGGCATGGACCTGCGCGCGTGCATCGACGCCCCGCTCACCATCGCACCGGGCACCACCGAACTCATCCCCACCGGCATCGCGATCCACATCGCCGATCCGGGCTTCGCGGCACTGATCCTGCCGCGCTCGGGATTGGGCCACAAGCACGGGATCGTGCTCGGCAATCTCGTCGGCCTCATCGACTCCGATTACCAGGGGCCGCTCATGGTGAGCTGCTGGAATCGCGGGACCGAGACGTTCGCGCTCAACCCGCTGGAGCGCGTTGCGCAACTCGTCATCGTGCCGGTGGCGCAGGCAGCGTTCCGCGTCGTCGACGCCTTCGAGACGAGCGAGCGGGGTACGGGGGGCTTCGGGAGTACCGGCCGGTAAGCAGCTGCAGCCCGTCGGCTACGGGTGCGCCTTCCGGACGATTCCTGTCTACCCGCCCCGCCCCGCAGCCTCGAACAGGAAGCGTTCGAACGCGCGCACCGGTGCTGGATCGCGAAAGAGAACGGGCTTGCGCTGCGCCAGCCGCGAGGCCGCCTGCAGCCGGTACGTAGCGTCCTGTGCGAGCCGCACGGCGAGGTCGACGTAGCGCTGCGGCGTGGTAGCGACGAGCTCGTCCATGCCGATCGCCCGCAGCGCGCCGCTCGCCAGCCGTCCGCGCATGAACCGCCCCTCCCACGCGACGATCGGCAAGTCGCACTCGATCGCCTGCATCGCCGTGTTGAAGCCCGAGAAGCCGATCGTGTCGAGCAGCGCGTCGCAGTCGCGCAGGATGCCGAAGAACGCAGCGCGCGACTGGTGCGGAAGGAAGCGGACGTGACGCGTGGCGTCGAGCCCGGCGTTCGCGAAGGCAACCGCGAGGCGCCGCTCGATGCACTCGGACAGCGCCGGTGCCCGATCGACGAAGAAGAGGAGCTGCGCGGCGGGCACGCGACGCGCGATCTCGGCCAGCAGCCGATCGTGCTGCGGCATGTATTTGTACGGCGTACCCGGACACACGAGACGTGGTGCCAGCGGGTCGACGCCCCATGCTGCCCAGTCGACGCCGACGAACTCGGGAACGAGGTCGTCGTAGTGACAGCCGATCCCGGGAAGGCGCACCAGCCGCTCGCGATAGTGCGCCTCGGCGCCGGGCGGCTCGAATGCCTCGGCCGACAGGAAATGGTCGATCGTCGGATACCCCGACGTCTCGGGATGCCCCCACGCGACGGCCTGCGCCGGTGCAAGGCGCAGTGCGGCAAGTCGCGCCGTCGTCGCATCCATCCCGATTTCGGGATAGAGGATGATGTCGGGTTCGAGCGACCTGAGCGCCGCGACCCACTCGCCCACTCCCCCGAGACCCATCGTGAAGCTCGCCGCGTGCGAGCGCGCGATCGCCGTTTCGGCGTCGCAGGTCGATCCCGTGTACAGGTAGTGCAGTTCGACCTTCGCGCGATCGAGGTGCGCGCACCAGCCGCGCAGGAGCGCGGTCCACACCGACTGGTCGTACAGGAAACCACTGACGACGGCGAGGCGAACCGGACCTCCGGCGGGCCTCGCGCGTATCGGCGACGCGGCATCCGCCGGGAACGCCGCGGCGAGCAGGCGTGCGCACAGGTCGCCGTAGTCGCTGCGCAGCGCCTGGTTGCCTTCCTCCATGAAGGCGAGGTAGAAAGGCTGTCGCTCCGCGACGCTGTCCGGTGCGAGTGGCGACGGCGCTGCATCGCACCACGCGGCAAGCGCGCGCAACTCGGCCTCGAACTCGAGGCGAAACACTGCGGGATCCTCGCCGGGGCCGTACGCCTGCGGCAGCGCGCCGATCGCGTGCAGCCAGCGCGCCTTGACATGCTGCGGATCGAGTGCGAGGACCCGCGCCAGCGCCGCGCGCGCCTCGTCGCGCAGACCCTGCGCGTAGTAGAGCTCACCGGCGGTGAAATGAACGCCGGGGTCGTTCGGGAAGCGGGCCTGCGCCTGCCGCAGCCGCGCGATCGCCTCCCCCACGCGCCCGACTCGGGCAGCGATGTTGGCCGCGTTGAGATAGGCGGCAACAAACGCGGGATCGAGGGCGAGCGCGCGATCGAAACTCGCCAGCGACTGCGCGGCGCGCCCCGCCTGCCCGAGCGCCGCCGCGAGGTTGCCGTGTGCCGCCGCCGAGTCCGGGCGCAGCTCGACGACGATGGCGAGCTCGGCTGCGGCGTCCGCGAACCGGCCCTGGCTGAAGAAGGCGAACCCGCGCCGCTCGTGCTCGCCCGCTCGATCCGTTGACGACGACTCCATTGCGCCCCCTTGCGCGCGAGGGGCTAGCGCCCCGGCGGCCACTGGCGGGCCGCGTGCAGGACGCGCAGCACGCGCACCATGTCGCCAGTGACGTCGTAGAGCACGACGTAATTGCGATGCGCATCGAACTCGCGCGTGC